>CAZRZH010000125.1:0-7895 GCA_964604485.1 uncultured Sideroxydans sp.
TCTCCGTCGAAACCGAACACTCAAATGCACGCTGTGGAATTACAGGGCCTGCGGGTTGCAGTCATCGAAAACGAACATGCAATTCGGGAGGGTTTGAGTGAATTGTTGACGACATGGGGATGCTCGGTAGTCACCGCCGAATCCGCCGAGCGCATGATGGAGAAGTTGGATCGACACCATGATTCCATCGACATCATCATCTCGGATTATGGTCTGGGTGGTCCGATTAATGGAATCGAAGCGATCGCCTTGATGCGCCAACTTTGGGGCAGTGGAATCCCCGCGATCCTGATCACGGGAGATATTCGCACAGAGATATTCCAAGCGGCAAAAGATGCCGGGCTATTTATTCTTTATAAACCGATCAAGTCGGCGTTGTTGAGGGATGCTTTCTCCCAAGTATTGGGCGGGAGCAAATAGCCGCAAACCGATAGGGTTTTGCTCTTTTGCAGACTGGGTCAGCGAGAAATTACGCCGTAGATTCCGAATAGGTTGTTAACACCACGCTTTCACTTGATACGCATCCCGGGTTGCGCCCCGTCATCCGGTGACAGGATAAATAATCCCGGTGTTTCACCCGAAGCCGCCAACACCATGCCCTCCGACAAACCGAACTTCATTTTGCGCGGTGCGAGGTTGGCCACCATCACCGTCATGCGGCCTTTGAGTTTCTCCGGGTCGTAAGCCGACTTGATGCCTGCGAACACGGTGCGCGGTTGTGCTTCACCGATGTCCAGCGTCAGCTTTAATAATTTCTCCGCACCGTCCACATGTTCCGCATTGACGATGTGCGCCACGCGCAGATCGATCTTGCTGAAGTCATCGATGGAGATGGTTTCGGCGATGGGTGAGATGGCATGCTGCTGGTGCTCGGCGTGGCGCGTTTGAGAATGCGAGTCGGGCATGGGTTTCAGGCTTTCTTGGTTGGCGGCGACCATGACTTCAATGAGTTTCGGGTCGAGGCGGGTCATTAGATGTTTGTACTCGTTGATAGCGTGTGCTGCAGGTAACGATGTTTGAGCATCATTCCAATTCAATGGCGGAATATTGAGAAAAGTCTCTACATTTTTGGCTAGCTCTGGCAATACAGGTTTGAGGAATATCGTCAGCCAACGGAACATATTCAATGTAAGTGTGCAGACTTGGTGAAGCTCATCTTCTTTTCCTGCTTCTTTAGCCATTACCCAAGGTTTGTATTGGTCAACGAATTGATTTGCGCTGTCCGCAAAATTCATAATTTCCCTCAACGCTTTTGAAAAATCTCTTTTTTCAAAAGCATCAGATATGGTGGTAGCTGCACGTTTTGCTTCTCCAAAAGAAGTTGCGAATTCCACGAGTGAGTTCTCGTTGCGGCTATCAGGTGAATTCGCGAGCTTGCCGTCGAATTTTTTGCTGATGAACCCCGCACAACGACTCGCAATATTGATGTACTTCCCGATCAAATCGCTGTTCACCTTTGCCACGAAATCATCGAGATTCAGGTCGATGTCTTCCATCGAGCCGTTGAGTTTTGCGGCGTAGTAGTAACGCAGGTATTCGGTGTTCTTGATGTGGTCGATGTAGCTGCGCGCAGTGATAAACGTGCCGCGCGATTTGCTCATCTTCTCGCCGTTCACGGTGAGGAAACCGTGGGCGAACAGCTTGGTCGGCGTGCGGAAACCGGCGTGTTGCAACATCGCCGGCCAGAACAGCGCGTGGAAGTAAAGGATGTCTTTGCCGATGAAATGGTAGAGCTCGGCATCGGAGCCTGGCTTCCAGTAGTCGTCGAAATTCAAGGGCGTGCCCCCTCCCCCCGCCCTCCCCCGTTGGGAGAGGGAGCCTGTGTCAAGCGGCTTTGGGATTAGCCCCTCTCCCGCCGGGGGAGGGGTTGGGGTGGGGGAGTTTTTGTCGCACAACTGTTTGAAGCTGCCCATGTACCCCACCGGCGCATCCAGCCACACGTA
Organism: uncultured Sideroxydans sp.; assembly: GCA_964604485.1. Classification (GTDB taxonomy): domain Bacteria; phylum Pseudomonadota; class Gammaproteobacteria; order Burkholderiales; family Gallionellaceae; genus Sideroxyarcus. The sequence goes on from CAZRZH010000125.1 coordinate 1,944, forward strand.
GAAATATTTGCCCGGTGCATCGGGAATTTCGAAACCAAAATACGGTGCGTCGCGCGAGATGTCCCAGTCAGTTAATTTGTTCTCTCCCTCTGCGCCCAGCCATTCCTGCATCTTGTTGGCGGCCTCGGCTTGCAGCGCGCCGCTGCGTGTCCATTCGCGCAAGAATTGCTGGCAGGTATCGGCGGAAAGTTTGAAGAAATAATGGTCGGAGTTGCGCAGTTCCGGTTTGGCACCGGACACGGCGGAGAACGGATTGATCAGATCGGTCGGCGCATACGCCGCGCCGCAGGCTTCGCAGTTATCGCCGTATTGATCTTTGGCGTGGCACTTCGGGCATTCACCCTTGATGAAACGGTCCGGCAGGAACATGTTTTTGACCGGATCGTAATACTGCTCGATGGAGCGCACCTCGATCAGGCCGTTGGTTTTCAGCGTGCGGTAAATGTTCTGGGCGGATTTTTTGGTTTCGTCCGAATTGGTCGAGCCGTAGTTGTCGAATAACACGTGGAAAGCGGCGAAGTCGTCGAAGTGTTCCTGCCACACGCGGTTGATCAGTTGTTCGGGCGTAATGCCCTCTTTTTCGGCGCGCAACATGATGGGTGTGCCGTGGGTGTCGTCGGCGCATACGTAGTGGCAAGTGTTGCCGCGCATTTTCTGGAAACGTGCCCAGATGTCGGTCTGGATGTATTCGACCAGATGGCCCAAATGGATGCTGCCGTTGGCATAAGGCAGGGCGGAAGTAACGAGTATTTTGCGGGGCATATTGCTTGGTTCCTTAAAAAGCGGCTGCGGCGGTGCACTGTGGCGTTGCGTGGTGCTCGAAATCCTCATGCACTAAATGTGCATTCCGGTTTCTGCGCGCCGTGCGCCTTGCATTGCATCCGCCTCGCTCGCTTTTGCTTTTTCGAAGAGGACGCGATTGTAGCAAAAGCCACGCGCCACCGAGGAATTTGGGTAAAATCGCGCTCGCACAAATTCACCAGGGAAGTTGCAATGAGCATCAAGTCAGACAAATGGATTCGCCGTATGTGCGAGCAGCACGGCATGATCGAACCGTTCGAGCCGAATCAGGTGAAGGAAGTGAACGGGCAGAAAATCGTGTCTTACGGTACGTCGAGTTACGGTTACGATATCCGTTGCTCGCGCGAATTCAAACTGTTCACCAACATCAACAGCACCATCGTCGATCCCAAGAACTTCGACCCCAGTTCCTTCGTGAGCGTCGAGGCCGACTATTGCATCATCCCGCCCAATTCATTCGCCTTGGCGCGTACCGTGGAATATTTCCGCATTCCGCGCAGTGTGCTGACCGTGTGTCTGGGTAAATCCACTTACGCGCGCTGCGGCATCATCGTCAACGTCACACCGTTCGAGCCGGAATGGGAAGGTTATGTGACGCTGGAATTTTCCAACACCACGCCGCTGCCCGCAAAAATTTACGCCAACGAAGGCGTGGCGCAAGTGTTGTTCTTCGAGAGCGACGAAGTGTGCGAGATCTCGTACAAAGACCGTGGTGGCAAGTACCAGGGGCAAGTCGGTGTAACTCTTCCAAAGATCTGAGATGGACATCACGTTGGTCCTGGGGCTTTCCTTCTTCATGGTGGCGTTGCTATACGCCACCGTTGGGCACGCAGGTGGCTCGGGTTACATCGCGGTGATGGTGTTGGCGGGTCAGTCGTTGGCAGAAATACGCCCCACTGCGCTCGTATTGAACGTGCTGGTCTCGACGATAGCGACCATCGAATTTGCCCGAGCGGGGCACTTCAGTTGGCGCTTGTTCCTGCCTTTCATGCTGGGCTCCATTCCGATGGCATGGCTGGGCGGTACGATGCAGTTGCCATCGACCCCCTTCAAAATATTGCTGGGTATCGTGTTGTTGTTCAGCGCATGGCGGTTGATGGCGCAACGCATCGAACCGGCAAACTATCGTGAGCTCCCCCTGTTGCCTGCGCTTACATTGGGCGCGATGATCGGTCTGCTCTCCGGCCTGTTGGGTATCGGAGGAGGCATCTTTCTGACACCGTTGTTATTGCTGATGGGGTGGGCCATCCCGAAGCAGGCTGCTGCCGTTTCTGCCCCCTTTATCCTCGTCAACTCAATCTTCGCATTGGCCGGTTTCGGGATGACACAGGAAATCGTTCTTCCGCAGCAATTCGTGGAATATGCCGCCGCAGTCGTATTCGGAGGTCTGATCGGTGCGCACATGGGGAGTCACAAGTTGCAGAGCAAAACCATCGTTCTGCTATTGAGTGGCGTATTGCTGATGGCAGGCGGGAAGATGTTGTATGTTTGACGTTTCCCCGAGAGTGAGCATCCGTTACAGCGATGAACGCGACCTTCACCGGTATCAATGCACATCCGAACTTAAACCTGCGACAATTCGCGCCACTTTTAATCTGTAATCCCCTTTAGGGAGCTCTTCATGAAATTCAAATTTCCCATCATCATCATCGACGAAGATTACCGCTCGGAGAATGCCAGCGGTCACGGTATTCGCGATTTGGCCGAGGCGCTGGAAAAAGAGGGCGTCGAAGTGGTCGGCATGACCAGTTACGGCGACCTGACTTCGTTCGCGCAACAACAAAGCCGCGCTTCGGCTTTCGTGTTGTCCATCGACGACGAGGAGTTCGGTGCGGGAAGCGATGAAGAGACGGAAGTGGCGCTGCGCACCTTGCGCGCTTTCGTGGAAGAAATCCGTTACAAAAATTTGGATATCCCGATCTATCTTTACGGCGAGACACGCACGTCACGTCACATCCCCAACGACATCCTGCGCGAATTGCACGGCTTCATCCACATGCACGAGGACACGCCGGAATTCGTGGCGCGTCACATCATCCGCGAGGCAAAATCGTATATGGATTCACTGGCGCCGCCGTTCTTTCGCGCGCTGGTGGATTACGCGCAAGACGGTTCGTATTCCTGGCACTGCCCGGGGCATTCCGGTGGCGTAGCGTTTTTGAAATCGCCGGTGGGGCGCATGTTCCACCAGTTCTTCGGCGAAAACATGTTGCGTGCCGACGTGTGCAACGCGGTGGACGAGTTGGGCCAGTTGCTCGATCACACCGGCCCGGTGGCGGCGTCCGAGCGGAATGCCGCGCGCATTTTTAATGCCGATCACTTGTTCTTTGTTACCAACGGCACGTCCACTTCCAACAAAATCGTATGGCACTCCACCGTGGCACCGGACGACATCGTGGTGGTGGATCGCAATTGCCACAAATCCATTTTGCACGCGATCATGATGACCGGCGCGGTGCCGGTGTTTCTGACGCCGACGCGAAATAATTTCGGCATCATCGGGCCGATCCCGCTGAGTGAGTTCCAGCCGGAAACCATCCAGCGCAAGATCGACGCCAACCCGTTTATCAAAGACAAGCAGCGCAAACCGCGCGTGTTGACCATCACGCAAAGTACCTACGATGGCGTGTTGTACAACGTGGAGACACTGAAGCAGTTGCTGGACGGCAAAATCGACACCCTGCATTTTGACGAGGCCTGGCTGCCGCACGCCACCTTCCATGATTTCTACAAAGACATGCACGCCATCGGTCGCGACCGGCCGCGCGCGAAACAGTCGATGATCTTTTCCACACAATCCACGCACAAGCTGTTGGCCGGTCTGTCGCAGGCATCGCAGATATTGGTGCAGGATAGCGACGCGAAAAAATTGGACCGGGACTGTTTCAACGAGGCTTATCTGATGCACACCTCGACCTCGCCGCAATACGCCATCATCGCCTCGTGCGACGTGGCCGCCGCGATGATGGAGCCGCCGGGCGGCACCGCACTGGTGGAAGAAAGTATCGCCGAAGCGCTCGACTTCCGCCGCGCCATGCGCAAGGTGGACGAGGAGTGGGGCGCGGATTGGTGGTTCAAGGTGTGGGGCCCCGATTACCTGTCGGCGGAGGGTATGGCCGAGCGCGAGGACTGGGTGCTGCGTACCGAGGATCGCTGGCACGGCTTCGGCAAACTCGCCGCAGGTTTCAACATGCTGGATCCGATCAAGGCTACGGTTATTACACCGGGGTTAAACGTGGATGGCGATTTCGCCGACAGCGGCATCCCGGCCAGCATCGTCACCAAATACCTGGCCGAGCACGGTGTGGTGGTCGAGAAATGCGGCTTGTATTCGTTCTTTATCATGTTCACCATCGGCATCACCAAAGGGCGCTGGAACACCATGGTGACCGAACTGCAACAGTTTAAGGATGACTACGACAAGAACCAGCCGCTGTGGCGCATCCTGCCGGAATTTATCGCCAAACATCCGCGTTATGAAAAGATCGGCCTGCGCGATTTGTGCGACCAGATCCACGGCATTTACAAAACCAACAACGTGGCGAAATTGACCACCGAGATGTATTTGTCCGACATGGTGCCGGCGATGAAACCGTCCGATGCCTTCGCCAAGATGGCGCATGGCGAGATCGAGCGGGTCGCTATCGACGAACTGGAGGGACGTATCACCGCCGTGTTGCTGACCCCGTATCCGCCGGGCATTCCGCTGCTGATTCCGGGCGAACGTTTTAACAAAACCATCGTTGATTACCTCAGGTTCGCGCGCGATTTCAACAAAAAATTCTCCGGCTTCGAAACGGACATTCACGGGCTCGTGGCCGAGAATCGCGATGGAGCGCGTTTCTATTATGTAGATTGCGTGAAGTAAAACCGAGTTGTCATTCCCGCGCAGGCGGGAATCCAGTCATGAAAATTCTATCTTGCGCAGCAAAAACAAATCTTCGAGGCAAGTTGAATCAAACTGCTGGATTCCCGCCTGCGCGGGAATGACGGGGTTACTAAGCAAGCATGACGGATTCCGCTGACAAACTGCGCATCGACAAATGGTTGTGGGCTGCGCGTTTTTTCAAGACACGCAGCCTCGCTGCCGATGCCGTCGAGAGTGGCAAGGTGACGATGTTTGAGGCGCGCATCAAACCGGCCAAAGCCATCGGCGTGGGAGACAAGCTGGTCATCCGCCTGGGTCAATATCATTTCGACATTGAGGTGTTGGGGCTTTCCAACAAACGGAGCGGCGCACCCGAAGCGCAAAAGTTGTACCGGGAAAGTGACGCGAGCAAAACACGCCGCGCTCTGATCGCCGAACAAAACAAAGCCCTGCCGCTGCCCACGTTCAAAGGACGCCCCACTAAACGCGACCGGCGCGACATCGAACGTTTCGAGACCACAAGCAAAGGCCAATCGAAAAGCCCTTGGGGTGATTTCGAATAAGCCTGTAGTCACCCGACTTATCACAACTCATCTCATGACCAACGATACCGGCAAGCAAGTGCGGACTTCAAAATGGCGCAGTTATGCTTTCAACGTATTGCTGATTCTTGTCGTGGTCGGTGGGATCCGCGCCTGGCAACAACGCGATATGGTCAGCGGCAGTGCCCCCGCACTCAAAGGCGTTACCCTTGACGGCCAGCGCTTTCAATTACCCGTGCATCCCGAGCAACCGATCCTCGTGCATTTTTGGGCGACCTGGTGTCCGATCTGTCGCACCGAACAGGACAACATCGCAGCTATTGCGCAGCGTGATCCTCAAGTCATCACCGTTGCCATGACCAGCGGACTCACCAACGACGTTGTGACTTACATGAAAGAACAGGGCATTGATTTTCCGGTGGTGAACGACCCCGACGGCAGTCTCGCGGCGGCGTGGGGAGTACATGCCGTTCCAGCCAGTTTCATCATTGCGTCGGACGGGCAAATTCGCTTCGTCGAAGTCGGTTACTCGACAGAATTGGGATTGAGGTTAAGGTTGTGGTTGGCGGGTTGGCTTTGAGGCAATGTGAGTAATTGCCGGGATAAAGGTGTCGCGGGGGCAACGAATCACAGAGCGGGTTAGCAGCGCTCAGAGGAGTTCGGTCAGCCGGGTTTTCAAGTCGGCGGCGCGTTTTTTCCCCGCCCCCGAGATCATGGCGCCTTCCCAATCCGGGATGAGTT
>CAZRZH010000126.1:0-7822 GCA_964604485.1 uncultured Sideroxydans sp.
AAACCTTGGAAGACAATCCCGTTACCGTGCGCCACATCGTTTCATGGCCATGGATTATGGCTGCTCTTTTGGATTCATTTGTGAATTAGAAATGGAATTAGTACTAATTGGTTGCCAAGATGAAATACTTGAATTAGGAAAAGTACGCGTCACTCTACCTTTCCCCATATTTTCCGTATGCCAAACAATCTGATGTGAACGCAAAACCTTCCGCTTACAGTCAACCTCTATCTCCATCTTCATCGACCTATATACAACCCCAAGGTCAACTTGTGCAGATGAGTAATCAACTAATGCTAGAAATTTCACTGAATGCTCTAATTCTGACCTTGAATTATTTTCAACATATAGTGTGAACTCGGGATTGGAATGAATTAATTCAACTTTTATCCAGTCTGCCTTAGCAATACCACTCGACACAATAACGAATATGGCTATTATATTTAGAGGCCAAGTGACTTTTTGAAAGGCCACGCTTCCTTTCACAACAGTTCCCCCTAGAAGAATTTTCGAAAAAACCACCCTCGCATCGACTTCCCCATTTTTATCGAGGGGCTCGTCCTTGCGATTGAAACTATCTCCTATTCAAACTTGGCGCAGTTTCCACCGCTGGTGCCATTGTGTTCTGCTCATTAAGGGCAGTCATTGCGACCGTCACCGAGACGCCCATCGTTGTGGGCTTCAGAATTATTGCGTCGTTACTGGAGGCGAAATATACACCCGGTTCTGGAATAACAACAAGAGTCATCGGGTCACATGAACTACCCCACCCCGACGATGATGTAGTCGAAACTTCCTCACTATTTTATCTTCTTCAGTGCCGGGTCGCCCTTGCCGAGATAAAAGCGTAGCGTGAGGTTTTGCACGAAATTGCCATACGGCGGATAGAACCAATGCGTGGGAAAGAAGCGTTGGCGTTTGAAAACAGTCTTGGCATGCGACAGTTCGCGGAACCCTTCCTCGCCGTGATAACTGCCCATGCCGGAATGGCCGACACCGCCAAACGGTGCGTCATGATTCACCACATGCCATCCCCAGTCGTTGATGGTTACCCCGCCGGAATGGGTGTGTTGCAACAGGTGTTGGCGCTCTGCGTTATCGTGGCTGAAGCAATACAGTGCCAACGGCCGTTCGTGAGCATTGATGAAATGGATTGCCTCATCAAGAGTGTCGTAGGGAATGACCGGCAAGATCGGGCCGAACAATTCTTCCTGTTGGATGCGCATGTCGTTTGTGCAACCGCTGACGATATACAAGGGCAACTGGCGTCCGTCCTGCGCAGCGTCAAAGTCGGCACACGCGATCACATTTGCGCCCTTGTCGCGCGCATCGGCCAACAACGATTCGATGCGCGCGAAATGGCGGTCGTTAACCACCCAGGTGGATTGCCCGCCGCTTTTCGAGTCGCCGCACAGGTTGGCATAACTGCTGCGGACGCCGGTGATGAACGCAGCGACATTTTCACGCGGCACCAGAGCGTAATCCGGCGCGACGCAGATTTGTCCGCAGTTCGATATTTTGCCGTGGGTAATGCGCAACGCGGCATCACCCAGCGGGTAGTTGCGTGTAACTACGGCGGGAGATTTTCCACCCAACTCCAGCGTTACCGGTGTCAAGTTCGCGGCAGCGGTAGACATCACAATCTTGCCGACGGCAGGTGAGCCGGTGAACACGATGTGGTTGAAGGGCAGAGCCGTAAAAAAATTTGGATCAGCCAGTTCTTCGCCGATTACAGCCACTTCGTCTTCGCTAAAAATTTCACCCAGCATTCGCGCCAGCACCGCATTCGTGGCCGGTGTGACTTCCGATAGCTTGATCATCACCCGATTGCCCGCCGCCAGTGCGGCGATGAGTGGCCCGAGTGCGAGGTAAACGGGGAAGTTCCACGGCACGATAACGCCGACCACGCCTTTGGGTTGGTAGGTGACCTGCAGGCTGTTGGAGAAGAAAAGCAATTCGGTGGAACGACGGCTGGGTCTCATCCAGCGTTTGAGGTGGGTCATGGCATGATCGGCGTCCAGCACCGAACCCAGCAGATCGAGCAACTTCGATTCGGTGGCGTGACGAAAACCGAAGTCTGTATTAAGTGCATCACAGAGTAAATCCTGGTAGCGCCTGATTTGATTTTTCAGTGCCCGCAGTTTGTGAATACGTTCAGCAGCGGAAGGGTAAGGCGCGGCTTGGAAGGCGGCGCGCTGAGACTCGAACAGGCGTGTTATGCGCGACCTCACTTCGAGATTCGGATTCGGAATTCCGCCTGTGTCATTCATTCTGATCTCTCCGTTTGAACGCCTGAAATTTTACCCAAGATTGTCCCAGATAGTTCATTAGACGTGAGTCTGTCTCGGAAGGAGGCATACCCCCCTCCCTTTGTAAAAGGGGGGCGAAGGGGGGATTTGCACTTCGCACTTAAACTAAAATCCCCCTCAGTCCCCCTTTTACAAAGGGGGAAGCAGTCTGAATTATCCAATGGATTATTTGGGATTATTGCCGCTTATGCAGGCTTGCGCAGCACGATGCCGCGAAACCATCCGCTCGCCATCAAGGGCACATCGCTGACCACATACAACTCGGGCGTAACTCGCAGCACTTCCTCGAAAACCACATCCATACGCGTGGCGAAGCGACGGGTGATGATGTTGAGCAAGCGGCGCATCGGCGCGCCTTGGTGCGGTTGCAGGAACTTATCGAAGAGCAATATCGTGCCGCCGGGTTTGAGCACACGCGTCGCTTCACTCAGGCACTTTTGCGGTTCCGGCACCACCGCAACAATGAGGTGCAGCACCACAAAATCGAACTGCGCATCGGCGAAGGGCAGGTTCATGCTGTCGCCCAATACGAACGTCACATTCAATTTTTCGTTGCGGGCCTTCGCGCGTGACAACATCGCCGGATTGAAATCGAGCACGCTGTAGTGATGCAACGCAGGCAGATAGGGCAGATCAAGCCCCGTGCCGACACCGCTGATGAGCACGTTCTTGCAGGCATCGGCGGGCAGTGCAGCAAGCGAACGTCGGCGCGCCTCGCGCATTGGACGTTCGATGATGATGTCGTAAAGCGGTGCGATGAGACTGTAGCTCATGCGCAGCAATGGGTTCTGGCGGTAGGGTTGGTCGTTCATAGTTACTCCAAATGCTTGATGCCGGTGATCTTGGCGAGGCTGATAGCTTTGGTCAACGCTTCGATGGCTTGGGTGCGCGCGAAGCTCTTGCGCCACGCCAGCGCGATGCGGCGCGACGGGGCGGGTTTGGTGAAGGGGATGACGCTCAACAACTTGCTGCGGTAGCGCGCGCTGTTGGCGGAGGCGGGCAAGACGGTGATGCCCATGCCGGAAGCCACCATGTTGCGGATAGTCTCCAACGAAGTGCCGTGCTGCACGCTGTTGCTCTTGCGGCTGCCGGGGCAGGCTTCGTCAACCTGATTGCTGAAGCAGTGGCCAGCGTCCAGCAACAACACTTTTTCTTCCGCCAGTTCAGGCGGTTTGATGCTGCGCCGACCCGCCCAACGATGTTCGTTATTCACCACCACCTCGAACGGCTCGTCATACAAGGGATGCGTGAGGATGCTCGCATCGCCGAAAGGCAGCGCGATGAGGATGACATCCAGTTTGCCGTTGCGCAGTTGAATCTCGAGGTTGGCGGTGATGTTCTCTTCCACCTCCAGCGGCATCTGCGGCGCGATCTTCTTCAGCGCGGGGATGAGGTCGGGCAATAGATACGGGCCGACGCTGTGGATGATGCCGATGCGTAACGGTGTGCTGAGTTGGTTCTTGCCCTGTGTGGCGATCTCGCGGATGTGTTCCGCTTCTTCCAGCACGCGCTGTGCCTGTTCCACGATAGTCGCACCCACCGGCGTGGTCGTCACCTCGCTTTTGCCGCGCTCGAATATCTTCACCCCCAGCTCTTCTTCCAGCTTCTGTATCGCCAGCGACAGCGCGGGCTGGCTGATGAACGCCTTCTCCGCCGCGCGACGGAAGTTGCGTTCTTGTGCCACAGCCACGATGAAGCGAAGTTCGTTGAGGGTCACGCCAGTCTCCTTAATGCCGTCATTCCCGCGCTGCGTGCGGTGTAGGAGCGAATGCTCCGTACAGCCACGGCGTACTCCTTGCGGGTGAAAGCGGGAATCCAGTTGATTAGATAAATCCTGCGAAGCAGTACAAAACCAAAAGCATTTTGAATAAAGCACTGGATTCCCGCCTGCGCGGGAATGACGAATCGGTGATTTGAATAATAAATCACATCGCTTTGAACAATCAATTGGATTGATGAGTGGGCAGCCCGTACATTGCTTCCGTGGGCAGCGCGCCACTTCATCAACCCGATAGGAGAGCAACATGAAAAGACCAGAGATCAAGACCATCGCCAACCTCGAAGCGGCTTTTGCCGGTGAATCGATGGCGCATATCAAATACCGCTACTTCGCCAAGATCGCGCGTGCAGCGGGCGACGAAGAAACTGCCAAGGTGTTCGAGGAAACGGCCAACCAAGAAGTGCAACACGCGCTGGGTCACCTCGACCTGCTGTATCCCAAGGCCGAGATGAGCACGCAGCGTTGCCTGCAAATGGCGATCGAAGGCGAGACCTACGAATACACCGAGATGTACCCCGGCTTCCTCAAGACCGCACAGCAGGAAGGCAATGCGGCAGCGGCCTCGGAGATGGCGGAGCAGATCGCAGAATCGAAAGAGCATGCGGCCTTGTTCGCGGCGACATTGGAAAAAGCCGCCAAACGTTTCGCGGCACTGGCCAAAGTGGAAGAGCGCCACGCCAACCAGTACCGCGCCGTGTTGGCAAAAGTAACGGCTTGAACGAACCAATTTATCGAAGGAGAACGACATGAAAGTTTGGCAATGTGTGGTGTGTGGATTCATCTACGACGAAAAAGTCGGGTTGTCGGAAGACGGCATCAAACCCGGCACGGCATGGGTGGATATTCCCGAGAACTGGGCGTGTCCGGATTGCGGAGTGGCAAAAGCCGACTTTGAGATGGTCGAAGTTTAGGAGCGCAACGATCGCATCGTCATCCCCGCGAAGGCGGGGATCCAGTTTGGAAATTTAACTAGGTTCCCGCCTTCGCGGGAACGACAAAGCTGATGAAGCGGAGCATTCAATAAAGGAGCATGGAAATGGAACCCATCATCGTCGTAGGTAGTGGCCTCGCCGGATACTCGGTGATACGCGAGCTGCGTAAGTTGGACCGTGAGGTGCCGGTCATGTTGTTGTCGCGCGACAAGGGTGACTACTATTCCAAGCCCATGCTCTCCAACGCATTCGCGCAGGGTAAAGATGCGGCGGCACTGGTGCAGACACCAGCGGCGGAGATGGCGAAACAACTCGGCATCACCGTGCGCAGCCACATCGAAGTGCAGGGCATCGACGTGGCGCGCAAGTGCTTAACGACGACGCAAGGTGATCTGCGTTACAGCCGACTTGTTCTGGCCTTGGGTGCCGATCCCATCCGCATCCCCATGCAGGGCGATGCTGCCGATGCGGTGCGCTCGGTGAACGACATCGCGGACTACGCACAGTTGCGCGAGGCCATGGAAAAAGTAGGCAGTAAAAAAACCGTTCGGGCTGAGCTTGTCGAAACCTCTATCAATGAGCGCATTTCGACAGGCTCAATGCGAACGGATGTTGTAATCATGGGCGGTGGGTTGATCGGTTGCGAGTTCGCCAACGATTGGGCTGCTGCAGGCTTCGCCGTCAGCGTCATCGACCCCGGCCCCTACCCACTCGCCAGCCTGATGCCGCAAGCAGCGGGGGCTCAGTTGCTCGCACCGCTTGCCGCCATCGGCGTGGATTGGCGCTTTGGCACTTCGGTCAGTCGTGTGGATAGCGCCGCCACGGGCTACACGTTGACGCTGGCGGATGGCTCGCAACTGCAAGCCGACATCGTGTTGTCCGCCATCGGCTTGCGGCCTCGCATCGCGTTGGCACAGGCGGCGGGGTTGGCGGTGAATCGCGGCATCAAGGTGGATGCGCACTTGCGCAGCAGCGATGCAGACATCTTCGCATTGGGCGATTGCGCCGAGATCGAAGGTCGCGTGCAACCCTTCGTGCTCCCCATCATGCATGCGGCACGCGCATTGGCAAAGACCTTGGCGGGTGAAGACACAGCAGTCGTGTTCCCCGCCATGCCCGTGGTGGTAAAGACCCCCGCGCATCCCGTTGCCGTATTGCCCGTGGCACGGGATGCCGCAGGCAGTTGGCAGACATTGGCATCCGGCAACGGCATCAAGATGGTCTTCCGCGACGCATCACATCGCATCAGCGGATTCGTGTTGACCGGCGAGTTCGCCGCAGAACGTAGCGAGATGACGAAGCGAGTCGGCACGCCGCTGGTGGCTAGTGGCAAAACTGAGATAGCATGATTGCCATGGAAAGCAGCAAATGAAGTTCTGATTAAGACCGAAAGCCATGGTTCGATACATTTTCCGTTCGTCCCGAGTGCCGCGCTTGCGCGGTGTATCGAGGGAGCGAACGGAAAACACTCACCACGAACGGTCTTAATCAGAACTTCCCAAGTGTTTAAGCACGATGACAGTATCCGGTTCAATCAACATAAGGAGAACATCATGAGCAAGATCAGCCCCATCAACATCGGCATCTCCGAGAAAGACCGCAAGAAAGTCGCAGACGGTCTTGCACGCATGCTGGCCGACACCTACACCCTCTACCTCAAGACACACAACTTCCACTGGAACGTCACCGGCCCCATGTTCCAGACCCTGCACATCATGTTCATGACGCAATACACCGAGACATGGAACGCAGTGGACTTGATCGCCGAACGCATCCGCGCACTCGGCTATCCCGCACCGGGCAGCTACAAAGAATTCGCCGCCCTCACCAGCATCAAAGAAAGCACAGGTTCGGTCAGCGCGAAAGAGATGATCAAACAACTCGTCGCCGGACAAGAAGCCGTCGTGCGCACCGCGCGAGAAGTGCTGCCTATCGCCGAGAAGGCGGGCGATCAACCGACGGTCGATCTGCTTTCAGCGCGGATGGAAGTACATGAAAAAAACGCGTGGATGCTAAGAAGTCTCTTAGAAGAGTAGGTGAAATATTGCGCATCGCAACTCTGGCGTTCTTTCGGTTGAGGCTCATGCGGCAGTTTCATCGCCGCGTGAGGCCGTAACCAAAAAATGTGTGGCTTCTCGCGAAGCGTTTGTCGCGGCTTCTGTCCCGTGTAGAATCAAAGCCTCGTAAGCAACGGAGGGCATGCACCATGAATCAAGCAATCACGTTACCGCAAACCGTACTTAAGCGGTTGGAGAAAGTTGCCGCAGGATCGCGGCGCACACCGCAGGCGATCATCAAACAAGCCGTCATAGAGCGCATCGAATACGAAGAGTGGTTTGCAGCTCAGGTCGAAGCTGGGATGGCGGATGAAAAGGCAGGGCGCATGTGCGGAAAAGATGAGTTCTGGGCACAGCTAGACAAAGCCAGACATGAGCGCAAAAAAGCAGCTTAAGTTCACTGCCCGTGCTTTCAGCAATATTGCCGATGCTGAAGCATTCATTGCAAAAGACAATCCAACAGCGGCAGAAAAAGTCGTCGAGACAATCTATAGAACGGCAGAAAGATTAGAGTCGTTCCCAGAGTTAGGGAAAGCTGGGCGGGTATCTGGAACAAGGGAACTCGCGCTAGAAAAATATCCCTACACGCTCGTTTATCGAGTCAGAGCAGCGTATGTCGTTGTGTATGCGGTCTTGCATCAATCGCGTCAATATCCTTGAAGCGGCGCAATCCTAAACTTCACCGTATCAAATAGTCCCCCACCACCCCCGCCCACACCCCCCCCCCGCCACACGTTTTTTTGA
>CAZRZH010000127.1:0-7635 GCA_964604485.1 uncultured Sideroxydans sp.
TTCGCCATCTATTCGATGCGCGAAGTATTCGAATTCACCCAATACTGGGCAATTGGTTCCGGAAACGAGTTTGCGCTAGGAGCGATGCACCATGCTTACTCGCAATTCGATAACGCATTAGACACTGCCCGCTGCGGGGTGGAAGCAGGTATCGCATTCGATAAAAACAGTGCTGCGCCGATCACACAATACAGTTTGAAATTGAACTGAACTCTTGTTCCGGCGTCTTTCAAACAAAGTCAGCGTTTAAACGTTCGCGCCTTTTTTTTGCAGAAACGAAGTCCGACTCCACTAAAATGGATCTTGCATTAATCGCCCGTGGTTACATGTTGCCACCCACACAAGGGTAAACAAAACGCCATCCCCCCGAACATCGGTACAAAACAATACCGAGCGAACGGATCACATTACGAATTTCCGCCCGCAACTACCAACAATTCCAAGGAAACAAAGCGCCGCGCACGAGTTTATGTGCGATCCCAATGTTGCCAGTCTGTCCGACCTTCCACCAGACAACCGTGAAACAGCCCCTTCCTACTGCCTGAACGGGGCTGCCTTCACAGCGCCTTCCACCACCTTAATTCGGCTTGCTGATGCCGGGTGTCGGGAAAGGCCAAGTCGCAGCCGGACGCACTGGAGCCGGTGCGGAAGGAGCCGGGGAGGCAGCCGGTGCTACAGCTGGACTGGCTACTACCGTCGGCTTCTTCACTGCCGCTTTCTTGGCAGCGGGTTTCTTTGCTGCTGCTTTTGGTGCAGCTGGTTTAGCGGCTGCCTTGGCAACTACTTTCTTCGCTGCCGGTTTCTTGGCTACGGCCTTTTTGGCAGCAGGAGCTGCTTTCTTGGCTGTCGCTTTTTTGGCGGCTGGTTTTGCGGCTGCCTTGGCAACTGCTTTTTTCGCTGCCGGTTTCTTGGCTACGGCCTTTTTGGCAGCAGGAGCTGCTTTCTTGGCTGTCGCTTTTTTGGCGGCTGGTTTTGCGGCTGCCTTGGCAACTGCTTTCTTGGCTGCCGGTTTTTTTGCTGCGGGTTTAGCTTTCTTTGCTGCTACCATTTCAACCTCCTTGGTTGGTGAATGTTAACGAAAAAAACACAACGACCAAACAACGACTGCACCTCCAACACACCGCCAGGCGGCATGACTGAAGCCCTTGCAACGAAGGCTGCCTCGGCAGCCTTCGTCAAATCAACTCAATCCCAAGACAGCGCGCCGCCCGTCTGGTACTCGGTCACTCGCGTCTCGAAGAAATTCTTCTCTTTTTTCAAATCAATCATTTCGGCCATCCACGGGAATGGATTGGACGCCCCTTGGTAGAGCACGTCAATACCGATTTGCTGACAACGACGGTTCGCGATGAAGCGCAGATATTCCTTGAACATACCCGCATTCAAGCCCAGCACTCCGCGTGGCATGGTGTCTTCGGCGTAGCGATATTCAAGTTCCACGCCTTTATGTATCAGGCCGCGTATCTCCTCGCGGAATGCCGGCGTCCAAAGTTGCGGATTTTCCAGTTTGATCTGGTTGATGACATCAACACCAAAGTTGAGGTGCATCGACTCGTCGCGCAAAATATATTGGTACTGCTCGGCCGCGCCGGTCATCTTGTTCTGGCGACCCAACGCCAATATCTGCACGAAGCCGACATAGAAGAACAATCCTTCCATGATGCAGGCAAAGACAATTAGGCTACGCAACAGTTTCTGGTCGTTTTCCGGTGTGCCGGTCTTAAAATCGGGGTTGGTCAACACATCGATGAAGGGAAGCAGGAACTCGTCCTTGTCGCGGATGCTGGGCACCTCGTGGTACATGTTGAAAACTTCACCCTCATCCAACCCGAGACTTTCCACGATGTACTGGTAAGCGTGGGTATGGATCGCCTCTTCGAAGGCCTGGCGCAACAAATATTGCCTGCACTCCGGATTGGTGATGTGGCGGTAAGTGCCGAGGGCGATGTTGTTGGCGGCCAGACTGTCGGCCGTGGTGAAGAAGCCCAAATTACGCATCACCAGCCTGCGTTCGTCGTCGGTCAGTCCGTTTGGATTCTTCCACAATGCGATGTCGGCGGACATATTGATCTCTTGCGGCATCCAATGGTTCGCGCATCCCGCTAGGTATTTTTCCCACGCCCATTTGTATTTGAATGGAACCAGTTGGTTCACATCGGCGCTGCTGTTGATAATGCGTTTGTCCTCAACCCTGATGCGCCCGGTGGAGACCGAAGCGATCGTGTAAGTGTGATCATTGGAATGCTTTCCGGCGCCGACACCGCCCCCCATTGCGGGCGCACGGACACCGGATGTTGCGGTTGTTATTTCTTCATCAAAATTCAGCATGACGTTCCTTTTATTTTTATTGGCAAGCTTCGCATTCAGGGTTGTCTATCGAGCAGAACTTCGCTTCCTCAACTACCGGTGCGGCATTCATATCACCCACACCGCCGCCGTTCGACACCGCATTCAACGCACCGGCGCGCGAGGTGGACTTCTCCGCCGAAGTCGCGCCTAGGGTGCGCAGGTAATAAGTGGTCTTCAAGCCGCGCACCCAAGCCAATTTGTAGGTGTCGTCCAGTTTTCGACCCGAGACGCCGGACATATAAATATTCAGTGACTGCGCCTGATCAATCCATTTTTGACGGCGCGATGCCGCCTCGATCAGCCACTTGGGTTCGACCTCAAAAGCCGTGGCATACAAGGTGCGCAGTTCCGCCGGAATACGGTCGATCTTGGCCAGGCTGCCGTCAAAATACTTGAGGTCGGCGATCATCACTTCATCCCACAATCCCAGTTTCTTCAAGTCAGCGACCAGATGTTCATTGATGACCGTAAATTCCCCGGACAGATTCGATTTGACGAAAATGTTCTGATAGGTCGGTTCGATACACGCCGACACGCCGATGATGTTGGAGATGGTCGCAGTGGGTGCGATGGCCACACAGTTCGAGTTGCGCATGCCGTGCTGCTTGATACGTGCACGCAACACATCCCAGTCCAGACTGGACGACATATCCACATCGACATAACCACCGCGCTGCTCGCGCAACAGTTCAAGACTGTCCTGCGGCAGGATGCCCTTGTCCCACAGACTACCCCGATAGCTGGCGTACCGTCCGCGCTCTTCGGCCAATTCGGTAGAAGCCAGATACGCGTAGTAACACACAGCCTCCATCGAACGGTCGGCGAATTCGACCGCCGCCTCCGTCGAATACGGAATGCGCAAGTCATGCAGGCAATCCTGGAACCCCATGATGCCAAGCCCGACCGGGCGATGTTTGAGATTGGAATTACGCGCTTTGGCCACCGCGTAATAGTTGATGTCAATCACGTTATCCAGCATTCGCATGGCGGTATTCACCGTGCGTTGCAACTTTTTATGATCCAGCTGTCCCGCGTTGGCATGACCGTTTGGAAACAAGTGCGCCGCCAGATTGACTGATCCCAGATTACATACCGCGATCTCGCTATCGGATGTGTTGAGTGTGATCTCGGTACACAGGTTCGAACTGTGTACCACCCCGGTATGCTGTTGCGGACTGCGAATATTGCACGGATCCTTGAAAGTCACCCAGGGATGACCGGTCTCGAACAGCATTGTCAGCATTTTGCGCCACAGTGTTTGCGCGGGAAGCGTCTTGAATAACTTGAGTTCGCCCCTGGCGACTTTGGCTTCATATCCCAGATAGGCCTCCTCGAACGCGATACCGAACTTGTCATGCAGGTCGGGGCAATTCGAGGGCGAGAACAAGGTCCAATCCTTGCCCTCCATCACACGTTTCATGAACAGATCGGGAATCCAGTTGGCCGTATTCATGTCGTGGGTACGACGCCGGTCATCACCGGTGTTTTTGCGCAGTTCCAAAAACTCTTCGATGTCCAGATGCCAGGTTTCCAGATAAGCGCACACCGCACCTTTTCGCTTTCCGCCCTGGTTCACTGCCACTGCGGTGTCGTTCACCACTTTTAGGAAAGGCACTACGCCTTGCGATTTACCGTTGGTGCCTTTGATGTGGCTGCCCAAGGCGCGCACATTGGACCAGTCGTTGCCCAGACCGCCGGCGAATTTCGACAGCAAGGCATTCTCTTTAAGCGCCTCGTAGATTCCGTCCAGATCGTCCGCCACCGTCGTCAAATAACAGGAAGACAATTGCGAGCGGCGGGTACCGGAATTAAACAGCGTGGGCGTCGAGCTCATGAAATCAAAGCTGGACAACAGGCGGTAAAACTCAATGGCACGTTCTTCGCGATGAATCTCGTTCAGGCTCAATCCCATGGCCACCCGCATGAAGAATGCCTGCGGCAACTCGATGCGCTTGTTTTCGACATGCAGAAAGTAGCGGTCGTACAAAGTCTGCAGGCCCAGATAATTAAATTGCAGATCTCTGTCCGCATCCAACGCCTGTGCCAGCCGATTTAAATCGAACTGCGCCAACTCCTCGTTGAGCAATTCCACCTCGACCCCCTGCTTGATGAACTTGGGAAAATATTCGGCATAACGCGTCTTCATTTCCGCCTGCGCCACATCTTCACCCAAAATCTCGCAGCAAATATTGTTGAGCAGCAAGCGTGCGGTAACAAAACTATAAGCGGGATCCTGTTCGATCTGCGTGCGTGCGGACAGGATGGCGCATTTGCGCACCTCCTCGATGGCCACACCGTCGTAAAGATCCTTCAGCGTGAGTTTGAGGATCTTTTCCGCATCGACCGCTCCCCCCAAGCCCTCGCACGCGGCATTAATCTTCGCCTGCAACACGGCCACGTCGAGCGGACGCATGTCGTCGCCGTCTTTCACATTCAGAACATACGGAGTAGCCGCCTCGGCTTTGATCTTGCCGCGCTCGCGTGTACGTTGCTCGCGGTACAACACATAAGAACGCGCCACGTCGTGTTCGCCCGAACGCATCAGCGACAACTCGACCTGATCCTGGATGTCCTCGATATGAAACGTGCCGCCGTGGGGTTGGCGACGCATTAACGCGTTCACCACATTGGCTGTCAATTGCTCGACTTGTTCGCGCACGCGCGCCGACGCCGCCCCCTGGCCGCCGTTGACCGCGATAAAAGCTTTTGCCATGGCGATGGAAATCTTCGACGGCTCAAACGCACCGACCGAACCATTGCGGCGGATGATCTTGTATTGGTCCAGTGACAATGCGGCTGAGGGTGCGACAGTAGAGGATTCTTTGTGTGTGAACACGGACGCCGAGGAAGATGAAAAAACACTATTTGAATCAAGCAACATGTAACTCCCCCTGAATTACCTGAGCCAATCCGGCCAGGAAGCCAAAATCAGCCGGAAAAATAAAAACACTACATCTAGTGGTGCAAGATGCGAATTGGGGCTAATTCTAGTGCCTGATGAAATTATTGCAAGCAGAATTTTGCACCGCGTATTTTTTCATTCAAGTTGCAAACGTGATCTTCTGTGAAAAGCGATTATTCAATCCGCCCGAGATAACGCGCCCACTCAAAACAGGGGCCGGGATCGGTCTTGCGTCCCGGAGCAATATCGGAATGACCGACGATGTCGGCGATGGAAAATCGCCGCCGGAGATAACGTGTCAATCTGGCCAGTGCGTCGTACTGGGGGGCGTCGAACGGCAAGTCATCGCACCCTTCCAACTCGATACCGAGGGAGAAGTCATTGCAACGGGTGCGCCCCTGCCACTCCGACACTCCGGCATGCCAGGCACGTTGGCGGCATGCCACAAACTGGATAATGCGCCCGTCGCGGCGCACCAAAAAATGCGACGACACTTTGACCCCAACCAAGCGTTGGTAATAAGGATGCGAAGTGCAATCAAGGGTGTTGGTAAATAATTGGCGGATGGCCGATCCGCCGAACTCGTTGGGTGGCAGGCTGATGCTGTGGATGACCAGCAACGTGATTCGCGTGTGCGCCGGCCGTGCATCGAAATTGGGGGAAGCGATACGCTGTACACCGCTGAACCATCCCTGCTCGTCGACCTTCATTCCAGCTTGTCCTGTTCGGTGATGGATAACCGATCCATGCGATAACGCAGCGCCCGGAAGGTGACACCCAGTATCTTGGCCGCTGCCGTGCGGTTGAAATGTGTCTGGTGTAATGCCTCCAGGATCGCTTCACGTTCCAACCGGTCCAGATAGTCGGTGAGCGGATATTTGCCACCGTTTGCCGCCCTGTCCCCAGCCGAGATCGTTTCGAGTGGTGACAGCTGCAAATCATCGGGAGTAATAACACCCTCGGAGCACAACGCCACGGCGCGCTCGATGATATTTTCCAGTTCGCGCACATTCCCCGGAAAATCATACGATGCCAAAGCCCTCAATGCCGCTGCGGAAAATTTCGCCCTGGACTCGCCGCGCAGACGTTCCAATATTTGACCCGCGATGTCCGCCACGTCCTCGCGCATCTCGCGCAAGGCGGGCATGTGCAACGCAATCACGTTCAGTCGGTAATACAAGTCCTGACGGAACTTGCCCTCTTGCACCCGCTTGCCCAAATCCTGATGGGTCGCGCTCAAAATACGCACATCCACCGACTCTTCTTCGGTCGCACCGACACGGCGCACTTTCTTCTCCTGGATTGCGCGTAACAACTTTACCTGCATCGCGAGCGGCAGCTCGGCCACTTCGTCCAATAAAAGTGTGCCCTGGTTCGCCGCTTGAAAGAACCCCTCCCGATCCTTGTCGGCTCCGGTGAACGCCCCCTTGCGATAGCCAAAGAATTCGCTTTCCATCAGATTTTCCGGAATTGCGCCGCAATTCACTGCCACGAGTGAGCGATCTCTGCGCGCGCTCTGCTCCACGATCAACCGCGCCGCCAACTCCTTGCCGCTGCCGGATTCACCGCTGATATGGACCGGCGCCTGGCTGCGCGCAACGCGCCCCACCAGATCGCGAACTTGTTGCATCGCGGGTGAGTTGCCCAGCAGCGCCGCAGCGCCTGCACCCGGCCTGGCATCCGCACCCGGCAAGTGCAGTGCAGAGTTGACCAGCGCGCGCAACTGATCCAGTGCCACTGGCTTGGACAGGTAATCGAACGCACCCGCCTTCAATACCGCCACCGCGTTCTCCAGATTGCCGTGTGCGGTAATCACCGCCACCGGCACATCGAGATAACGTTCGGCAATATGGCGCACAACCTCCAAACCCTCACCGTCGGGCATACGCATATCCGTCAAACACAAATCAAATTTGCGCGAGTCCAACAGCCGGATGGCCTGCTGCACGCCGCTGGCGCGATCCACCTCTAAACCCATGCGCGCTAACGCCAATTCGAGCAATTCCAGAATATCCGGCTCGTCGTCGACCACCAGCACACGCGGAATCTTAAGACTCACTTAAATCTCCTTTCAGTAATCATGCGCCCACAAACGTGATGCGAAAACACGCCCCGCCCTGCTCCGCTTGGCGGTATTCGATCCTGGCACCGTTCGCCTCACACAATTCCCGCGCGATATATAAACCCAGCCCGGTACCGCCCGCATCCGTGGTGTAAAAAGGCTCGAACAGTTTTTGCCCCGCCTCCGCTGTTACCCCCGGCCCGTCATCCGACACCTCCAGCAACACACGGCCCTCTTCGGCCAGCGTGACACGCAAACCGATGCTGCCTGTTTCCTTCCGACTATAACGCAAACCATTGCGGCACAGATTCCACAGCACCTG
>CAZRZH010000128.1:0-7550 GCA_964604485.1 uncultured Sideroxydans sp.
GGGAGGGCGACTGCTACGACCGCTACCTGGTGCGTATCGAGGAAATGCGTCAATCCAACCGCATCATCAAACAATGTATCGACTGGTTGCGTGTGAATCCCGGACCGGTCATCGCCGACGATACCAAATTCGTTCCGCCCAAACGCGAATCCATGAAACAGAATATGGAAGAGTTGATTCACCACTTCAAGCTCTTTACTGAAGGGTTCCAAGTGCCGGCCGGTGAAGTTTATTCGGCGGTGGAACATCCCAAAGGCGAGTTCGGAATTTATCTGGTTTCGGATGGTGCCAACAAACCTTACCGCATGAAGATACGCGCGCCCGGCTTTCCGCACCTTGCGGGTTTGAACGAGATGGTGCGCGGGCACATGATTGCCGATGTGGTGGCGATCATTGGAACTCAAGACATTGTTTTCGGGGAGATAGACCGCTGATGTTATCCCAACAAGTTTGTACGCTCATCGAAAAAGAATTGAAGAAATATCCCGCCGATCAGCGTCAGTCCGCCGTGATGGCAGCATTGCGTTTTGTGCAGGATGAAAAGGGTTGGATCGCCCCCGAGGATATGTCGGATATCGCCGCTTACATCGGTATGCCGCAGATGGCGGTGTATGAGGTGGCGACCTTCTACCATATGTACAAGTTGAAGCCGTTTGGTAAACACACGCTGACCGTTTGTACCAACCTGTCTTGTTCGCTGTGCGGTGCCGGAGATACGGTGGGTTACCTGGAAAACAAGCTGGGAATCAAAATGGGCGAGGTGACGGCCGACGGCAAATTCGGTTTGCGTGAAGGGGAGTGTATGGGCGCCTGTATTGATGCGCCGATGTTCACCATCAACAATCGCAAACTGTGCGGCCGCCTCACGACAGAAAAAATCGACCAGATCTTGGCAGAACTGGATAAACAATGAGCGACCTGATCCTATTCAATACGCTACAGTTCGACCAACCGTGGACGTTGGACAACTATCTCAAGGTCGGCGGTTACCAGGCGCTACGTAAAATATTGACCGAAAAAATTTCGCCCGAGGCGATCATCGCCGAGGTCAAGGCATCCGGACTGCGCGGTCGCGGCGGTGCGGGTTTTCCCACCGGATTGAAGTGGAGCTTTATGCCGCGCAACTACCAGGGTGAAAAATACGTGGTGTGCAACTCGGACGAAGGCGAGCCGGGCACCTGCAAAGATTGGGACATCCTGCGTTACAACCCGCACATGCTGATCGAAGGCATGGCCATCGCCGCTTACACCATGGGCGTCAAGACCGGCTACAACTACATCCACGGCGAGATCTTCGAAGCGTATGAAGTGATGGAGGCCGCCTGCGAAGCCGCACGCGCGGCAGGTTATCTGGGCAAGAATATTCTCGGTTCCGATTTCGAATTCGATCTGCATAATCACCTGGGTTACGGTGCATATGTGTGCGGCGAAGAGACGGCTCTGCTGGAATCGATCGAGGGCAAAAAAGGCCAACCGCGTTTCAAGCCGCCTTTCCCGGCGAGTTTTGGTCTGTACGGTAAACCGACCACCATCAACAATACCGAGACGTTTGCCAGCATCCCGTACATCATCAATAACGGCGGGCAGAAATTTGCCGACTTGGGCGTGCCCAACAGCGGTGGTATCAAATTGTTTTCGATCTCGGGTCACGTCAACAATCCGGGCAATTTCGAAGTGCCTATGGGAACACCGTTCAGGACGTTGCTGGAAATGGCTGGCGGCGTGCGCAACGGAAACAAATTGAAAGCGGTGATTCCGGGTGGTTCGTCGATGCCGGTGTTGCCGGCCGAAATCATGATGGATCTTAATATGGATTTCGACTCCATCCAGAAAGCGGGTTCCTATCTGGGAACCGGCGCCATCATCGTGATGGACGAGACAACTTGTATGGTGCGGGCGCTGGAGCGTTTGTCCTATTTCTATTTCGAAGAGTCGTGCGGTCAATGCACACCGTGCCGCGAAGGTACCGGCTGGCTGTATCGCATCATTCACCGTATCGAAAAAGGGGAAGGTCGTCCGGAGGATCTGGATCTGCTGCTCGAATTGTGCGGCAACATTGCCGGGCGCACCATCTGCGCTTTGGGCGATGCGGCGGCATGGCCGGTGCAGGGTTTCCTCAAGCACTATCGCAAAGAATTTGAATATCACATCGAGCACAAACGCTGCTTGGTATAAGTCTGACGGACGGGTGAGCAATGATCAACATCGAGATTGACGGCAAGCACATCAAAACGCAAAACGGTTCTACCGTGATCGAAGCCGCGCACGAGGCAGGCATCGCCATCCCGCATTTCTGTTACCACAAGAAACTGTCCATTTCCGCCAACTGCCGCATGTGTCTGGTGCAGGTGGAAAAAGCACCCAAACCGCTACCGGCCTGCGCCACACCCGTAACGGAAGGAATGAAGGTGTTCACCCATTCCGATCAGGCGGTTAAAGCGCAAAAGGGTGTGATGGAATTCCTGCTCATCAACCATCCGCTGGATTGCCCGATTTGCGATCAAGGCGGTGAATGCCAGTTGCAGGACATGTCGGTCGGTTATGGCGGCGGCCATTCTCGCTATCATGAAGAAAAGCGCGTGGTGTTAAGCAAGGACATCGGCCCGCTGGTGTCGGCGGAAGAAATGAGCCGCTGTATCAGCTGTACCCGTTGCGTGCGGTTTGGCCAGGAGATCGGTGGTCAGATGGAATTGGGCCAAGCTTTTCGCGGCGAGCATGCCGAGATCATGTCCTTCGTCTCCGGCACGGTAAATTCAGAACTTTCCGGCAACATGATCGACCTGTGTCCGGTTGGCGCCCTCACCAGCAAACCGTTCCGTTACAAAGCGCGTTCCTGGGAATTGTCGCGTCGCCGTTCCATCAGCGCGCACGATAGTCTGGGATCCAACTTGGCCGTGCAGACCAAGAACAACCGCGTATTGCGTGTGTTACCGGTCGAGAATGAAAGCATCAACGAATGCTGGTTGTCCGACAAGGACCGATTCAGTTATGAAGGCTTGAATGTTCCCGACCGCCTGACCAAGCCGATGATCAAACAAGACGGCAAGTGGCTGGAAGTGGAGTGGCAAGTCGCGCTGGAATACGCCGCAAACGGATTGCGCCACATCGCCAACGGTGCGGGGGCGGAGCACGTGGGTGCCTTGGCCACGGGCGGATCCACGCTGGAAGAACTTTACCTGCTGCAAAAACTCATGCGCGGCATGGGCAGCGAAAACGTGGATTTCCGTCTGCGTCAATCCGATTTCAATTCCGATGACAAACGTCAGGGTATTCCCTGGTTGGGGATTCCCGTTGCGGATATCAGCCGCGCCGACCATTTCCTGATCGTCGGCAGTTTCTTGCGCAAGGATCACCCGCTGTTGGCGTCGCGTATTCGCCAGGCCGTGAAGAAGGGCGCGCAAGCCAACATCATCCATTCGGTTGACGACGATTTGCTGATGAAAGTGGCGAACAAAGCCATCGTGGCACCGGATGCCATGGTGGATCTGTTGACGCAAGTTGCACAAGCACTCGCGGCGGAGAAACAAACCACTCTGAGCGGCTTGCCGCACGTCACGGTCGGTGCCGAGGCGGCTGCAATCGCCAAGAGCATGTCCAGCGGTGACCGTATAGCAGTATTGCTGGGCAACTTCGCGCAACAACATCCGCAGGCCGCGCAATTGCAAGTGCTGGCACAACACATCGCCGCGTTGAGCAAAGGTAAATTCGGTTTCCTCGGCGAGGCGGCGAACAGTGTCGGCGGCTATCTCGCCAAGGCAGTGCCCGCTGCCAACGGATTAAATGCCGCGACCATGTTGGCGAATCCGCGCAAGGCCTATGTGCTGTTGAACGTGGAAGCGGAACTGGATTGCGCCGATCCGCATCAGGCTCTTTCCGCGCTGCAATCGGCCGACACGGTGATTGTGTTATCGGCCTACAAACACAAAGCACTGGACTATGCCGACGTGTTATTACCCGTTGCGCCATTTTCCGAAACCTCCGGTACGTTCATTAGCACTGAAGGGCGTGTGCAAAGTTTCAAAGGTGCTGTCAAGCCGCTCGGGGAAACACGTCCGGGTTGGAAGGTTCTGCGCGTTCTGGGAAATTTGTTGAAGGTGGACGGCTTTGATTTCGATACCTCCGAAGCGGTGCGCGATGAGGTACTGCACGGGGTTGATATCGCCAGCAAGTTGAATAACGGGGTTAGCGGAGTCGAGTTGAAAGCGGTCAGCGCAAGTGGTGGGTTGCAGCGTGTGAGCGAAGTGCCGATCTATGCAACAGATGCAGTGGTGCGACGTTCCGCACCGTTGCAGGCGACCCAAGACGCGGCGACGCCCAAAGTGTGGATGCATAGCCATGAGCTTAATCAAATGGGAGTGGCAGCCGGTGAACAGGTGAAAGTCAGCCAGGGAAATGGCAGCGTGAGTTTGCAGTCGGCAGTGGACGATAGGTTGCCCAAAGGTGTGGTGCGTGTGGCGGCAGGACATGCCGCGACCGCTGCCTTGGGCGCGATGTTTGGAACGATCAAGGTGGAGCGAGCATGATGGAGCTGCTGCAATCTTTGCAACTGGCGGGTCAGGACCTGCTCGGGCCGGCGTGGTTGCCGTTGTGGACTTCAGTCAAGATATTGGCCATCGTGTTGCCGATCATGGGTGGCGTGGCGTATCTGACATTGGCTGAACGCAAAGTACTGGGCTTTATGCAAATTCGTCCCGGCCCCAATCGCGTGGGTTATTGGGGGCTGCTGCAACCGGTCGCGGACGGCATCAAACTGCTGACCAAGGAATTCATCATCCCAACCGGCTCCAACAAATTCCTGTTTGTTGCGGCACCTGTTCTGGCGTTGACGCCGGCGCTGGCAGCTTGGGCGGTGGTGCCATTCGACGATGGCATGATCCTGGCGGATGTGAATGCCGGATTGTTGTACCTGCTGGCGATGACCTCGCTGGGTGTGTATGGCATCATCATCGCCGGGTGGGCCTCCAATTCGAAATATGCCTTCCTCGGAGCCTTGCGTTCCGCAGCGCAGATCGTCTCCTATGAATTGGCGATGGGCTTCGCTTTGGTGTGTGTATTACTCGCGGCACAAAGCATGAATCTGGGCGATATCGTGCGCGGGCAATCACATGGCGCGGGCATGTTGGGCTGGTACTGGATCCCCTTGTTCCCCATGTTCGTGGTGTATTTCATCGCTGGTGTGGCCGAGACCAACCGCGCACCGTTCGACTTGGCGGAAGGGGAGTCCGAAATTGTGGCGGGCTTCCATGTGGAATATTCCGGCATGGGCTTCGCGATCTTCTTCCTGGCGGAATACGCCAACATGATATTGATTGCGGCGATGACCTCCGTGATGTTCCTCGGTGGTTGGTTGCCCCCGCTGGACATCGCGCCATTCAATCAGATTCCGGGATTGTTTTGGATGTTGGCCAAGATGTCCGCCATGTTGTTTGTTTTCCTGTGGTTCCGCGCGACGTTCCCGCGTTATCGCTACGACCAGCTGATGCGGTTGGGCTGGAAGATATTCATTCCGCTTACATTGCTGTGGGTGGTGGTGGTTGCGGCGTGGATGCAGACTCCCTATTGGCTGTGGTAAGCGGTCGAGGATAGGATATTTAGGGACAAACCATGAACAAACTCATCAAATTCTTCAAGAGTTTCCTGCTACTGGAATTGCTCAAGGGCATGTCAGTGACGGGGCGCTATTTTTTCGCGCGCCATATCACCGTCGAATATCCCGAAGAGAAGACGCCGCAGAGTTTCCGCTTTCGTGGCCTGCACGCACAGCGTCGATATCCCAACGGTGAAGAGCGCTGCATCGGTTGCAAACTGTGCGAGGCAGTGTGTCCGGCGCTGGCGATCAAGATTGAAGTGGCGGAACGTGCGGATGGTTCTCGCCGCACGACCCAATACGACATCGATTTGACCAAGTGTATCTTCTGCGGATTTTGCGAAGAATCTTGCCCGGTGGATGCCATCGTCGAGACGCGCGTTTTTGAATATCACGGCGAGAATCGCGGCGACCTGTATTACACAAAAGACATGTTGTTGGCGGTGGGTGAGAAACATGAAGAGCAGATCGCCAGGGATAGAACTGCCGATGCGAAGTATCGGTAAATTGAGGATGTCACATGAATTTTGAAACCGTCTTGTTCTACCTGTTCTCCGCCGTGACCGTATTCGCGGCATTGCGCGTGATCACGGCGCGCAATCCGCTGCATGCGGTACTGTTTCTGGTGCTGGCTTTTGTCAGCAGTGCGGGCATCTGGCTGTTGCTGGAAGCAGAATTTCTTGCCATTACACTGGTGCTGGTCTACGTAGGCGCAGTGATGGTGTTGTTCCTGTTCGTGGTGATGATGCTGGACATCAATTTGGAGCAACTGCGCAAAGGCTTTTGGCAGTGGTTGCCGGTGGGTGCATTGCTGGCCGCATTGATCGTGGTGCAGATGGTGTGGGTGTTGGGCGACAAGACGACCTCGGCCGGTTTGACCGCCGTCAAACACGCGGCCGATTACAGCAACACCAAAGAGCTGGGCAGGCTCATCTACACCGATTATGTGTTCCCGTTCGAGTTGGCCGCCGTATTGCTGCTGGTAGCCATGGTGGCTGCAATCGCGCTTACCTTCCGCCGCCGTCGCGATACCAAGACACAGGACATCCATAAACAAGTGAACGTGAAGCGTGAAGACCGCATACGTATCGTTTCCATACCGGCGGTGAAAAAAGCGGAAGCACAGCAGGCTGCGGCGGGCAGTGCCGACACCGGCAAAAATTAACAAGGGGATGAAATGTTGGAACTGAGTCTGTCGCATTTTCTGGTGTTGGGTGCCGTGCTGTTCGCGATCAGCGTGGTCGGCATCTTCCTCAATCGAAAAAATCTCATCGTGTTGTTGATGGCGATCGAACTGATGTTGTTGGCGGTGAACACCAACTTCGTCGCGTTCTCGCATTACCTGAATGACGCTTCCGGGCAAGTGTTCGTGTTCTTCATCTTGACGGTCGCGGCAGCCGAAGCGGCCATCGGATTGGCAATATTGGTCGTGCTGTTCCGCAATCTGCGCACGATTAACGTGGATGATCTGGGTACTTTGAAAGGTTAATGATGGATACCCCGAAAAATCCAAACTTCGTCGCAATACTGCGTTACTCGCAAAAAATTGTTCCTTACATATTTGATATATGCCGCGTCGCAATTTTTCGCTCGCGCCTTGTCTTCCTTAGAACTTTGAATTTTTCGAGGTATCCATGATGGACATGCATAGTCTCTATCTGATTGTCCCGTTGGCTCCGTTGGTGGGAGCGATCGCAGCGGGTCTGTTTGGCAAGCAGTTGGGTCGGACTTGGTCGCACCGTATCACCATCCTTTTGGTCGCCGTTTCGTTTTTTGCCTCAGTGGCGATATTCTTCGACGTGCAAGCGGGGAACAACTTCAACGGCCCGCTCTATACCTGGCTCACAGCGGGTGATACCAGCTTTCAAGTGGGATTCCTCATCGACAAACTGAGTGTCACGATGATGCTGGTTGTAACGTTCGTTTCGCTCATGGTGCATATTTACACCATTGGCTATATGCA
>CAZRZH010000129.1:0-7416 GCA_964604485.1 uncultured Sideroxydans sp.
AAATGGCCTGGTAGCTCAGTCGGTAGAGCAGAGGATTGAAAATCCTTGTGTCGGTGGTTCGATTCCGCCCCGGGCCACCAATAACAATAAGGCTTGCAGAGATGCAGGCCTTTTTAATTTTCTACAATTCGGCCAGAATTTCTACAATTCTTCATTTCAGAGGGTCAACCTTGTCGCCTTTCCGGTGGCGTGTGTAGTGCTCTGTCATGGCTCGCGTCTTGTGTCCCAGCAGCCTTTGAGCGTGCGCTAGATTCTCAGTATCGGTCGCAGTTTTGGCGCGAATGTCTCTAATCTGGAAGCTTACACCAGCCGCAATTCGCGCCCTGTCGAAACGGGTGCGCAAAGCGCCATAGGTAAGGCGCTGGCCGTTGCCGTCTTGCAGCAGTGCTTCGCAGCCTATTCCGTGCTGTTCACGGCTCAAAATGCGCTCAATAAGGATTTGCAGTTCGCCCTGAATGGCGATGCGCAGAGACTTCCCCGTTTTGTTCTGCACCAGATATAGCTCACCATTTCGGATGTCGCTGCTGTTGAACTTGAGCAGGTCGGCCGGGCGTTGTCCAGTGAGGTAGGCTAAGTCCATAGCATCCTGCACGGTGTAGTGCGCTGCTTTCCACACAGCCAGAAATTCTTCGTGTTCAATGTAGCGGCTACGGCCTGTTTCCTTGTGTCCCTTTATGCCAGCGCAGGGGTTCGGTGCGTCGGTGTAGCCGTACTGCCGGGCGAAGTTGAACACGTGGCTGAATAGTGCTCGTTCGCGGTTCGCGCGCACCTTGGCGGTCTTGCCGCGTTCATCCAAGTATCGCTTTATGTGGTACGGCTTGATTGCCTCGATCGGCATAGCGCCGAACACCGCTTCGAGTTTCGCCAATTCCTTTTCGTTGTCTTTTTGCGTCTGAAACGCCTTGGTCGGAAATACTTCCTTGCGATAGCGAGAGGCGATCCCGCGAAAGGTGCAGTTATTTGGATCAGGCTGCTCGCCTTCAATTTCTGCCCAAAGGCGTTTTGCAATGGACAAGTCTTGACCAAGCTTCGTCCACTTCCTAGGTGTGTCGGTCGAGACGTGGTAATACGTCTTGCCCTTGAGGTTCATCCTGGGCGGGAGATTGTGGTTGATTGTGCGCTTGCGTCCCATGGTACGGAGTTACATCGCGCTCCAGTTTGGCTCAAGAGCGGTCGGCGCGGCGATCATGCTGCCACCACACAAACGCGCTTGCACATGTTCGCTCAAAACTCTCGGGTGACCATTCGCGCCAATGGCAAAGTGATAGCCATTCGCCTTGAGCCAAGTGATCTGCTCGCCCTTGCGTTTGCGCTCAGTGAGTTCGGCTAGTTCATCATGAGTGAGGAACCGCATGATTATCTAACGATGCGAAGTGCTGGACGAAGCGCAGCGCGCTTGCTCTTCAGGCGCGCCTGGAATCGGCTGGGCGGTTCGTATGCAGGATCAATGGCGCGAATACGCTTGTAAAGTTTTGCAAGTGAGATTGAGGCGTTCGTGCTGATTTCAGCACTGCTCATATAAGGGGCTACGGGTGGACGCTGTCTCATGCTGTTTTCTCCAGTGGTTGAACATCTGCGGTTGGGAAGGGGATTACCTTGGCTGTTGCAATGCGCGCCATGAGATCGTTGATCGTGTCTTGCATCGAGGCGAGTTCGTCGACTAGACCTTGTGCGACGAAGAGTTGGCGCAGGCGAGTGTTTTCAGTGATTGATTCTTCAAGCTCAGATTGAAGGCGGGCAACATCGTTGCGCAGTACTGCCGCCTCGTTGCGAGTCATGGTGCTCCAGACAAGTTGAGGAGGAGTGAAGCCTTTGCCGCCGATATCGGGTGAATTCAATTCACCGTGTGAGCCAATGAACCACCCATCCCATTCAGGGTGCGACAATTTGAAATGCACACTGCTGTAAACGACGCGCAAAAGCTCGATTGCGGCAAAGGGAACGGGCACAGCTCCAGCTTCCCACCGTCGAAGATTTCTGACGGATACACGCAGATATGCTGCACACTGTTCTTTGTCCATGTGGAGCATTTCACGGTAGGCAGTGAACATTTCTGGCGAAATTCTTATCAGTTGAGATAGCTGCACCCACTGCGGATGGTAGTCAGGAAAAGCCTTGTTGATGGCTTCCGATGTTGGTTCGATGGCTTGCATCCAGTATGCCCACTGCGTCTTTTTGCTGGGTTGGTTACTCGACTTCGTCTTCTTGGTGGTATTCTTCATTTCAGCCTTTTCTATCAAGGTGAGTTGCGCGCCGGGGCTTGGCGGTTTCCGGCGCGTAGCGTTATCAAACCCTCATCGCATCTCTGCCGATGAATCCTCCAAGATGTTGCCAACCGTGGCGCCCCCGTTCCCAGTAGTGGTCGCTGTGCGTGTACCGCCGCCCGGCCAACTCAACCAGTAAGCGCGCAACACCGACCGCACCTTCATCCTCCGCAACTCTTAAGACCTCGAAGCGTGCATTGCGGCTAAGTACCAACCGCCATTGCTCGTGATCTAGCGTCGTTACGAATTCACGCTCCGGCACTTCATCGGCGGCAATCTCTTCATCGGTCTTTTCCTCTTCTGGTAGTGCCAACGCTTTACGTAATTTGGGAGACCAGAACAATTGACGTTTGCCCTTGAAGTGTTTTGCGTACTCAATAAACAACTCACCGGAAGCAGCATTGCCCTCGACGTAGTCACGTAGCAGCGTGAAGGCCGTGCGCCCACCAAGCCGGCGGCCAACCTTGGCATGCCCCTTGGTGAGTTCGTGTGAAGCGCCCCAATGTGAATCAGTGATGGTTTTTGACTTGGTGCTGGGTTCGTGGCCGAACTTCGCAACGTACTGCGCAGCGTAGTCGCCGTTCTGAATGTCGAACGCGAACAGCAGCATTTCATTGAGTTGGCTACGATCAGCCAGCCCGGTCTTGATGAGAGTCTCGATCCAGACCATATCCAACTGCTTGAGCAATTCGAGTTGGTCTGGTTTTGCGAACACCAACGTGTGAGTGTGTGGATGCCAGCCATTTTCACCGTGTGTCACTTCCAAAGCGCGGATGCTTCCTGCGGATCCTGCGGCTTCCAAAATGCGAGTGTATTGACGGTTGCCCTTGAATTTCTTTTGAGCCTCTGAGAACAGCTTGAGGTTCTCGGCAAGTAGTTGGTGATCCAAGTGCGGGAATGTCTGACTCATCAGGTACACCTCGCCGCCCTGTTTTGTCCAAGCGGTGATTGCATCCTGCAGTTCGATGCGTTTGTGTTCTGTGATCTTGGCTGCGCACACTGGGCAGTGCCAAACACTTCCACAGGTGGTGAGATTGCCGAAAGATGCACCGCCCACGTCACTGCAATACACACTTACACCGCTACCACTCATGGTGCTGCGCTGGCAGTGTTTCACCCGTTCACCGGGAATCAATCCCTGCGCGGCTCGTTGTAGCTGGTAGCGCATCTTGCGGTTTGCATCGACCGATTCATCCCGTGCAATCCGCTTTGGTTTAGGGATTGGTGGAGTGCAAACAGTATTCGCATATATACCAAGAGAAGCACGGCCTGCCGGATTGGGGTTCTGCCGGAGGTCTAAATTGGGATTCATGCAGCCTCCCGAAGTGGCCCAGCACCAGCAGCACGGCGCAATTTAGCCTCAGCCAGTTCGTGATCGAACAAGGCGCATTCAACGGCGTGCTGTAGATATCCAGCCTCGTATGCTGTGGTACGGATTGAGGGAAGGCTCAGGCGTGCGTCTTCCTTGATGGTGTTAAGGCGCATAGCGGCCTCGGCAAGCTTCTTCACACCTTTGTGTATCCGATCTAGGGCGGCGAGCTGCTCATCGTTAAGCAAGCCGGGGAAGTCATCCTCTGGTGATCTAAAGCGGGGGCGTATGCAGTTCATTTGGCGGTTTCCTATCGGCATGGCTGCTACCTCACGGCAACAACTGCGCAGACGCAGCCAGTGCGGTCGGAATACTTTTGGGAGCGACTCAGAGCGTCTTTGAAACGATCAAAGCGGCGAGCGAAGCAGGGAAGGAGGCTGGCGTTGTTCCAGCTCTGCCCCGTTCGTTTCATTTCTTTCTTGAGCTCTGGTGATTCCGAGTAGAAATCACCTGTGTCGATATTGAGGATGGCGAACATGGCGAGCTCTACTTCGATTGAGTCGGTGTTGCAGGCCTATTCACCAGCACTGACACGGCCAATACAGCGAGGACAAATACGATTACTACCGGAGCGCCTTTGCCGCCTAGAGGAAGCACAGAGACGGGCATCATGATGTCGCCTCCTCAGGATCTTCCTCTTCTGCTACTGGGGCGTTCACACCTGCTGCAATCTCGCTGTAGGTGTCGGAGAGCAGGTCGCCAAAGGTGATTGGTTTTGGTTTGTCTTCACCTGCCTGAGCATTGGCAAGGATGCGTTCCTGATTGATGAGGACACGGCCTTGCAGATGCAAACTTACGAGTCCGATCCTTGCGAGGTGCCCCCACAGTTCGCGAAGCTTGGCGGAAGTGGATTCATCGAAATTGCCTGATAGCCATTCACGACCCAACTCAATACCCATCAATTCTTTGGCTTGAGTGAAACTTTCCTCAATGCGTTTGCCAGCCTCTTCAATCTGCTCCTCAGTGATGCGCTCATCAATGAAGAAATGGCGGCACACAAGCGCAGTGCGTTGGGTAAGACCGTCATCAGAAAGGATCTGCGGTAGCTTGAGTGCTTGGGAGGGCTGTTGCGGTGTTGAGCCGCCTTGTTCTTCCGTGAACTCAACGCCAAGACCTTCCAGATAGTCGCGCAACTTGGCTGTCTGCTCAGGTTTCATGCCGTCGCCATAGTTTCGGAAGTGGCTGACGATGTGCCGGGGAAGGCCAGTTGCGCGCGCAACTTCTGACACGCTAAGGCGCTGAGTTACAAGTGCTGCTTCAAAATCCTCTTTGGTGAGGGGTTGGTTTGGTTTGATTGCCATGACAGCCTCCATGTGACATTTGCGACGTAATCCGTCGGATAAGTCACATAGTGAGGCAGCAAAACACCCGCTGTCAAGTTTTTATACAAAACTGCGTTAATTTGTCACAAAGCTGTACTGGGATTAGTTAATCGGACTTTTTGGACTTGCGGGATGATTTTGCGGGTGAAGTCTTTGAACTAAGCGCGGTAATTCTGTCTTCAAGAACTACTGCTTTGTCTATGAAGTCATTCAACCGGCTCACAAGTTTGTCATTATGAGCTTTTTGGGATGGCATGTTTGCAGCTGCTAGGAAGACAAGATTGGCAATGCCGTTCAAGCTGTCACTGTCCAGCTCTTTCAAGTTGGTTGTTAAGGCTGAAAAAAAAGCCTCTTCCGAACCGAGCAATTCTCTGAATTGGCGCAACCTCTCTGGGTCGTCCTTTCCAAGAATAAGCCAATTGGGTGTTACACCTAACGCAAGGAACAATATTCTGAGCTCTCGGGATCCTGGCTTGTATTTCCCCTTTTCATAGTAAGCAAGGACGGATCTCGAAATACCCTTGCCCTCGGGATCACGGGAAGCAGTGAGTCTGCTCAAAGATTCCTGCGTAAACCCTTTCGCCTCTCTGGCTTGGCGGATTCTCTCGCCAATACCGTCTTCAGGTGGGGTGTATCCGCTGGCATTGCCATCATTAATATCTACCGTATCTTTCATCGGCTGCGGTTGCTTCCCGGCGGTTTTCTTTTCTGCTGGCATAGGTGTTTTTCAGGTTGATGACACGCTGTGAAAGCCTTGTCGTTACACGTAGTTCACTGAATTTCAGGGGCGCATTATTGCAGGATTACCAACCCCCGCGCCAGTAGCACCCATCCCAATAGGAGGCTACCCAATGGAAAGGCAGTCTACAGGAAGGGTTCAGCAAGTGTTGCGCGACAGTTGGAAAGCAGCGCTGTTACGGTAACAGTATCGATACGGTAGGGAAGGTGTTGGGCGGCATGAACGGGTAGCGCCGGTCTCAAAATCCCTCCCGAGCCACGAAAAAGGTCAGACATGTGAGAAAAGTTAAAAAATATTCAAAATCGCAGAAGACAACAAAAACCGACAAAAAAGCGCTATCAGACGGGAAAAGGCGAAAAGTGGTGAAAAATGAGCATTAGTGGGAAAAAGCGGGGATTAGCGGGATTAAATAAATTGTTTACTAAATGGTAATTCTTGCCTTATATTGCCCATGGGCCTAGCCCACGAGGTCGCCGTAGGTGGCTGCGAAGAAGCCGGGAGCGTTTAACGCTTCTCGGCTTTTTCGTTTTCTAGCGCTTGCTTTTCCAAGTCGAAGCAACTGTATTTGATTCCTCTTTCAAGTAGCTCATCTTTGTTCAGCGTACAGTCGATTAACTTCCCAGCTTTTGTCAGTGCTGAATAGGCGCGATTGTTCTTATCGTAGCCACCAATGCAAATTGGCCACAAATACAGGTCAGCAATCTGCATTAGCTGTGAAGTCTTTGCTTTCTTCTTGAACTCGTAGAGCGTGTGCTTATAGTCGGTAGCGGCAAGCGGGTTGTATACGGACGCTGTCGTTGCATTGAACGAATGACCTTTGTCCTTGAGAGAGTCGTAGTACCCCTGCAATTTCCTGTCATCCTCTTTACTTGAACGCTCAACATATATACGGAGTTTTCGATTCCTGCCCGTGGCAAGTTTTGCTGCACGTTCAACAACAACGTCAAACGCGGTTTTGCACAAGCTCCACCGTTCGCGGCCATACTTATCGCGATATCTGCTGTTGTAGCCAGGACGATCTATGACGCAAGCTAGGCCGATGACGGGAAGGTCGAAAAGCAGTTGCTGCAACTCTTCGATGAAAGAGCGGAAAACGTTTTCATTTTCGCCAAGCCAAGCAAAATTTTCGTGCTTACCTCTGATTTCATAAGAATGCAGTGGAGAGTCCCCAAGCTGGGGCCAGCGAGCCCTGAAGCGAGCGATTTGTTCTTTTGCGGTGCCTATTAGTTCATCATCAATTAACACCCCGCCCAGTGCAAACCAATCATGTCCGTGGTGCGGTATGTCGACCTTATGATCGGGGTGGCGTGTGCCAGAGTCATCAATATAGAAAGTTGATACATCAACCATTTGTCCAAGCCCAATAGATAGGGGTAATCACCCCATCGTAGCATGAGTGTTCAAGGTGGGTCAGAGGCCTTCTACAAATCAAAGCAGTGACGATGTCGTATATGGAGTTTGAGGCGCTTCAAAATTGAGTTTTGTAGAAATTTTGAAATTTAGTTGAATGATTTGATGTGAAATTGAACAGGCTTGAAAATCCTTGTGTCGGTGGTTCGATTCCGCCCCGGGCCACCAAATTTTGCGTTCGCAAGCAGGATGCTTGGGCAATTAAGATAGTCCCAGATCCCATTAATCAAAAGGCCAACTGTTACAGTTGGCCTTTGTTATTGTGCGCCCAGCATGGTCGCGATCTTGGAGGTGGAAGTCCTCTCGTAAGTT
>CAZRZH010000130.1:0-7410 GCA_964604485.1 uncultured Sideroxydans sp.
TTGCCGTTGTCAGGCAACACTACTCGCTGGATCAATTCCAACTGGTGGTGTGCGACTACCGGCTGCCCGACGGTACGGGTTTGCAACTGGCTGATTGTCTGAACGCGAACTCCCCGAACAAGCCTGTATTTATTCTCATCAGCGGAGACACATCACCCGATGTGCTCCAGAATGTTGCGTCAATGGGCCATCATTTGCTGCATAAACCCGTGCGGCCTGCCAAGCTGCGTTCGATGATGTCATTTCTGCTGATGCAATCAGGATCGACCTAGTAATGCTGTTTGTACGTTTACTCCGGTCGCATATGCGGAAACAGGATTACATCGCGGATGCTGGCGCTGTCTGTGAGCAGCATCACCAGACGGTCGATGCCGATACCTTGTCCTGCGGTCGGCGGCAGACCGTATTCAAGCGCACGCACAAAATCATTGTCCTTGAACATTGCTTCTTCATCACCCGCTTCTTTCGCCGCGACCTGCGCGTCGAAGCGGCGCTCCTGATCTTCCGCATCGTTCAACTCCGAGAATCCGTTGGCAATCTCGCGGCCGACGATAAACAATTCGAAGCGTTCGGTGATCTCCGGCCGGCTATCGCTACTGCGGGCCAGCGGAGAGACTTCAATGGGATAGTCGATAATGAAAGTTGGCTCGAACAGGTGCGATTCAGCCAATTCTTCAAATAGCGAAAGTTGCAGTCCGCCCACCGCATCCTTGGGGTTGTATTTGGCTTTCAGGTCTTTTAATTGGCCGACCAAAAACGCTCTGTCGTTTAATTGTGAATCGGTGAATTGCGGATGAAATTTCCGGATCGCCTGAACCATGGTCAACCGGTGGAAAGGCTTGCCCAGATCCAGTTCTTTTCCCTGATAGGTGATCTGCGTCGTGCCCAAGACTTTTTGCGCGACTTCGCGGAATAACTGCTCGCTGAAGTCCATCAGATATTTGTAATCGCGATAGGCTTCGTAGAATTCCAGCATGGTGAACTCGGGGTTGTGGCGCGTGGAAAGCCCTTCGTTGCGGAAGTTGCGGTTGATCTCGAATACTTTTTCGAAGCCACCCACCACCAGTCGTTTCAAATACAACTCCGGTGCGATACGCAGATACATCTTCATATCCAGCGCATTGTGGTGCGTCTCGAAAGGCTTGGCCGACGCACCGCCGGGGATGGGATGCATCATCGGCGTCTCTACTTCCAGATAACCGTGGCGTATGAAAAATTCACGGATCGCCTGGATGATCCGAGTGCGCTTCAAAAACACCTCGCGCGCGTCTGCGTTGGTGATGAGGTCCAAATAGCGCTGCCGATATTTTTGTTCCTGATCGGTCAGTCCGTGGAATTTTTCCGGCAACGGGCGCAGTGACTTGGTTAACAAACGCACTTGAGACACGCGCACAGAAAGCTCGCCGGTCTTGGTCTTGAACAACACACCCACTGCGCCGAGGATGTCTCCGAGATCGTAATGTTTGAACGCGTTGTGTGCTTCCTCGCCGGTGTCACCGTTACTGATGAATAACTGCATACGCCCGCTCATGTCCTGCAATGTGGCGAAGCTGGCCTTGCCCATGACACGCTTCAACATCATGCGACCTGCCACCGCGACGTGTATCTGCGCGGCTTCCAGTTCGTCGTGCGACTTGTCGCCGAACTCGGCATGCAAATCCGCCGCCAGATTTTTTCGCTCGAAATCGTTGGGGAAGGCGACGCCTTTTTCGCGGATGACATTCAGCTTGGCGCGGCGCTCGGCGATGATCTGGTTTTCATCTTGCGGGTGCCCGGCTAAAAGTTTTTCGGATGCTGGGAGGTTTTGTTCTGTGGTCATGAGGGTTCTCTAAAGTTAAACGCCTTGCTTCAAACTGGCCGAAATAAAATCATCCAGGTCGCCGTCCAGTACAGCCTGTGTATTGCCGACCTCATAGTTGGTACGCAGGTCTTTGATACGCGATTGGTCGAGCACATAGCTGCGGATCTGGTGGCCCCAGCCGATGTCGGTTTTGGAATCTTCCAGTGCTTGCTGTTCGGTTTGTCTCTTGCGCAACTCGGCTTCATACATGCGCGATTTCAGCATCGCCATCGCTTCGGCGCGGTTGCGGTGTTGTGAACGGTCGCTCTGGCACTGCACCACGATACCGGTCGGGATGTGCGTGATACGTACCGCAGAATCGGTCTTGTTGATGTGCTGCCCACCCGCGCCGCTGGCGCGATAGGTGTCCACGCGCAGATCGGCGGGGTTGATATCGACTTCGATGGAGTCATCCACTTCGGGATAAACGAACACGCTGGAGAATGAGGTGTGGCGACGGTTGCCGGAGTCGAACGGAGATTTGCGCACCAGACGATGCACGCCGCTCTCGGTACGCAGATGACCGTAGGCAAATTCACCGCTGATCTTAATTGACGCACCTTTTATACCGGCGACTTCACCATCGGATTGTTCCAACACTTCGACTTGGTAGCCTTTGCGCTCCGCGTAACGCAGATACATACGCAGCAACATCGCCCCCCAATCTTGCGCTTCAGTACCTCCCGATCCGGCTTGAATATCGAGGAAACAATTGTTGGCATCGAGTTGGCCGGAGAACATGCGGCGGAATTCCATTTCCGCGACTAACTTCTCGGTCTGCCCGATGTCGGCGGCGATGCCTTGTAGGCTGGCGTCGTCGTTCTCTGCCAGTGCCATCCCCATTAATTCGCTGTTGTCGCTAAGAGACTGGCTGACTTGCTGCAGGTTGACCACGACCCCTTCCAGCATCTTGCGCTCGCGTCCCAATTCCTGAGAGCGTTTGCTGTCCTGCCAGACGGCTGGGTCTTCAGCTAAAACGACAACTTCGGCGAGGCGTTCCTGCTTGCCATCGAAGTCAAAGATACCTCCGTAGTTCGAGGTTCCGGGTACCCAGATCCTGGATCTTGTTGGTGAGGGCGTTGAGTTGTTCGGCTTCCATTTTGATGTGTTCTAGCGCAAATTTTAAAGGCCGCGATTATACATGCTATGCAGGAACCGAATCCTGTGGAAAGACTATAGGAACAGTAGGCCGAGCAAGACTCCGCTTGCCATGGCGATAAAGCCGCCAGCGATATGTTTGGCCAGTGCCATACCACCGATAGAGGCCGCCATACCAAATTTGAATACCATGTTGGCGAGAAATGCGAGAGTGATTGAAATGATCGCCTGTTCGCTACTGAGCTTTTGCAGATTGAACAGGCGCAGGCTGGAAAGTGTGATGGCATCCATATCGGTAAAACCCGAAACGATAGCCACAATATACAGACCGCTGCTACCCGCGATATCCGAGAGCCATGCCGCACAAAACAGCACGATCACGAACAGCAGACCGAAGCCTAATGCGGCATGGATCTCGGTCGGATTTGAGGTCTCCAGCATAGGTAAATCCCCTGTGTTTTTTAAACGCTTCCAGTTGAACAAGGTGGCTATCACGCCGAACAGCAGCCCTATGCCCATCACCGGGGCGAGTTGTCTGACGATGACCGGAGAGACGATACCACTGACGACAATGAGACGTATCAGCACAACCTGACTGGCGATGAGAATGACCACCGCCGACAGGCGCAACATGCTGTCGTTAAGCTTGCTGTGCTTGGCATAGAGCAAAGTCGTTGCCGTGCTGGAGACCAGCCCACCAAGAAAACCCAATAACGGCGCGCCGTAGCGCTGCCCCGTCCAGCGCAAGGCGACATAGCCCGCCAGACTCAAGCCGGAAATGAGCACTACCATCATCCAAGCCTGGTAGGGATTGAACGCGCCATAGGGGCCGTAGTTCTGGTCGGGCAGGATGGGCAGGATGACAAAGCTGAGCACAGAGAACTGTAAGATGGAGACCAGGTCGCGTCGCGTGAGGCGTTGGGTCATGCCTTGCAATTCGGGTTTGAAATAGAGCAGGGTGGTGGTGGCAATAGCCAACATCACGGCGAGTTTGGAATAACCGAACCAGACCAGTACACCGAGCGCGTAACAGATCAGCAAGGCAGCGACGGTTGTAGTACCGGGATCGTTGTTCTCGGTGGGTGAGTTGATGTATGCAGCAATGATCATTCCCGCGACAGCCAACAATCCGAATATCAACAACCAAGTTGTGCCGCTCTTGTCAGCCAGGAAAGCGATAAGCGTGCCGAACAGCGAAACCAAAGCAAAGGTGCGCAACCCGGCCTTGGCTGATGGATTGCGTTCGCGCTCTAGGCCGATGAGCAATCCGATGGCAAGGCTGGTCAGAAATTGGGGCAATGCTTCGATACCGTTGCCGTGAAATAGAGATGATTCCATCGACTAAATCTCCTGCCAGTGACGCACGATGAGCTGCAAACTAACACTGCCATAGTATTCATTGACACTTAGGCTGTATACCGCGTGGAGGGTGTCCGGGGCGGGGTCTGCGCAAAAGAATCGGATCGCGTCAAAATTCCCTGCGGGTGACGACAGCTTCAACTTGAGATGTTTCTCTCCAACCACACGCTGAGTCAATACGCGAAATTCTCCCTCGAATAGCGGCTCGGGAAAACCTTGCCCCCACACTTGGTGTTGCAGTTCGCGGGCGATTACCAAAGTACACTCATCTGCATTCAGCATACCGTCAGTGGCGATGCTGTGCACCAGAGCATCGGCATCGAGCAACGCTTTTGCGACCGATTCAAAAGCATTTCTAAAGTCGAT
The DNA here is from genome assembly GCA_964604485.1 of uncultured Sideroxydans sp. Taxonomy (GTDB): domain Bacteria; phylum Pseudomonadota; class Gammaproteobacteria; order Burkholderiales; family Gallionellaceae; genus Sideroxyarcus. The sequence goes on from CAZRZH010000130.1 coordinate 4,664, forward strand.
GAGGTGTTCCTCGCGGATACTCAAACCCGCCGCCATTGCATGCCCGCCGAATTTCTGGATCAGATGCGGCTGACGCTTGGAAACCAGATCGAGTGCATCGCGCAAATGCAAGCCTGCGATGCTGCGTCCTGACCCTTTAAGCTCACCGGTCTGTGAACGTGCGAAGGCAATCACTGGACGATGGAATTTGTCCTTGAGACGCGAAGCGAGAATACCGATCACGCCCTGATGCCAATCTTCATTGAAGATTGAAAGCGAATAACGATCCTCGGGATTAAAGGTATCAAGCTCCGCAAGGGCACTGTCTTGCATATCCGCCTCGATACTGCGCCGCTCTTGGTTCAGGGCATCCAACTTGGCAGCGATCTCATAAGCTTCGGTTGGATTGTTGGTCAACAGGCAGCGAATGCCTAGACTCATGTCTTCGAGTCGACCGGCTGCATTCAAACGCGGTCCGACGATAAAGCCCAATTCATAAGACGATGTTTGAGTTGTCTGTTTGCGCGCCAAACGCAGTATTGCCTGAATTCCCGCACAACTGCGGCCGGTGCGGATGCGCTGCAATCCTTGCTGTACTAGGATGCGGTTGTTGTCGTCCAGCTTCACCACATCCGCTACCGTGCCGAGTGCGACGAGGTCGAGCAGATGGCCAAGATTAGGTTCGGTTTGATTGAGGAAAGCACCCCGCTTGCGCATTTCTGCGCGCAACGCTATCAGCACATAGAACATCACTCCCACGCCTGCCAGATTCTTGCTGGGGAAAGTACAACCGGGCTGGTTGGGATTCACGATACACAACGCATCCGGCAGTGCATCGCCCGGCAAGTGATGGTCGGTCACCATCACTTGCATGCCCAGTCGCCTGGCTTCGGCCACGCCTTCCAAACTGGCGATACCATTGTCCACGGTCAGTACAATATCCGGCGCGGATTGGGCAGCGAGTCGCACTATTTCCGGCGTCAGACCGTAGCCGTATTCGAAGCGGTTGGGCACAATGAAATCCATCTGAGCACCAAGCGCACTCAAACCACGCATAGCCACAGCACAGGCCGTTGCACCATCAGCGTCATAGTCGGCCACAATTAATATTTTTCTCTTTTCCGAGATGGCATCGGCCAGCATGCAAGCCATTGTTTCGGCATTTTTCAGCAGTGTGAAAGGCAGCAAAAATTTAATGTCGGTATCCAGTTGCCCCACGTGGGTGATGCCGCGAGCGGCGTAAATGCGTGCCAGTACAGGCGTAATGCCAGATGTGGCCAGATGCGCAGCAGAATTGAGGGAAAAGGGGCGTTGCAAGATCTTACTCATAGTCGCGCCAGTTTAGCAGAGGGGTGGTCGTTTTTTCAGGGCAGTTCGGTTAGAATGCCGCCCACTTTTTATTCGATACAGGCAATCATCGTGGCATTGATAGTTCAGAAATACGGCGGCACTTCAATGGGTAGCCCCGAGCGCATCAAGAACGTTGCGAAACGCGTTGCGAAATACAAGGCACAAGGTCATCAAATCGTGGTCGTGGTATCCGCCATGAGTGGTGAGACGAATCGTCTGATCGCCTTGGCTAAAGAGATTCAAAAACACCCCGATCCGCGCGAACTCGATGTAGTCATCTCTACGGGCGAGCAAGTAACCATCGGCCTCTTGGCGATGGCATTAAAAGATGCGGGGATGGAAGCCAAAAGTTATACCGGTGCGCAGGTGAAGATCCTTACCGATAGCGCTTTTACAAAAGCGCGCATCGTCAGCATCGACGAACAGAACATTCGTACCGATCTCGCCAACGGCAACGTGGTGGTGGTGGCAGGTTTCCAAGGGATGGACGAGGCGGGCAACATTACTACGCTGGGTCGCGGTGGATCTGATACGACGGGTGTCGCTATCGCGGCTGCATTGGGCGCAGATGAGTGTCAGATCTACACCGATGTGGATGGTGTGTACACAACCGACCCGCGCATGGTGCCTGAAGCGCGCCGCCTGAAGAGCATCACTTTCGAAGAGATGCTGGAGATGGCAAGTTTGGGTTCAAAAGTGCTACAGATACGTTCGGTCGAGTTCGCCGGAAAATACAAAGTCAAATTGCGTGTGCTCTCCAGCTTTACTGACGAGGGCGAGGGCACGCTGATCACATTCGAGGAAGGTAATAAAATGGAACAGGCAATCATCTCGGGTATCGCATTCAATCGCGATGAGGCAAAGATCACTGTGCGCGGTGTACCGGACAAACCCGGTATCGCTTATCAGATACTGGGTCCAGTCAGCGAATCCAACATTGATGTGGACATGATCATCCAGAACGTCGGAATAGATGGCTCCACCGATTTCTCGTTTACAGTGCATCGTAATGAGTTCAACAAGGCGATGGACATCTTGAAGAACAAAGTGCAGCCGCACATCGGTGCCCGCGATGTTATTGGCGACAACAAGACTGCAAAAGTCTCCGTGGTAGGCGTCGGCATGCGTTCTCATGTAGGTATCGCGAGCAAGATGTTCCGCACATTGGCTGAGGAAGGAATCAACATCCAAATGATTTCCACCTCTGAAATCAAGATTTCCGTCGTCATCGACGAGAAGTATCTGGAATTGGCAGTACGTGTATTGCATAAATCATTCGATTTGGAACAAGAAGAAGCATAAATCGTTTGACCACCAAGGCCTGAATCAGTATCATTCGCGGCCTTCGGAGAGGTGGCCGAGTGGTCGAAGGCACGCCCCTGCTAAGGGCGCATACGAGCTTAAACTTGTATCGAGGG
>CAZRZH010000131.1:0-7389 GCA_964604485.1 uncultured Sideroxydans sp.
CTCGCGCAAAGACCATCCCGGTGAGCTGATGCCGGTACTGGAAGACGAGCATGGCACCTACATCATGAACTCAAAAGACCTGCGCGCGGGGGAACACGTCGAGCGGCTGGTGAAGATCGGCATCGACTCGCTCAAGGTCGAAGGCCGCACCAAATCCATCTACTACGTGGCGCGCACCGCGCAGGTGTATCGCCAAGCCATCGACGATGCCGTCGCTGGCCGCCCCTTCAATCTGGAACTGCTAGGCGCGCTGGATGCACTGGCGAACCGTGGTTACACCGACGGCTTCTACGAACGCCACCACACCCACGAACAGCAGAACTACATGCGCGGGCACTCTGAGAGCTTCCGTCAACAATACGTCGGCGATATCGTCGCCTGCGCCAACGGCATGGCCGAGATCGACGTGAAGAACAAGTTCTCTGTTGGAGACAAGTTGGAGATCATCCATCCCGCAGGCAACAGCATCGTCGAACTGAAAGAGATGCGCAGCATGGAAGGCAGCCCGATCGTCGTTGCACCGGGCAGCGGACATCGCGTGCGGATACCGTTGCAAGGTGAACTGGCAAAAGGGATGGTGGCGAGGTTTATTTAACACGGAACGGACTCAATATGAATGATGAGCAGTTTGCTAACTTGACATATTCCAAACCAGCTTTCTTATTGAATTTCTCGAAAGGCGGCGAACCGATTCAAATTAACAAACTTCGCCCTGTCGAAACTTGGAGGATTCGACATCAAAAGGCTCAAGTGGGGGATGAGGTCTATTTCCTAAAAAGGGAAAAGTTAAAAACCCTTGAAAATAACTTGAGCTACATAATTGGGCGAGGTCGAATCATTAAAGGACCTTACCCAGAAAGTGAATATGGAGGCGAAGGTCTTCCTTTAGGCTGGGCATCATACCAATCTGATCGTAATGTCGTTGACGTTCAAATTGAAGATTTGATTGATATTAAAATAGAAACTCCGCTTACCTTGGCACAGTTGAGTCTCACACATCCTCAAGCTAGGCTATGGCATCGCCAACCTAACGGAATGCCAATTCCTGAACAGGTTGCTGAAGTCATTAGAAGAAGTAGGCAATGGAAAGCAACAGCCATTTCAAAGCCGGAAGTTGAATCAGAAGAATTATCAGTGACATCCTATAAAGCATGGGTTGAAACGCGAATAGGTCAGCAGAAGTTTCGCGAAAATCTTTTGCAGTATTGGAGGGAGTGTTCCGTTACAGGCTGTTCATTCCACGAAGTGCTGATTGCATCGCATATTGTTCCTTGGTCTGAAGCCTCAGATTCAGAGCGGCTCGATGTTTTCAACGGCCTTCTCCTGACACCTAATCTGGACAAGCTATTCGACAATTACCTCATTAGCTTCAACTCTGATGGCAATATATTGATTTCAAAATCACTTAGCAGCAAAGCAAAGTCCGATCTAGGTATCAATCCATCTATGAAGTTGCGAAGGACCGATGAGAAACTTCTTTCATATTTGCAGAAACATGAAGCGGAGTTTTTAGCGAAAGAACAAGCGAGGTGTTTGCATGAATAAAGCAAGCAAGCTTCTCTACGACAAAATTGAGGCTATCGTCGAAAAGAACATCGCAAATCAATTTGCGATTGCCGGAGAAATACGTGAGCTTGTAGCCGAGGCAGATAGTGAATCCTTGCAAATTATTCTTGATGACGTCACAAAACGGTTAAGTGGCCCCGGATGGGGAAGTTATAAATCTGCGGTCGCGGGTATCAAATTCACACTTGAAGAAGTGCTCAAAGAGCGTATTACAAAATCATGATCCCCTCCTCCCGCTACGCTGCGTTGCATCAATTATTCCAGCGCGCTTTCGATCACATCCGCGAAACAGATTTCTTCGCGCTTGCTCCAAGACGCTACACCATCGTCGGCGATGATCACAACGCCATCATGGAACAAGTGCCGGGCAAGCCGAAAGAGATGGTGCGGCTGAAAGGAGCACACTGAGCATTGAAGGAAGTCAATCGACCTGTAAAGTCATCACCCACGCAACGATTTGGAGAAGAAAATGAACTGGAAAAACACCTCAAACCGCTACGGTTCTGCCACCATCGGCATCCATTGGCTGATGCTGCTGCTATTCATCGCGGTCTACGCCTGTGTCGAACTACGTGTTTTGTACGAAAAAGGTAGCGACCCGCGCGAAGCGTTAAAAACTTGGCACTTCATGTTGGGCATGTTGGTGTTTATTCTGGTGTGGATACGTCTCGCGGCACGATATTCCGGCCCCACTCCCAACATCACTCCTGAACCCGCAAAATTCCAGCAACTTTCCGCCAAGCTGTTGCATCTGGCGCTGTATGTACTGATGATCGGCATGCCACTGACCGGCTGGTTGTTGCTCAGCGCCTCGGGTAAAGTGGTTCCCTTTTTCGGCCTCGAACTGCCTGCACTGATGAGTGAGAACAAAGACCTCGCCAAACAAATAAAAGAAGTGCATGAGTTCGTCGGTACGAGCGGATATTACTTGCTCGGTTTGCATGTGATCGCCGCTTTGTATCACCATTATTTCAAACGCGATGACACCCTGACTCGAATTCTGCCCATCCGCAAATAATTGCCATGATCTTATCCTCACTTTCCCAATCCGACCGCTACACCACGCTACATCCTCTGTTCCAGCGTGCCTTCGAGCACATCCGTGAAACCGATTTTTTTGCGCTTGCTCCGGGTCGCTACAACATCGTCGGTGAAGATTTAATCGCCATCGTGGAACAGGTGCCGGGCAAAACAAAAGAGCTGGCGCGGCTGGAAGCGCATCGGCGCTACATTGACATTCAGTTGGTGCTGGAAGGTGATGAGCAGATGGGCTGGAAGCCGCTGGCGGATTGCCACAACCCGGTGAGCGAGCACAGCATGGAGAAGGACATCCGTTTCTTCCACGATGCGCCTGCCTCATGGGTGGCCGTACCGCCCGATCACTTCTGTATCTTCTTCCCGGAAGATGCGCACGCGCCGCTGGTAAGCAGCGGACAGGTGCGCAAGGTGATCTTCAAAGTGGCGGTGAATCCTTAACAATCGTAGAGTGCAATAACCAACGGGCATTGCGCTGCGCCCTTCGACTCTGCTCAGGCTTATTGCCCTACGCAACTTCGATATACCTGCAACGCAGGACAAAACCAAAAGCGTATTGAATAACGCGCTGAATTCCGGCCTGCCCGCAGGGCAGTTTATCCTGAGCCTGTCGAAGGGCCGGAATGACGGAAGGCTAGTGGTCGTCGAACGCCACATCCCCCTCTTCCACCGCCGCACCCAATTCCATATTTTTGAAGTCGAACAGCCCTCCATCGAGCAGATGTGAAGGTTTGATGTTCTGCATGGCGGTAAAGATGGTTTGTGTGCGCCCGGGATACTGCCGCTCCCAGTCGTGCAACATCTGCTTGATGTTCTGCCGTTGCAGGTTTTCCTGCGAGCCACACAGGTTGCACGGGATGATGGGAAATTCCATGCCACGCGCGTAACGGGCGATGTCTTTTTCGGTGCAATACGCTAACGGGCGGATGACGATGTGGTCGCCCTTGTCGGTGACAAGCTTGGGCGGCATGGCTTTGAGTTTTCCGCCGAAAAACATATTCAGGAATAATGTTTCCACCATGTCGTCGCGATGGTGTCCCAGCGCGATCTTGTTTGCACCCAATTCACCCGCCACTTTGTAGATGATGCCGCGACGCAGCCGTGAACACAGCGAGCAGGTGGTCTTGCCTTCGGGAATCTTCTCCTTGACGATGGAGTAAGTGTCCTGCGTCTCGATATGAAAATCCACGCCGATAGACTTCAGGTAATTCGGCAATACATCGGCGGGAAAACCGGGCTGCTTCTGGTCGAGGTTCATCGCCACGATCTTGAAGTCGATGGGTGCGCGTTTGCGCAACGTGAGCAGAATATCCAACAGCGTGTAGGAATCTTTACCGCCACTCAGGCACACCATCACGGTGTCGCCGTCTTCAATCATGTTGAAATCGCCGATGGCTTTGCCGACCGAACTTTCCAGCCGACCTTTGAGACGGTTGAAGTTGGTGGAGTGATGTTCGAAGTGGATGGGGTGGGTGATATCGTTCATAAAATTCCTATTTACCGTTCGTCCCGAGTGCCGTGCAACGCACGGTGTATCGAGGGGTTCGCCCGGCGCGTTCGACGCCGGATGGTTCGATATGGCCTGCGGCCTACTCACCACGAACGGCCGGGTGAGTACGTTTCGTTAAATATTGATACTGCGTCCACCGTCCACGGAGATGACTTGACCCGTAATGTAAGGCGCATCGGCGATCAGAAATTTTACGGTCTTGGCGATGTCGTCCGGTTCACCTTCGCGCTTGAGTAACGTATGCGCCACGATCTTGCGGCGCTGCTCTTCATTCTGCCAAGCCTCACCTTCCGGCCACACAATGACACCCGGGGCGACCGCATTCACGCGCACCTGCGGCGCCATTTCCTGGGCCAATGCTTTGGTCAGCGCGACCAATCCGGATTTGGCCACGCTATACAACAGATGGCCGTGCATCGGGCGTTCGGCGTGTATATCGACGATGTTGATGATGCAGCCATGACGGCGGCGCAACTCCGGGGCGGCGGCTTGTGCCAGGAATAGCGGCGCTTTGAGATTGGTGCCGACCAGATCCAGCCATTGACTCTCATCCAACTCTGCCAACGCTGTGGCGTAAAAACTCGACGCATTGTTGACCAGCGCATCCAATCGTCCAAAATGGGTTGTCGCCGCATCAACCATTGTCTTCAAGGCAGACACATCGAGCAGATTGGCCTGCACAACGTGTGCGGAATTTTCACGCAAATTGTTCAATTCAGCGCACAAGGCGAGCGCCTCATCCACCGAACTGCGGTAGTGAATTGCGGTGTTTGCCCCCGCCGCATGCAGGCGCCTGACGATGGCCGCGCCGACCCGCTTTGCTCCGCCTGTCACCAATACTGTTTTGCCTTGCATCGCCCACTCCACTAAACTTCCATTCCGCGCGAATTATAACCGACCATGTCCGCAAACCTGCCCGCCCCCTCAGCCGAAGCACTCACCCACAGCGCAACGTTGTGCGAACTCATCCGCCACGATATATCAGCCCAAGGCGGTTGGATCCCCTTCTCGCGTTTCATGGAATTGGCACTGTACGCACCCGGCTTGGGCTATTACACGGCAGGCGCGCGCAAGTTCGGCGAAGCGGGCGACTTCATCACTGCGCCGGAACTCTCATCATTATTCGGCCGCACACTCGCCAAACAAATCATCGAAATCATGCAGGCCAGCACACCGCACATCCTCGAACTGGGTGCGGGTAGCGGCAAATTGGCACTGGATATTCTCAGTGAATTGGAGAAGCGCAACGTCTTGCCCGAAACATATTCCATACTTGAAGTCAGCGCCGATCTGCGCGAGCGTCAGCAGGCGTTGATTCAAACCAAACTCCCGCATCTCGCCACGCGCGTGTTTTGGTTGGACACGCTACCGGATCACTTCGCCGGCGCAGTTTTCGGCAACGAAGTGCTGGATGCGCTACCGGTGCATCTTGTTTATTGGCGCAAGACAAACGTAGGTCGGGAATCATCCCGACAAGGCAGCGTCGGGATGATTCCCGACCTACAAAACCAGAACCCTGAAATTTTCGAACGCGGTGTAGCACTGGATGACACACGATTCATCTGGCAAGACCGCCTGCCGCAGAATGAAGCACTACTCGCTATCGCCCAGAACATCACCGCGCCGGACGACTACTTGAGCGAGATTTCTCTCGCCGCACGCGGCCTCATCGCCAGCCTGTGCGAACGTTTGGACAAAGGCGCCCTACTCTTCATCGACTATGGTTTCGGCAATGACGAGTATTACCACCCGCAGCGCTCACGCGGCACGCTAATGTGTCACTACCGCCACCACTCGCACGACGATCCGTTTTATCTATTGGGATTGCAGGACATCACCGCGCATGTCGACTTCACTGCCATCGCCGAATCGGCCATTGACCACGGCGCGCATTTTTTGGGCTACACCTCGCAGGCGCATTTCCTCATCAACAATGGAGTAACGGAGTTCATGGGCGAAGTGTCGGCAGAAGATGTACGCGCCTATTCACCGCTCTCTGCGCAACTGCAAAAACTCACCAGCCCCGCCGAGATGGGTGAATTGTTCAAAGTGATCGCGTTAGGTAAAGGCATGGAAGATCCGTTGGGCGGATTTTTGAGCGGGGATATGTCGCGACGGTTGTGAGCGCCAATCAGATTTACTGAATGTCCCGAATTAACCCGTTGCCGTCCGTGACTAACGACTGCTTTGTAGCAGTCCAATTATGTTACTGAACGTCAGGATCGTGGTCGTTGGAGACGATGGTGGCTATCAGCTTTCTGGTGTGCAATGCAGCGGGGCAATATTTGGTTGACGGCACAAACCGGTTGGTCGATCTACTACAACGCGGACGTTCAACGCCTTAGTTCAGCGGCAATATGAATCACCGACCACTACAAAAGAATGTTAATCCGTGCCCCTCTCTCATCGTCACTAAATCGTGAGTTCATACACCATATCCCCAACGAAGCGCCTGAAAGACTCATTCTCGACGAACTGCTTGTAGACCTGCGTGTCGTCCTTGAGGAGTAGTTGCATTACCTTGCCCAGCGCCTGGTCGTGTGCCATGCGCGCGGTGTGTGGGGTGTTCTCCTTGGCGTTCTGGTATGCCTTGTCGGCGGCGACCTTGGGCGCGATGTCGTCGCGGATGCGCTTCGCAACGTGGTCGGCATCGGTGAACAGCGTGCCAAAGTGTTCGTTGAAAGTCTTGAGGATGTTGCTCAGACGGTCGAGTTCGGGCTGGCCTTTGCCGCCTCCAGTATCCGTCGGGACGGGTTCAATCTCGGCATCTGCATCCGCCAGCGCAATCTTCATGACCGCTTTCTTTTCGACGCGGTAACTGTCCATGTCAATGGCTTCCAAAATACCCTTGGCAAGGTCTTCTTCCTTCGGCGCGGGCAGCTTGGGCGTGAGCAGGTTGAGCAGTATCGAGAGCTTCTCCCATTCTGGATTGGTGTAGGGCATCACCGAAGCGAGGAAGTCATAGGTGCGACAGAACACCTTGGCCTTGCCCTTGAATTCCACTTGCTGATCCTCGTCTAGCGTGTTCGTGTAGACCGCCACGCACGCATCAAGGATCGGGTCGAGCTTGTCGCGGTCGGCACCATCGAGGAATAACTTGACCAACTGCTGCACCTGCGCCGGTGAGTACACTTGCGCGCCATCAAGCGCCGCCTTCAGGTCATGCAGCTTGTTGGGGTCAGTCTCTTCCGCGAGCAGCGTCGTGCGGTAGTAGTCCTGGAACGCGAAGGTGATCGCCTCGCTGTTGTTCTGGAAGTCGAGCACGAAGCAGTCGTGCT
>CAZRZH010000132.1:0-7381 GCA_964604485.1 uncultured Sideroxydans sp.
AAGTTAGGCAGTTTCCTGCCAAATGACCGTTTACACAAAAATTCTTACACCCTCGATGGTAGCGAATCGAGATTCATTGGTGAGGCGGAACTGAATTCTTAGTTTTTCTTCTCTACACGAATCATCGCTTGGGAAAACATTAGCGCTTTCTGGGGTTCATTTTGATACCGCTGAAGTTCGCTATCGTCATCGTCCACCTCGCACATCGAAACACCGCCCTGTGGTGACCACCCCTCTGCTATCGACTCGTTTACCCGTTTTGCCAAGTCGGCTGAAAACTTTGCAACTACGACCTTGTATTCCATATACCCAATATCCCTGAATGTTACCGACCAAGTTTGCGTGACTTTTCTGGTGTCGCCTGTGTTTTGCTGATGCAGTTCCATTTCTCGGCACACGGCCCGGGTCTTCCATCACCACTCTCACAACACTGTTTGAAGCCCATCGCGTCTTCATGGCTTCCGAACAGATAGGTTGTATCACCATAGATTGCCGAACAACCATCAACTACAATTCCTGAAGCAGACATTTACTTTCTCCCCCTGTTTTTGCGCTTGGATGCAGCGACCATCTTCTTTTTGCTCTTCAGCGCCGCGCTCCGGCGAGGTGACAATGTTCTTCCAGCACCACTGCTGAAGGTGTCATCAATCCTTGGCTGATTTTCTGGTCTACGTGAGAACGCAAGGAATCCTTCGACTCTCTCATCTGGGTATTGTTGCAGGTAGTTCTCGACCGACAGGAATACGCGCGCGCGGATATCGGCATTGGCAAAAATGTATTGTTCAGCAATCTCGCCAGCCACCGCACGAAACTCTGCTTCATCCGAGAGTAATGTATTGTCGTTTTCGTCTGCTTTTACTTGTAGCCCCAGATCACGCGCTGCAATCAACGAAAATACTTGGCTGTGCGGCGATGAATACGGCTCTGAAATCGTGAATTGGAATTGTTCCATTCCCAGCAACTGAAACAGCTCTGACATAGGTTCTAAACCTCATTGGTGGTGATAGTGACGATGGTGCCCTCGACGAAGTGTTGTCTCAAGCACAGCGAGCCTTTACCTTAATGCCCCTTTCGGGGCTAGTCTTACGGCCTTGCCAAACGGCTCAGTTAGTCACAGACGAAGTAGCGCTTGGGGCTGCTGCATTTTCTCGTCACTACCGCATTGGATTGTAATCTACTATCGTTGCCTATCTAAACAAGCAGTGCAATTCACCGTTGCTGTCTTTAAGCCACTGTGAATCTTGAATTCCACGCAACATCTGCTCGAATTTATCTGGTTGCAAGTGGCCGGATTCGATATTTCGTTCAACCCAATCATTGGTAAGAATCAATGTTCTGGCGGGGACTGTCTCCACCTTAATGTCCCAATACCCAACCACTGCCCATACTTTCACCCCAAATACCAAACTGGCAACTGCCAACGTTTCATCGCGAGTCATGTTTACCTTTCATGGTTTAGTTAGTGATGCTGACTGCGACGTGTTCATACGCCCCGACACATTGAGCAAAATAATCTGCCCACCATTTATTTGGCCACGTGTTTTCATGGTACGGATTGTGGCTGGCTGACTCTCCTCTTTCATACGCGTATCGCGCTTCAAGTTCGCACAGGGCTTTCTTTTCGCCCCACGTCGAGCGGTACCCCGTGGTGATTGGCGAATTCAGATCTGGCTCACCATTACTTGAGATTACTTTCAAATCGGCAGAGGCCACATTGACCTCGAATATCTCTTTCCGAACAGCGTCGGACATTTCAGGACGATTCCCGCGAATTCTTTCAATCATTGCCTGCACTGCTTCGTTTGCCATATCTACCCTTCCTTGCAATTGCGAATGTTTGTCAACCATTCACACCTTGCGAAAAACTCTATCTGTCAACCTGGTCCAATTCAGTTAAACAGCCACTCCAAGCGACTTCTGGCAATCCACACAACTACACGGCTCACTCTCGCGCAATCCATCTACAGCTTCGCGCACCGTGTCAAATCCTTGCACGTGCCCCTCTGCTACAGGGAATCGCCAACCGGCATTCAACGACACAATCAGCGAATTTCCACACTCACGTTCGTCATCCCAATGCCCGATGCGTGAACGATATTTCAGCGGCACTGATTTGGGGAGATTCAAGCTCATGCCAACCTCCCGATGTCCGCCACCCGAGTCTTCAGCTGCTCGAACGTGCTAGGCCACTTCTGCAACGCCTCACTCTCATCATGCAGCAGGCCATCCACCGAGTCGTAGCGGTAAGCCTGAAACCGCATACAGTTGGCCAACCACTCATGCTCTTCGGGTGTGGCCACGCGCTGATAGAACCGTTTTTCAGGTGTCCAACCCCGGTGCTTGAGGACTCTCGCTGGCCAAGAGCCGAAAGCGACAACAAACCCCGAGTTCACGCCCGACTTGATCTGGTAGTAATTCACAAGCTGCGCCATTCACCCCCCCCCGCATGTATCAATATAAAACCGAATGTGTGAATTCTAGTTCTGTATTGATACATTTGCAAGCGCGCAAAGTAGCAATTTTCTACTTTTTCACTACCGCTATGTTCGCGTCACTTACAAGTTCCACAACCTTGCGCGCAGCTTCGCCCGAGATCAGCCCGGCCAGCGAATACACCCAGTACGGCGATACCTCTTCTGCCTCGTATTGGCGCGCAATAGTGGTACGGGCTACACCCATGATTTCAGCGAAACGCTTTTGGGTGTAACCAGCCGCCTTCACTGCTGCTTCAAATTCTTTGCCTGTCATCATCGATCCTGCCTCACATCAATTGCAAAAAATCCACCGGCATGTCGCCGAAATGCGGATGCGTTATCTGCCTCTTCACAAAACCCTTCCAAGGAAGCACCAAACGGCGCTCTGCATCGTCTTTGGCAGGATACCCAAGGGTGAGCACCACGCGGTCGTATGAGCGCCCTACGAGGCGTTTTTCCCAATACGGTGTGCAGAGGCGGAACTCTTCCAGCTTTTCACCGGAGCGAATCTGCTCAAAGTAGATCCGCTTGAGAGGAAGAATCAGGTCTTTTGGGTTCGTCATGCGACCATTATGGCGGCGATGTGCGACACATTCAACCAACATTTGTTTCGTATTGGCACATTCTATAAAATCAAGGTTGTATGCAGCTATGATTTTTGGCAGCGCGCTTGGCTATATGTGCAACGCCGTCATCAGTGAGGAATAATCGATAGAAAAAGACTCTGCCGCTTCTGTAAACTCGCTCAACGCGCACCCAACCTACCGACTCTAAAAGATTCATTTGGCTACGTCGCATTCCTGACTCATCAAGATATTGTCCTGGTGATTGTTGAATTTCCTTGAGCTTCTGTAGTAATTCATCGCTGGTTAGATTGGCATCGGAGCGGTTTTCTTTATGTTCTGTGCAGTAACGAACGTCTGTCATAGCCATGAGTTCGTTCACCTGCATTTCATCCGGATTCTCAAACCATAAACTTTTCATAGCGCAGCAACCCGGGAAATTGCATGGCGAAAATGTCCGAGCCCACCCGCTATTTTTGTCGTAGATTCCCGCCGCTGATTTAAGTCTCTCAAAGCGTTCAAGAAGAAAGGTCTTGAGTGGTGTGCCACCCTTCTTTTCTAAAATGGTTTGCAGAAAGTTTCCATCACTAAAGTCGGCACCGTCCTGATCTGGCGACCTTGCTGCGTACATTGCAGATAGCTGATCTTTGCTGAGCGAATAGAATTCCTGTTCGGTGATGATGTAAGCCGCCTCTTCTCTATTTATGAGAATCCTGCCTACCGAGTCGTCTGAATCGTCAATGTAAGACCAAACTAAGATTCGACCATCTGCCAGTCTTTCAGCTTCGTACTCATTACCCAAATATTCGCTAAATCCAAACTCGGTGCAATGTACTGGATGACCGCCGCAACTCTTGATCACCTCATCCAAGCGCAAGTTGATTTCTCCCTGAATTCCCATGAAGTCAATGAATATGGCCATTTACTGGATTTCTCTTTCTTCTCTATCAAGAATTATTTTGAATTCTGAAAAAATCAATAAGCCTTTTTATAACCTCTGGACCTGCATATTGTTCAGCCTTTGTTGGACGCCCTTTATCCCTCTTCCCAATCAGCTCCGCTCGTTCTTCAAGAAGATCGGCCAACGACGATTTGAGAACTGAATTTTCAGCCACGATTTTTGAAACATCACCTCCAGATGTTTCAAGAGCAATTGCAGAATTAAATGCCAGCATCATCTTCTGTTTGCGCCGCATCATGCGCATAACCCCATGAGTAATGAGCACCAATTGCGCCACAATGAATACATTCCACAGCCACCTGTCCTTTTGCATTCAGTTTTCCTGAATATTTCGTTTTAACATAGAGATTTTCCTGTTGGCCGCAAAAAGGACAGGGGATCGCCCCCATCACCTCTTCCGAGGCGACCAGGGTCTCCCAACCCAGCTCGGCAAAGAGCTGGATGGCAGGTTGCTCGACGAGGCTATCCTCGGTGTAGCCCATTGATCTCTGCCTCCAGCTTGCGCAACGATTCCATGATCTCGCCAAAGTCTGGGTAGCGACCAAAGATCATGTTGCGCATCTGCGCATAGTCCTTCTCCACTGTCGCCAATACATGTCCTGACGGCATCAGCCTGAAGGTTCCTAGTTTCGCCTGATCGTACTGCGCCCAAGGGCGCCGATAGAACCTTTCCTTGAACGCAACCACATCCTCAAGTAACGCAAGGTCTGCCAGTGCCACATCTTTCACCGGAGAAGCCGCCATCATGGCAAGGTCGTAATAGTGGCGCGAATAACGTAGCGGCTGCGGGCTGCTTTCCGGACGGTTCGCTTCGTGATGCAGAATCGTCGCCTTCTCCCAAAATGTACGTTCAGCACGTATGGCCTGCACGGCACAATCCGCTTGTTTGAAAAGCTGGGGGAACGCCTCGGCTGCATAAGGCTTGATTTGGTAATGGTCGTAGGGCATCCAAGCGGCAAGTGGACCGATCTCAAGGCGCACTTCTGGTCGCAGATAGGCATCGGAGAAGGCCGCTGGATAGATCACATTCAAGGCATGCAGGTCATCTTCAGCAACCGCACATCGACATATCGGATCAACCGCACCTGAGATCATCGCCAGCATTTCACCGCCGATGTAATCCACAGCCTTGGCATCAATCGTTTTGTTCAGTGCTTCTTGTTTGTTGTTGGAACGCTCGGCCAGCGGATCATCCTCGCCAACCACCACGCGCCAATCTAGGATGAGATCAATATCTTCAGAAAAGCGCTCAATCAGATTGAACACCTTGGACAAACTCGTACCACCCTTGAACATCAGCAAGCGCGACAACTCGGGATGCTCGAACAACCTACCCAGCGTCCAGCACACCCAGAAATCCTTCTCCACGATGGCGGGCGTCATGCCCTTGCGCGCCGCTGTTTCGGCAAACAGCTCGCGGCGTTCAGCGGCGGAAAGGCGCGCGACTGACTCCATCAGCCACGCTCCCCGCAAATCCGCTTGATCGCCTCATACACCCAGCCGGTCGCCGTCACCGTATCTTTCAGTATCTGCTTGCAGACTTTCTCATCCAGTTGCTTCCGTAGCGTGGTAATCACCACCTCGCCCACCCGCTCTTGGCCCAACGCCTTCAGCGCTTGCACGATCAGCCCGCTCTCGCGGTATTTGAAGCCGACATCCTTCAATGCCGACTTCTTGAATTCCAGCGTGTAGTTGCCGATGTCGTACTGACGGTTCGGTCCATCGGAGAGGTACACCAGCCGACCAGGTACCTGTGTGGAAAGCCCCAAGAGATTGAGCGCGGCATCACCCGAAGGCTGAATACGCCAATTGAACTTGCGCGCAAACGCCTGTGCCACCTGATCGAAATCTGGGCTCAGCTCCTGCTGCAACAGCTCGCTGAATTTCGGGTAGTCGTAAATACCTCGGCAGACGCGGCGTATCTTGCCCTCGCGGCATAATCCAGATAGCGCATTTTCAATCTGATCGCGGCTGAAATCCTCGACGAAATCATTCGGCGAGAATGCCCACCCCCTACCGCGCCCGTATATTCTAGAAATTGCTTTTTTATTAAGTGATTGCATAATTACTGTGCAAGCAGTTTTGATGGGAAAACATACTACTTTTCCCAGCGCAAAAAGGGAAGTGTTGGATGGCGGATTGTTCGACGAGACAATCTTCTGTGTAGCTCATGGACTGAATAAACTAAATCTCCAGTAAAAAATCAAAATTTATCCAATTGAAACTCACTAATAAACAGATAGTAAGGAAAAAACCATTGGCTAAAACCAACCTGCGAATAAGCTAAATACATACTCGCTTAGCCTATTCCACTGGCGGAACCAACGTCCAAATCGCCCCCACCCCATGCCCTGAAGAAACGATTACGTTCTCTCGTGCCATTTCCTGTAGCAGGTTTCTCACCTAATTAACTTTCTGCGAATCACCAAACTTACCTTTCAGTTAGATGTGTAGATACTGCGACAACCATGCAGCTACGCCAAATGCGAATGATTTCACCCAATCCTTTTCGCCTTGGCCAGCGCTCCGTGCCCGGCCTCGGTTAGGCTGATCTGGTAAACCAGCACCCGGCCACTGTGCCCCATCCTCTCCACTTTGATCAATCCGACGACCTCAAGAAACGCGAGGTAATCGCGCTTGGCGCCGGTCTCTTTCTGGGTAAGCCCGGGTGTTTCTTTGATGCGAAAAAGTATCGGATAGACCTCGTCGGAAAGTGAGCCATGGGACTTGAAAGCAGCTTCTCGATGTTCTGCGCAGTACCATACCTCCATCGACGCCTGCCGTTCGACCGACACCATCTGTGCCGGGTCGCCGAAATAGAGTAACTTTGTTCTCCGGCAGCCCGCACGATGATTGCACTCAATCGGGATTCCCGATGCACCTCCATCACTTTGCAAACTCATCTCGTAGCGCATCACATCCTGTGTGGTTACGCCGAATTGCTCTGCCATAGCACGCATCGATGCCTCATTGTCATCCAACATGTCCAGCGGTATATTTATTGGCCGACCGCTCAACAGTATCTGCACCACTCGTTTCCCATTCTCATCAGCAGCGAGGAAATACAGAGCCGCCTCCAGCGTGCGCCCATCAACCATTGATATGTCGGCCTTCCTGGCGAAGGCAAGCAATCTCAATAGCGATTCTTCCGCTTGGTTAAACAATATGGAAAGTTCGGCAGACTTACTCGGAACTTTGGACAGGTCGATACTCTCTGCTGCGGCTGCCACTCGGTCAATCTTGCTTAACACGTTGCCTCCCACTTTTCCGCGAGACTAAACTACGCCCGCCGCTTCGAGCTTGCGGCGATTTGACTACGCGGCGATCACCCTCTCGTTCTTTATCGACCATTAACGCCCCCTTTAATGAATTCATTATTGCAC
>CAZRZH010000133.1:0-7274 GCA_964604485.1 uncultured Sideroxydans sp.
ATACCGACGCCGCTCTCAGAACTCAACTCATTGGAAGCTCGACCGCCTTCACGAGCAACAGCTTGGCCGCCGTCTTGCTCTTGGCTTCCTGCTTGGGTTTCGCCTCAGATTTCGGTTTGACTTCAGACTTGGGTTTGCTTGCAGCCGGTATCGCTTGCACCGGCTGAACTGCCAATGGTGTTGCAATAACCGCAGATACCGGAAGACTGACCACCGCCGAGGCAGGGAGGGCGCTCACAGCCGAAGCCACCTCGGGCAACGGGGCACTGGCAGGCAGTGGCGGCAATGGCAAGACATTGGCCTGGTTCGGGATACTTAACTCGATGACGTTCGCAGCGGGAGGGGGTTCATTATCAAAAATCATCGGCAGGATGACCACAATGGCGAGGACCAACACCACCGCGCCTATCAACCGGCGTCTCGCCTGACGTTTCAAATTGGATTCTTCAACTGTTGCAGTTTGTTTTGCCATTGTGAATTTCGGGAAGTTCAAACACTGCGCAATCCCCGCGCAAGCATCACTTCCGCCACCGTATAAAATGATCCAAAGGCGGCGATTCTATCATTTTCGCCCGCGCGTTTGCTGGCCTCATCTAGTGCATTTTCGATGGTCGTACAGCACACAAGCTCTCCCCTTAATTGCGCGTTCCTGAGTATCACAATGAGTTCATGCGCAGTGGCTCCACGCGGCGCATCGATACCGGCGACCAACCATACATCAACCTGCTCATCAAGCGCCTGCACCACCCCGGCCATATCCTTGTCCTTGAGCATGGCGAAAACAGCGAAGGTCTTGGCAGGTGGTAAATTTGCAAGGTTCTGTGCCAATGAGCGCGCTGCGTGGGGGTTATGCGCCACATCTAGAATCAGCTGGGGCTGTCCGGGAATAAACTGGAATCGTCCGGAAAGTTGCACCTCGACCAAGCCGCGCCGCACGGATTCCATATTCACCGGTAACTTATCTTTCAGCGCATCCAGGGCCGCGAGTACCGCGCTGGCGTTGTGCAACTGGAAGGCACCGAGCAAGGACGGGTGCGGCAAGGCATTGCGCGAACCGGTATTGCTTCGATAGTTCCACTGCCCTTGATGCGTCGAGAAGCCGAACTCACTGCCGATACACCGGAGCTCTGCGCCAATGTCACCCGCATGCTTGCGCAAAGTCTGCGGCACATCACTGTCGGCACAAATTGCCACACGACCTTGACGAAAAATGCCCGCCTTCTCGAAGGCAATTTTTTCGCGTGTATCCCCCAGATAATCCACGTGGTCGATATCCACGCTGGTCACCACCGCAACATCCGCATCAAATACATTCACCGCATCCAGCCTGCCGCCCAGCCCCACTTCAAGGATGGCGACATCCACCTTGTGGGCGATGAAACATTGCATCGCGGCGAGGGTGCCAAATTCGAAATAAGTCAAGGGAATATCAATCGCTTCTAGCGGCAGCTCCCTCTCCCTCTGGGGGAGGGTTGGGGAGGGGGTAAGTTGTTCAGCACTACAACTCTCTTTGCGTGCCACCTCAATCGCCTCAAACGAAGCGCACAACTCGTCATCACTCGCCTGCTGTTTGGCGATGCGCACGCGCTCGTTGTAATTCAGCAAATGCGGCGATGTATAGCAGCCGACCTTGTATCCGGCCGCATGCATGATGCTTTCCAGCATCGCACACACCGAACCTTTGCCGTTGGTACCACCGACGATGATGAGGGGGAAATTTGGATTGAGATTCAGCCGCTGTTTGACTTGCGCCACGCGCTCCAGACCCAGCGCAATGGTTTTGGGGTGCAGGGATTCGAGGTGGGTTAGCCAGTCGGCAAGGGGGTTAGGCATTTGAATTTTGTAGGGTGCAATAAGCGAAGCGCATTGCACAAATTTCGTTAAAACATCCGGCGCAATGCCAGGTGGTTATTGCACCCTACGCTTGCTAAGCTCTCGTGCCTGTCTTGAAAATGAATATATCTAGCACTAAGGCCAACGCAAAAAACAACAGCCCAAGTATCTGGGTAATCTTGGCAAACCTGCTGTAATTCAACTCGTTGTTTCTTTGATCATAGTGATCTGCAACAACAGAAAGCATATTGAGTGAGGCAAAAATCATTGCTACATATATCAACCACGCAGTTTCCCCGTGAAAGTGCGTATCCCTACCTTTACCGAAAACCAGCATGTCGTCCAGATATATTCCTACTGTTCCATAAACAAGCAAACACCCCGAGAGAAGAATGTTCCATACACGCTTCGACTTCGAGATTTTATTTGGAACATACATGCGCGTAATCAGCAAGTAGCTCTAAAAATCGCTTATGCAGCTTCCAACTTCACCACCGCATCCTGCTTAGTCAGCAGTGTGATGAGTGTCGCCAGTTGGTCGCGCATCTCACGACGGTCGACGATCATGTCGATGGCACCATGCTCCAGCAGGAACTCTGCGCGTTGAAAGCCATCCGGCAAGGTCTCACGCACGGTCTGCTGAATGACACGCGCACCGGCGAAGCCGATCAAGGCACCCGGTTCGGCGATGACCACATCACCCAGAAAGGCGAAGCTGGCAGATACGCCGCCCATGGTCGGGTCGGTCAACACGGAAATGAAGGGCAGTTTGGCTTCACTCAACTGTGTTAGCGCCGCGCTGGTCTTGGCCATCTGCATCAATGACAGCAGACCTTCCTGCATACGCGCACCACCGCTAGCGGCAAAGCAGATGAACGGGCATTGTTGCTCCAGTGCGACTTGCACACCGCGCACGAAACGTTCGCCCACCACCGACCCCATCGAACCGCCCATAAAGCTGAATTCAAATGCGGCAGCTACAACCGGTACGGCGTGAATGCTTCCTTGCAACACGATCAGCGCATCGTCTTCGTTGGTGCTTTTCTTGGAGGCAACCAAACGGTCGATGTATCGCTTCTGGTCTTTGAACTTCAGCGTATCCACCGGCAGCACTTCGGATCCGATTTCGAATTGTCCTTCCCTATCCAGCAACCAATCCAGACGGGTACGCGCGGTAATGCGGTGATGATGGTTGCACTTGGGGCAGACGCTGTGGTTCTTCTCCAGATCGGAGTGATACAGCACCGCCTGGCAGGACGGGCATTTATGCCACAGACCTTCCGGCACGTTTTTCTTGGAATCTTCGCTCTCACGGCGTTTGATTTTCGGCGGTAATAATTTTTGAAACCATCCCATGATATTTCCCCCTCTAGTTATCTATTGCTAGTCTTAATTCTCGCACCAACTTGGTGACATTGGCGACGACATTTATTTCGCTCGAATTCTCGATCTCTTGCACGATGCGGCTGCCCACCACCACGCCATCGCACAATTTCGACACCGCTTTGGCAGTCGCCGCATCGCGGATACCAAAACCCACGCCGATAGGTAGTTCGATGTATTTGCGTAATTGCGGCAGCTTTTCTTCTATGGCGGACAGATCGATGCTGCCCGCGCCGGTGACGCCTTTGAGTGAAACGTAATACACGTACCCGCGAGCCAGTTTGGCGACCTGCTGGATGCGCGCATCATTCGTCGTTGGCGCAAGTAAAAAAATTGGCGCGATTTTATGGCGTTGCAGATGTTCGAATGCCTCATGGCTTTCCTCCGGCGGAAAATCCACCGTAAGCACACCATCCACGCCGACTTCTTCACAGCGCTGTGCAAATATCTCCCAGCCCATCGCTTCGATCGGATTGCCGTAGCCCATTAGCACCACCGGCGTAGCCGAATCCTGCTTGCGAAACTCGGCCACCATAGCCAGCACTCCGCGCAGCGTCATGCCATTCCTAAGCGCACGTTCGGAAGCACGCTGGATGGTGGGTCCATCCGCCATCGGGTCGGAAAACGGCACGCCGAGTTCAAGCACATCCGCCCCCGCTGCGACCAGGCCGTGCAACAGTGGCACGGTGAGTGGCTGCGACGGGTCTCCCGCAGTGATGAACGGAATGAGTGCTTTGCGCTGTTGTTGCTTAAGCTTGGCGAACGTCGTATCGATGCGGCTCATAGCGTGATGCCTTTCAACTTCGCCACCGTATTCATGTCCTTATCGCCGCGACCGGAAAGATTCACCAGCAACACTTTTTCTTTGCCCATGGTGGGTGCAATCTTGATCGCATGCGCCAGTGCATGGCTGGATTCCAACGCCGGGATGATACCCTCGAAACGGCACAGCGCATCGAACGCGGCAATGGCCTCGTCGTCATTAATCGCAACATATTGAGCACGTCCAATGTCTTTCAACAGGCAGTGCTCGGGGCCAACTCCGGGGTAGTCCAAGCCGGCAGAAATGGAGTGTGTTTCGATGATTTGGCCGTTCTCGTCCTGAATCAAATAAACCTTGTTGCCGTGTAACACGCCGACCTTGGCATTGGCAGTGAGCGGTGCAGCGTGCTTGCCACTTGCAATACCATACCCCCCCGCTTCAACTCCGATGATCTGCACGTTGGGGACTTCAATATAAGGATGAAACAAACCAATCGCGTTGGAGCCTCCGCCAACGCAGGCGATCACGGCATCGGGTTGACATCCAATCATCTCCGGCATCTGCACTTTGGCTTCATTGCCGATGACACACTGGAAATCGCGCACCATCATCGGATATGGATGCGGACCCGCTGCGGTACCAAAAATATAAAACGTGTTTTCGACGTTGGTAACCCAATCGCGGATGGCTTCGTTGCAGGCGTCTTTCAACGTCTTGGAACCGCTCTCCACAGGCACAACGGTCGCGCCCAGCAGCTTCATGCGAAACACATTTGGCGCCTGGCGCTGGATGTCTTCCGCACCCATGTACACGATACACTCCATGCCAAAACGTGCCGCCACGGTGGCCGTCGCAACGCCGTGCATGCCTGCGCCTGTTTCGGCGATAACACGCTTCTTGCCCATACGCTTGGCAAGTAGTGCTTGGCCGATGGCATTGTTGATCTTGTGCGCGCCGGTGTGATTCAGGTCTTCGCGCTTTAAATAAATTTGCGCACCGCCGAGTTCGTCCGAGAGCCGTTTGGCGTGATAAATTGGGCTGGGACGACCGACGTAATGTTTTAGTTCATACGCGAATTCAGCTTTGAATTCCGGATCATCCCGAAAACGCAGGTACTGCTGGCGCAATTCTTCCACGGCGGGGATCAGCGTCTCGGCCATATAGATGCCGCCGAACTGCCCGAAGTGGCCGCTGCTGTCTGGATAGTTATAACTCAATGCACTTGACCTCTTTGATAAATGACGCGACCTTCGCAGCATCTTTAATTCCCTTGCCCGCCTCGACGCCGCTGGACACATCCACCGCGTAAGGCCTGACTTGTCTGATCGCCTGTGCCACATTGTCCGCATGCAAACCACCGGAAAGAATCACCGGCAAAGGCAGATCCTGCGGAATAAGTGCCCAGTCGAACGACTCGCCCGTGCCACCCTGCGTACCTTCGACGAAGGCATCGAGCAACAGACCTTGAGCACTGGCGTAACGGGCCGCGCATTCTACCAAATCCACCCCCGCTTTGACCCGTATCGCCTTCAGATAAGGTTTGCCGAACTGTTGGCAGAACTCGGATGACTCCTCGCCATGAAACTGCAACACATCCAGTGACACTTTTGCCAAGACTTCGCGCATGTAATCAACTGATGGATTCACGAACAAGCCAACCACCGTGACGAACGGAGGAACATGTCGCAACAACTCAACCGCCTGCTGGATGCTGACATGGCGCGGGCTTTTTTCATAGAACACCAAACCGATGGCATCCGCACCGCTACGTGCTACAGCGTGCAGATCCTGCTTACGGGTAATACCGCAGATTTTGATTCGTGTCATATGGCTGGAACGACTAAGTACGAGGCGGCATTGTACCTTGAGGCAAGCACCACTTTGCATCGTAGGTGATGTGGCGCAGGTAAAGTCCGTCCGGCATAAAGGTGGGCGCAGCTATTTTGCGGTCGCGTGCTGCCAACACTTCAACTATCCACTGCGGCGGGTATTTACCTTTACCCACATAGAGCAGACATCCTAGGATATTACGTACCATGTGATGCAGGAAAGCATTGGCCGTCAGGTTGAAAATGAAAGAATCGCCCTGCTGTTGGATGTCAAGCACGACAAGATTCTTCGTCGGCGACTTGGCTTGGCACTGCGAGGAACGAAAGGCACTGAAATCATGTTCGCCCAACAGATATTGCGCGGCTTCACGCATTGCCTCCCTGTCCAGCGGAGCGTGAAACCAACCCACTTTGGCGTGATGTACGGCGCTGCGTGACGGGCGATTGATGAGCACGTATTGGTAGCTGCGTGCCTGTGCCGAAAATCGCGCATGAAACTCATCCGAGACAGGCTGCGCCCACAACACGGCGATATCTTTCGGCAGCAATGCATTCGTGCCGCGCACCCATGCCGAAAGTGGCCTAACAATAGACGTGTCGAAATGCACGACTTGCTCCAATGCATGCACCCCGGTATCGGTTCGCCCTGCTGCGATGGTGGAGATGTGTTCACCGGAAATCCTGCTCAAAGCCGCCTGCAACGTATCCTGCACATTTGTTGCGTCGGGCTGGCTCTGCCAGCCGCAATATTCACTACCGTTGTATTCGATACCCAATGCAATTCTCATTTCCACATTCCGATCAGAACGATGCATCCGATAACCACAATCACCCTGTCGAGCGCGCCAAAGCGCTGCTTGCGTAATTGGATATGCGACGTTGCGTAAGGCGGTGGATTCAGCGCATCGCCAATGGTAGATTTCCAATCGCCGGCTGTATCACGCATAGCAGACTCGGCATTGTCCAGTGTCAATGCCAAACGGACTGCAAAGCGTTCACGCGACACTCCGAGCCAGCGTAAGGGATACATCAGGGAAAATATTCCGCCGATCAATTGCGGCAGCGGCAACAAAGCCAACAAGACCGCCAGCCCGGCCAGGACGCTTAACAATCTGCCCAGCTGCATTGCTCCGTCCAGCAAACCTTCTCTGCTAGGTGACAAGAGCCCAAAATGCGGCCAAATTGCAGCGCCGGGGGTGGTATAGGCATAAATCAACAGCAATGAAAACATGATCCAGCGTGTACGCTTTAGTAGGCTTTTAAATTGCTCGGTGCAAAGAAATAATGCAAGCACAGACAGCACCAAACATAGCAAAAATAAAGTCACTTCTTGCAACCGTTGTACCAGCAAAGCCAGTAGCACCCAGATGCAAATCTGCAATGCGGGATGTGGGGTTGTTATCATAAGTTCAAATCGGGATAGGGGTGGTCAGTAGCTGACCAGCCCCTCCCACACCACCCGGCAT
>CAZRZH010000134.1:0-7270 GCA_964604485.1 uncultured Sideroxydans sp.
GAATTATTAGATGATCTTGCCGCCAGGCAAGGCGAAGTTTTCCAACAGGCTGTTGACGGCACCACCGAACCCACCACCGGACATCCCACCAGCTTCGGCGAACCCATCGTCCTGGCAGCAAGCGAGTTTGCACAACCGGCAGCAACCACAACAGATACGCAAACCCCGGCCACTGCTTCATCAGCCTCCGCGCCAGTTACCACCGCCGCAACCGCTGCAGAAAGCGGCATGTCATGGGGCTGGATATTGGGCGGTGCAGCAGCCATCGGAGGCATTGCCGCCGCTGCCGGTGGGGGTGGAAAGAAAGACAGCACACCAGTCATCACTACGCATTTACTGTCAGGTGTAGTGGCCGATGGCTACATCAGCGGTGCAAAGATTTATGTGGATACCAACGGCAACGGCTTGGCCGAAGCCAGCGAAGATACCGGACTGTTTACCGGCGCCAACGGAAAATTCGAAGGACAAATTTCCAACACCCTGCAGGGCAAAATACTCGCGGTGGGCGGCACAGATGTCAGCACAGGCTTGACCAATACCCTGCTGATGAAAGCACCCGCAGGATCAGCCGTCATCAATCCCCTGACCACCCTGTTACAAAACGTCCTGGATGCGAATCCGGGCATGAGCCAAGCGTTAGCCGAGACCAAATTGCTTGCCGGCTTAGGGTTGTCTGGACACCAAACAAGCATCGGCTCGATCACCACCTACGATCCGTTCGCCCATGCCAGCACAGACCCCACCGCAATTGCCGTGCAGAAAGTCGCCGCGCAAGTCGTATCCATTGCAGTCACGGCGGTTCGTTCGGGTGCGATATTGATGCCAGACAATTACAACAAAGCACTCAAAGCGATCTCGGACATCGTCACCAACCCCATTGCAGCATCCACCAATTTGAGCGATGCCGCGTTGGTCACCCAGATCGTGACGCAGGCAAAAGCTCTTGGGGTGAGTGTTGCGAGCATCGCCAATGCCACCGCCGCAGTGGTTGCAGATACGACACTCATTGGGTCTGCAACTACTGTGGATGAAATAATCACCAGCCAAAAATTGGCAAACATCCCCCCTCAACTTACCTTGAGTTTGGTCAATGACACCGGCTCTTCCAATTCAGACAACACAACCAACAATGCAACGCTCAGTACTGTCGGCGTAGAACCCGGCAATACCGTTTTATACCGTCTCAGCACAGACGGAGGCACGACTTGGGAGGCTTGGTCCGGCATATTCAATGCGGTGCAAGGCATCAACAACGTTCAAGCACGCCAACAAGACCCAGCCGGAATTGCCTCCCAGGCTACCGCCCTTATCTTCAACTTTGATTCGGTGCTGCCCAGTGTACCGAGCGTCGCCTTACCCACCGACAGCGGCAGCAATCCAACCGACAGGATCACCAATGTCGGCACGCTCAATATCACCGGCATCGAGGCCAATGCCACCATCGAATACAGCAGAAATACAGGTGCGACTTGGGCGAACAACTTCACCGCTTTGGAAGGCGTAAACAATGTGCAAGTGAGGCAAAAAGATGTGGCGGGCAATACCTCAAACGCTACCGCCTTCGGCTTTATTTTTGACACTCTCGCCTCTGCCCCCGTGGTTGCCTTAACTACCGATAGCGGTAGCAGTGCCACTGACAAAATTTCCAACGTCGGCGCACTCAATGTTACGGGTATAGAAGCAGGGGCGGTGACGGAATACAGCATCAATAATGGCGCAAGTTGGGCAACAACATTTGCCGCTGCCGAAGGCAGCAATAGTCTCAATCTTCGTCAAACCGATAGTGCGGGGAATGTTTCAGTCACTTCTTCATACAGTTTCACTCTGGATACAGTCACCCCGTCTGCCCCGGTCATCAATGCAGTTGCCACGGATGATGTTATTAACGCTGCCGAATCAAACGGAGCCATTACAGGAACGGCAGAAGCCAATGCCAGCATCGCTTTGACATTGGGTGCCGGAAATATTCGCACCGCCACTGTGAATGCAAGCGGAATGTGGAGCTATAACCTCACCGTAGCCGATGTCGCAGCAATGGGGCAAGGGACACACACCTTGAGTGTGATCGCTACCGATGTGGCCGGCAATCTCAGTTTGGCGGGAAGCCGCGCCGTCACGCTCAGCACCCAAGTTGACCTTTCCACCATCGCCACCGGCGTGGGCGGCTTTGCCATCAACGGGCAGAGTGCGGGTGACTTAAGCGGCTATTCCGTCTCAGCCGCCGGCGACGTCAACGGCGACGGCCTGGCCGACCTGATTGTGGGGGCGCTTTGGAGCGCTGCGGCGGCAGGATCACATGCCGGGCGCAGCTACGTGGTGTACGGTAAAACTAACGGCACGACCGTTGACCTGTCCACCATCGCCACCGGAGTGGGTGGCTTTGTTATCAACGGGCAGGGTGCGGGTGACTTAAGCGGCTATTCCGTCTCAACCGCCGGCGACGTCAACGGCGACGGGCTGGCCGACTTGGTCGTGGGGGCGCCTTGGAGCGCCCCGGCGGCAGGACTTCAAGCCGGGCGCAGCTACGTGGTGTACGGCAAAGCCGACGGCACAGCCGTACAACTGTCAACCATCGCCACCGGTGTTGGCGGCTTTCTCATCAACGGGCAGAGTGCGGGGGACTGGAGCGGCTATTCCGTCTCGACCGCCGGCGACGTCAACGGCGACGGCTTCGCCGACCTCATCGTGGGGGCGTATGCAAGCGACCCGGCGGCAGGAGCTTCTGCCGGGCGCAGCTACGTGGTGTACGGCAAAGCCGACGGCACCGCCGTTGATCTGTCAACCATCGCCACCGGTGTTGGCGGCTTTCTCATCAACGGGCAGAGTGCGGGTGACATCAGCGGCAATTCCGTCTCAGCCGCCGGCGACGTCAACGGCGACGGCCTAGCCGACTTGATCGTGGGGGCGTCTGGGAGCTCCCCGGTCGCAGTACCTTATGCTGGCCGCAGCTACGTGGTGTACGGCAAAACCGACGGTACGGCCGTGGACCTCTCCACCATCGCCACCGGTGTGGGCGGCTTTGTCATCAACGGGCAGAGTGCGGGGGACTGGAGCGGCGTTTCCGTTTCGACCGCCGGCGACGTGAACGGCGACGGGCTGGCCGACCTGATTGTGAGGGCGAATGGAAGCAATGCCGAGCGCAGCTACGTGGTGTACGGCAAAGCCAACGGCACGGCCGTTGATCTGTCAACCATCGCCACCGGTGTGGGAGGCTTCGTTATCAACGGGCAGGGTGCGGGGTATATAAGCGGCAATACCGTCTCTGCCGCCGGCGACGTCAACGGTGACGGCCTGGCCGACCTCATCGTGGGGGCGGCCTACCAGCGCCCCGGCGGCAGGACCTAATGCCGGGCGCAGCTATGTTATCTTCGGTTCAACAACTGGGGCGTTTGCACAAACGACCGTCGATCAACTGGGTACCTCGGCTGCCGACACACTCCCCGGCAGTGTCATTGCCGAAACTCTGGTCGGCGGTGCGGGCAACGACAGCCTCCTCGGCAACGGCGGTGCAGACGTGTTGTACGGCGGTTCAGGCAACGACATCATCACTCTCAACGCCGATAACATTGCGCAACTTTCTGCCAACTTTGTTGCCGGAAATTACGCACGGGTAGATGGCGGAAGCGGTTTCGATACCCTCGCACTTTCTGGCAGCGGTGTCACACTTAATTTCACCACCATCGCCAATCAAGGCCAAAGCGCCGAAGGCAGCCATTCGCGCATCAGCTCCATCGAAAATATCGACCTCACTGGCAGTGGCAACAACACGGTGAAACTATCACTGGCCGATGTACTGGACATGAGCGGCATGAACCAGTTCAACAACGCCACCGGATGGTTAGATGGAACTTACAACCTAGCCGATGGTGTCACTGCCACCGAAGCGCGGCACCAAGTCATTCTTACCGGTGATACAGGCGATGCGGTGAATCTGTCGGGTGGGGTGAATTGGTCCAACGCCGGAACCGTCACCAACGCTGGACATACCTTCGATGTCTATAACCACAACACCTCGGCTGGGCAGTTGCTGGTGGATCAGTTGTTGACGTTTAGCGCGGTGGTTTGATTAGGCTAGAATGCGCAACATGGTTGTGTTTTGAACGAGGAGTAAAAATGATTGCACTTGAAATGGAAGCGTCTATTGTTAATCACCGCATTAACGTGGTGAGCGATTTGCTACCCGCCAGCGCAAGCCATGCCAAGGTGATCGTGATGTATGAGGAATCCAGTGTGGGAGAAGATACTTCTCCAGATGTATTAGTTTTAGCGCGAGCAGCGCAGGCGAGTTTTCCAAAACAAAACAATCTCGCATTGCAGGATGATTTGCGGGCGATGCGTGGAGAGTGGGAGCGCAAGCTGTGACGGGTTGGTTGCTCGATAGCAATGTTGTGATGGGTTATCTCAATCAGGATTCAACCCGGATAATC
Organism: uncultured Sideroxydans sp.; assembly: GCA_964604485.1. GTDB lineage: Bacteria > Pseudomonadota > Gammaproteobacteria > Burkholderiales > Gallionellaceae > Sideroxyarcus. The sequence continues at coordinate 4,428 of CAZRZH010000134.1, forward strand.
CATTAGTTCGTCATTCCGGCGCAGGCCGGAATCCAGCGATTAAGAAAATTCTGCGAAGCAGACAAAACCCAAGGTGTTGTCCCACTTGCGTGGGAAATCGTTTATTAACTGGATTCCGGCCTGCGCCGGAATGACGGGTTTTTTCTAATGGATCATCTGGGTTCAAGAGCATCGTTGGGTTAATTGTCGTCAATCCGTTTGAATAGGCAGGCGAACAGCGGACAATAATGCTGCCGGATGGGCAGACGGCAGCTACAACCTTGCTGATAGTGTCACCACTACCAAATCCCCCACCAAGTTATCGTTACCGGCGATGCGGGCGATGCTCTGCAATTGTCGGGCGGGGTGAATTGGACGAATGCGGGGACAGTCGCCAATGCCGGCCACACTTACAACGTGTACAACCACAACACCTCGGCCGGGCATTTGCTGGTGGATCAGCTGTTGAGTTTCAGCGCGGTGTGATGGACTTGCTCTCAGCCTCTGATCAAACAACTGGATGTGGCAATCTGTATTGCGCCGAATGTTTTGGACCAATACGCATTGCTTATTGCACCCGCCATTAACTTTTGGAATGGCGAAACACTAAAGCTGTCGGGTTCGAAGGGTTCTCTTCAAGCTATTGCCCAACCCAGTTTTCCAGTCGCAATCCTGGAACACGTTCAAATTCCGCCACATTGTTGGTGACCAATATGAGTTTGTTGGCGAGAGCATGTGAGGCGATCCACAGGTCATTGTTGCCTATGGGTTTGCCACCGGCTTGCAGGTGCTGGCGAATCTTCCCGTAGTGTTTGGAAGCAGTTTCATCCAAAGGCAATACAGGGATAAGCGAGACCAGTTGTTCCAGAATGTGCCGCGTTTCTTTGGGCTTTGAACTTTTCTCCGCACCAAAACATAACTCGCCGTAGGTGATGGCGGACATCGCAACTTTGCCAGGGGGCAGCTTGGAAAAACGCGCCAGCACTTCGACGGGGCGATGGTTCTTGATGTAGATGCAGATGTTGGTGTCTAGCAGGTAACGTGGCATGGCTTACAACCCCGCGCGCTCTTGCGGCAGATCATCGCTACACTCTGCCATAAAATCCGCAGGCAGTGAACTCAGCAAGTGAAATGCTTGTGCCAGTGAGGTGGCTTTTTTGCGCAAGACCAACTCGTCGTCACGGCGGAATATCTCAACCTCGTCGGTATCGAACTGGAACTCCACCGGGATTCTTACCGCTTGCGAATTGCCACTTTTGAATACTTTTGCTGTGCGCATGATCGCCCCCCTTTATGTGTTGACGGGTAGTATATACACGGACGGAATTTATGCAAACCCGAATCGAGCCTGATTTGCGGAAGATGCCGCCGCCCCTTTATTTGCCGTTAAGGTGAGTGGGTAAGTTTCCCGCAATTTGCTCTGCCCGATGTTGGTGTCTTGCGGCCTTTAGGAATATGATGCGGCCAGCAAGAAGTTGTCGTACCAATGTTGCTAAACCACCTAGGGAGGGAAACATGAGAAAAGTAAGTGTTTTGTGTTGTGCCTTGTTGTTCAGTTTCGTTACATCCGCCTCAGCCGACCCCATCGTCATCAAATTCAGCCACGTTGTTGCCAACAGTACGCCCAAGGGCAAAGCGTCGGAATTTTTTGCCAAGCGTGCCGCAGAGCTCACCAAGGACAAGGTCAAGGTCGAGGTCTATCCCAACAGTTCTTTGTACAAGGACAAAGAGGAGATGGAAGCGTTGCAGATCGGTGCCGTGCAGATGTTGGCGCCTTCGCTTTCGAAATTCGGCCCGCTTGGCGTGAAGGAATTCGAAGCCTTTGACTTCCCTTTTATTTTTGACGATACCGCAGACCTGCACAAGATTACCCAAGGTTCCATCGGCGCGTCACTTTTGGCCAAGCTGGAACCCAAAGGCATCAAGGGGCTGGCGTTCTGGGACAACGGCTTCAAGTCTTTCTCGGCCAATTCCCCCATCAAGACACCCGCCGACCTGAAGGGTAAAAAGATGCGTATACAGTCTTCCAAGGTACTTGAAGATACGGTTCGTGTGGTGGGTGGATTGCCGCAAGTGATGGCGTTTTCCGAGGTGTATCAGGCGTTGTCAACCGGGGTGGTGGACGGTGCGGATAATCCGATCTCCAATTTCTACACGCAAAAGATGCACGAAGTGCAAAAACATTTGAATGTGACCAACCACAGTTATCTTGGCTATGCGGTGATCGTCAACAAGAAGTTCTGGGACGAGTTGCCGGCGGATGTTCGCGGACAACTTGAGCAGGCCATGAAAGAAGCCACGGTCTATGCCAACAAGATCGCGCAGGAAGAAAACGATATGTCTCTTGAAGCGGTGAAGAAGAGTGGCAAGACCGAGATCTTTACACCGAGCAAAGAAGAGCGTATGGCCTTCAAGAAAGCCATGGCGCCGGTTCACATCAACATGGCTGACCGCGTCGGTAAAGATTTGTTGCAGTCGATCTACAAAGAAACAGGCTTTGATCCAACCAAGTTGTAATTCTTGATCCGCCGGCGCGCAATGCGTCGGCGGCACTCGCTGAGTTTCGCCCGGTAAGCTGGTAATAAAAACAGGGGGGTACCGTTCGTGAAATATCTCGATCATCTTGAGGAGTGGTTCATCACTGTCCTCATGGCAGGCGCAACGCTGATTATTTTTGCTGCCGTTGTGCATCGATATGCGGCCAGCAATAGCGGCAGCATTCCCGTTTTACAAGATTGGCTACTGACCCTGAACTTCACCTGGGCGCAGGAACTCACCATCATCATGTTCGTGTGGATGGCCAAATTCGGTGCCGCTTACGGTGTGCGCACCGGCATCCACGTCGGCGTCGATGTGCTGATCAA
>CAZRZH010000135.1:0-7258 GCA_964604485.1 uncultured Sideroxydans sp.
CTGCTGGTCTGGCTGGATGCAAGATGCAGCGCATCGGCAAAATCCATTCCTGCTTCGCACCATTGCAATGCTTGTGTGATAACCAGAGGTTGTTCAATCTCAATGTTGACCAGGCTAAAGGTCTTGATTATAATCTCCCAAATTGGGAGGTTATGACATGCGGGTGATTGCCAAGAGTACGTTGGTTAGATTTTGGAATCAGCCGGGATGCTCCGATTCGGAAGGCGCTTTGCAAAGCTGGTACGACGAGGCAATCAAGGCGATTTGGAAGACTCCGCAGGATATAAAAAGACAGTACAGGAGCGCCAGCATTTGCGGCAACAACCGGGTCGTTTTCAACATTGCGGGAAACAAATATCGTCTGGTTGTGGAAATGCAATATCGGGCAGGGATTGCGTGGGTGAAGTTCGTTGGAACCCATGCGCAGTATGATCAAATCAACGTGGAGAGCGTCAATGAATATTAAGCCGATACGAAATGATGACGACTTGCGCGCGGCGTTCAAGCGGCTGGAGAATGTGTACCAGGCGCAAGAGGGGACAACAGCGGCAGACGAGATGGAAATCCTCGTAACACTTATCGAAGCCTACGAACAGAAACATTACCCGATAAGCGCTGCTGACCCGGTCGAAGCAATCAAATTCAGAATGGAGCAACAAGGGCTCACCCAAAAAGACCTTGAACCGTTTATTGGTTCAAGCGGTCGTGTTTCTGAGGTATTGAACCACAAGCGCCGACTCAGTCTGCAAATGGTAAAGCGACTGCACGACGGACTGCACATTCCCTACGAAAGCCTTTTGTCTGCCGTTTAGCGCGTGGGCATAATCTGTATTACACAGATATTCGGGGGTGGATTCGCATTCTTTTCAAGTAGCCAAGCATTTGTACTGAATTCAGTTTTGTCATTGTGATCGGCATCGCAGTTGTTTTCCGCAATGCAAAACTGTGCGTTACAGCAATTGCACACTCGGCTTGATTCCTCGCGGTGCGGACTTTTTCAATTGCTCGTCAAAGGTGGCGAATTTGCTGCTGGTCTGGCTGGATGCAAGATGCAGCGCATCGGCAAAATCCATTCCTGCTTTGCACCATTGCAATGCTTGTGTGATAACCAGAGGTTGTTCAATCTCAACGTTGGATAGGCCGCTCAATTTGCGGAATGCGCTCACCACAACTCCGCTATCAAGGCGATACAACCGGCGCAACACCCATTCTGTTTCCAGCAAAACAGTTTTCGGGATAAAGATCGTTTCCTTTTTGAATAGCGCGGCCACTCGTTTTGTTTGTTCTGCATCGTCCCCGGTGAGCAGCCGCACCAGGACGTTGGTGTCAATCGCGTGCATGGCGCGCCTTGATTTCTGCCGTGATGGCCTTGTCCATATCGGCCACACTATGCGTCCTGCCGGAATAACCCGTGCAGCCGATGACTTCATCCAACTCGGTTGCGGGATGAGCCTTGATCGGGCGCAACAGCACACCGGCACTGGTGCTCTCGACAGAAAACTCCACTCCGGCTTGCCAATGGTTGGCGGCGCGAATTGCGGCGGGCAGAATCACTTGCCCCTTGCTGGATAGTTTTGTGGTTTCCATACGATGTCCTTGGTGGTAAGAAATAGGTAAGACATCCTAGAGCAAAATTTACCGGGTGGCAAACAGCATTGTTGTGCTTGCGAAAGCTATTGGCTTTATGTCCGATCCACGTTCAGTTGCAGCCAGTATTCCAGTAACGCCAAGTGCCACAACTTGTTGCCGTTCAGTCGCGTGTAATACGACTCGGGGGCGGCCAGCAGTTTCTCCACATAAGCCCGTTCGAACAAGCCGCGTTGCTTGCAGGCATCCGATAACAAAATATCCCGCATAAACTGCAAGAATTCGCCGCGCACGTATTTCAACGCGGGAACCGGGAAATATCCCTTGGGCCGGTCGATCACCGAATCGGGAATCAGTCCGCGTGCTATGGCTTTGAGCGGGAATTTGCCGCCTTCTTTGAGGCGCAATTCGGGTGGCATACGTGCCGCCAGTTCGACAAGTTCGTGATCGAGGAAAGGTACGCGCGCTTCCAGTCCCCACGCCATGCTCATGTTGTCCATACGTTTGACCGGATCGTCCACGATCAACGTCGTCACATCGAAACGCAGCACCTGGTCGAGGAAGGAATCGGCATGTGTTTTCGATAATTCGCGTTGCACCAGTTCACTGGTGACATCCACCGTGTGAAAGTCGGAGCTGACGGTTTGCAGATATTCGCCGTGGTCGCGGTCAAAATAATAATTTCGAAACTTATCCAGTGTTGAGCCTGATGCAGACAACATCTGCGGATACCAGAAATAACCGCCGAACACTTCATCCGCACCTTGTCCGGCCAGCGCGACTTTCACTTCCTTGGAAACTTTTTCAGCCAGCAGATAAAAGGCGATGTTGTCCTGGCTCACCATCGGCTCGGACATGCTGGACACCGCTTCCGGCAAGCGGCGCAACACCTCGCTATTGGGGATCAGGTATTTGTGGTGGGACGTGTTGAAGCGTTCAACGATCTGGTCAGAATAAATAAACTCGTCGCCCTTTTCCGCATCGCCGCCTATGTCTTCGAAGCCGATGGAGAAGGTGCGCAGGTCCGACACATGGTCAGCCAACAGGCCAACAATCAGGCTGGAATCCAGCCCTCCGGAAAGCAGCACACCCACCGGAACATCGGCAGCGAGACGATGGCGATCTACTACCTTGGTCAGCACATGACGTGTCGCATCCAGCCAATCGTGTTCGCTCAAAACAGTCGTCGGACGTGTTGCATCCAGTGACCAATATGGGCTGAGCTTGACTTCGCCTGATGCCTTGAAGGTCATGTGACTTGCCGGTGGTAGTTTCTTCACGCCGTTGAGCAAGGTGCGCGGGGCGGGCACGACAGCATGCAAGGTGAGGTGATGATGCAACGCGACCGGGTCGATGCTGGTATCTACCCCGCCGCTTGCCAGCAACGCCTGCAAGGTGGAAGCGAAACGCAGTGATGCTCCATCAAGGGTGTAATACAGCGGCTTGATACCAAAGCGGTCACGCGCGAGAAACAATTTGTGATCGCGCGTATTCCAGATCGCAAAAGCAAACATGCCGTAGAAACGCTCGACACAATGCTCGCCCCAAGCATGGTAAGCCTTGAGGATGACTTCACTATCGCCCTGCGAAAAAAAGTCATAGCCCAATTCTATTAGCTCTGCACGTAGTTCCTTGTAGTTGTAGATCGTCCCGTTGAATACCATAGCGAGATGCAATTGCTCATCCAGCATCGGCTGCCTGGAGTGCTCGGAAAGATCGATGATGGAGAGGCGTCGGTGGCCGAATGCCAGTGGTCCGTCTTGAAACAAACCTTCGGCATCCGGCCCGCGCCGAGCCATTTGAGCAGACATTTTTTTGAGGGTTGCAGCTTCAGGTTGACGCTTGTCGAAACGCAGTTCACCGCAGATACCACACATAGAAAACCTTGCGAATTATTGTTGATGGAGATTGAAGAGGGGAGGTCTGCACCCGATTCCGTTAACTGCTGTCTGAACTGCGATGACTTGGGTGTGACCCGCCCCACGTCATATTTTATGCGGTGCAAATATGCGGCCGTATTCTTTTTTCACCACTGAATAACATTCACACACCCGCTTTTCCAATTGGACTCTAAACGAAATCCAAGTCGGGAAGCAGTCGTGCGTAGCCCGCCTCGGGTAGCGCGGCAAGCAGATGATTTTGTTTGGGATCGCGCGGGGAAACTGAATCCGGTTTGAGGCTGGTCGTTGACATTCCAAGCATCTCCTGAAGCTATACAACGGTTTTGTGTTCATGGACACATGCGTATTTGCTGCGACGTTGGTTCTTGCGTATTTAGTTTCAGCTTTCGTTTTACTTGTCGGCGCATTGTACTGCTTCACCCGGGTTGCGCAATCGCAGAGTTCCGCTATACATTGTTCACCCAAGTTTCCGGCTGTGATTTAGAGTGCGTATAAGACGTTGTTGATTGGCTGATTCATATAAGAACGATTTGGCGAAGTTGTGCAACGGCGAAGATATTGCAGAAGTCGTTTCGAGTTGGATGGACTTGCGAAGAAAAAAATGGGTGGATACACATGGAAAAACGATTCGAAAATTACGCGCAACTGACGGCTCTGTTGTTATTGGTGTTAGGGTGTTATTTGGTTCTCAAACCCTTCCTGACCGCCACATTGCTGGCCGCTGTGGTTTGTATCTCAACATGGCCTCTCTATATCAGACTGTTGGGCATATTGCGCGGCAGACAGAACATCGCGGCGCTCAGCATGACGCTGGTGCTTGGACTGGTTGTCATCCTTCCTATGGCACTGTTGGCCTACAACCTGAGCGACAACGTCACCGACCTCATCAACGCAATCAAGCAGATTATCAAAGACGGCCCACTGGAACCCCCAGTCTGGTTGAACGGTGTTCCCCTAGTGGGCGAGTCAGCTACTCAATATTGGCATCTGGTTGCAACCAACCATAGCGAATTGACTGCGCTGGTTGAGCGGCTTTTGGAACCTGCCAAAAACTTCCTGCTGGCGGGCGGCATCATGTTGGGGCAAGGCGTGATGGAGATGTGTCTCGCCGCGTTGTTCTGTTTCTTCCTTTATCGCGATGGTTCTGGTCTGATGCGTTTTCTTCAAATGGCGACGAGCCGGGTGGTCGGTGCCAAGGGCACGGAAGTGCTCAACATCATCAGCAATACTGTACGAGGCGTCATGTACGGTTTCTTGGGAACGGCGCTTGTTCAGGGTTTTGTGGCGTCGCTTGGTTTTGCCATCGCGGGTGTTCCTGCTGCCTTGCTACTCGGAGTGATCACATTTCTGCTGTCTTTCTTACCTGTTGGCCCGCCGCTGATCTGGGGTGGCGCGGCTGCATGGTTGTTCTATCAGGGCAGCTTTGGATGGGCGGTCTTTATGCTGTTGTGGGGCGTGTTACTGATCAGCAGTGTGGATAATATACTGAAACCCATACTCATCAGCCGTGGCAGCAATCTTCCATTCATCCTGGGGATGATTGGCGTGTTTGGCGGGGTGGCCGCTTTCGGCTTCGTCGGAATCTTTATCGGTCCGACGCTGTTGGCAGTGAGTTTTAATCTGATCCAGCAATGGGAGATTCGCGCAAGCGTGAGCGACGATCAAACGTGACACCATGCTTTGTTGCGAGTCCGGCCGACTGAGCGAGGCTCCATTTTATGGACGGGCAAGTTGATGATACTTTACCGACTTGTCAGGAGAATCCATGAAACGCATCCCCGTCGTATTTTCACCGCAGAATTCAAACGTGAAGGGCACTTCTATAAATTTACCAACTCGTTTCATATGTTCCGTAAAAATTGAAAATGGGAGTATGTTTCCAAGTGTTCGAATGTTGGATAAACCGTAATCTCCCCAGCGTATCAGGCAGAGATGGTTTATGCGTCGGGAAAGGAAGTCGTCGAGTTATACGACTGAGTGGGGAGAGTTACCGGTGGTGCGCTGAGTTGGGATAGTCAGTACCGAGCAACCGCCGCTCGAATACGCTCAATAGTGTCCTCCATCCGTGCTTTTTTAGACACCTCCAAGCCGAGGTCTTCATCAATTCTGACAATTATCGCTGGATCAAGAGGAATGCCGCCAGCGTCAAGGGCATTGATCAATTGCTTGGCACGTCTAATTTCGGCGGGTGAGTCATCTACTGGCTTGAGCCAATTCAAAACTCCAGAGATAAAGGGATTCATGCTGGTTAGTGGTTAGGCTACGGCGTGGTTCATGCACTCACCGCACGAATCCTGTCAATTTTCTCGATAACAGCCTGATAGAGATCATGGTCGGAATCTGGATTGTTGCGGTCTGGATGATGGGCACTACGTATCTTTTTCAGTTTAGTCATACAGTCTGGCAGGTCATGTACCTTGGTCACCCGGTCACCATTTTTTTCCATCACGCGCTGAAGCTCAGCCTCTGCGCCTTCGCGTGAGTCATATAACTTCTTGCTGCCAAGACGCCAACCATCTTGGTTTTTGCGTGGGGATAGCTTTTCCTTGCCATCAAACCAGACCCATTTGCCGGTATCGGGATTCTGTTCAAAATGAATGGTGTTGATGGTGTAGGTGTAAACGGGGGGCTCGATTTCCTTGGCGAATAGCTTGATGATCTTGCCGACAGTCCCCACCGTTGCAAGGTAATACGCGCCTGCCTCATGCGGGCAGAACGCGCTGCTAGGCGTTGCCAAGGCACTGCTAAGCGTTGGTTCAGGTTTGCTGTCGTTACTTGATGAATTCATTTCAGCCATGCGGCTGAGTGCTTTGCGTTGTGCGTTTGTCACTGTTATGGCTCCATTTGTATCTTTTTGCGACTGGACAGCTTTTTTACGAGCTGCGGATTTATCAATTTCAATCCAAAAATAAAAAGGCCACCCCGAAAGATGGCCTTCAATATTCTGGCTCCCCGACCTGGACTCGAACCAGGGACCTGCGGATTAACAGAACAGATCACAGAAAAAATTTCTCTCCGATAGTCCAAGAATTGTAAGTGATTTTCCCCGTTGTCATTCTGCTTCGCTGTCGCACCGAACCTATACCGAACCTGATTTGGGTATCACTTGTTCCGGCATAAAATTTCTCGATACCCTTCAACGTAATACTGCAAATTTCCACCGAACTGTTTCCGAGCTGAATCTCCGAACTCGGTCTTTGGTGGTGGGAGGGGTGGCAGATTTGGCGAACTGGAAAATGCGGAACGGGGAATGCCGGTAAACGTGGCGAAGGTGGTGTACGAACATTTCGGCAATTCGTGAGTCACCTGCTTTACCACCAGCCTCGATATTTATTCAGCAAAGTATTACTGCACATCAATGCCCCCGAGAGCTTCTGTCAGAGATGCCAACATCTTTGTAAGTTCGCCTGTCATCAAAGTAAAGTCCAGTTCAAACATCTCGTCTTCGTTATCTGCCACACTGGATGACTCATCCTTGATGATGTCCAGAAATTCGATCCGTTTGATTTGCAGCTGTTCATTCAACGCAAACGATATACGATCATTCCACGTCATGCCTAGACGGATGACACGCTTGCCTGATGCAATATGGTTAAGGATTTCTTTCCCTTCCAAGTCATGATTGGCATAGCGTACAGTTGCTTTGCTGTCATCACTGGATTGCAATATCAGATCGCGGTCCAGAGTAAAGCCGGTTGGTGCCGTTTCTGAGGCCAGCTACAGTGGACCCATCCGTCAAGACAGAAATCAGTCTAGTTTAAGCTGGTGTA
>CAZRZH010000136.1:0-7231 GCA_964604485.1 uncultured Sideroxydans sp.
AAAAAGTAGCTGCCAAGAAACCGGCAGTGAAAAAAGCAGCCGCCAAGCCCGCCGCCAAAAAAGTAGCTGCCAAGAAACCGGCAGTGAAAAAAGCAGCCGCCAAGCCCGCCGCTAAAAAAGTCGCCACCAAAAAACCGGCAGTAAAAAAAGCAGCAGGTAAAGGCATCCTCGGCGCCTAGGCTTCGTAGATCGGGGCGGGCGCCGGGTCGTAAAGCGATCGCCCTTTCTGCGAAATCCGCATCAAGCGGGGTGGTTGGTTTCTTCCAAGGTTTGTTGATTATTTTCAACAAACGTTTTTTGTTTTCCCGAGTATTTCTTACGACTTTTAGCAGTTCGGCCTAGCGGGGATGGAGGCGCGGGAGGGCTTGCATCAGTTCGTCAGTTCAATCGACACCCTGTAGCTTAGCAAACCCAAACCAACCCAATTCTCGTTTCGTCCTCTGGTTTCCGCTTCGTAGGCAACCACAAGAGCGTGTTAGGTGCCGCAATTCACACCGAACAAAAGACGGCAAAACTGCGCGGCCTTAAGCCCGATGTTTCAACCCGGCACCTCAGTCAATATACTTTTCGTTGCGCAATGTCTCGATGATCTCCGGAATAACGCCCGGATCATCAATGGTCGACGGCACGGTATATTCTTGTCCATTCACTATTTTGTTGAGTGTCTTGCGCAGAGTCTTGCCGGATCGGGTCTTAGGCAGTCGCTTCAGGATGACCGTGTCCTTGTAACAAGTGATCGCGCCGATAGCATCGCGCACACGCGCCACGAGTTCCTTTTGTAACACCGCGTCCTCAATATTTACCCCGGATTTCAATACCACCAAACCCATCGGCACTTGCCCTTTCAGTGCGTCGTCGCGCGCGATGACGGCACACTCGGCGACCGCCGGATGCCGTGCCACCACTTCTTCGATTTCGCCCGTGGAGAGGCGATGCCCCGCCACGTTGATGACATCGTCCACGCGACCCATCACGAACACATAACCTTCATCGTCTATGTAACCGCCGTCGCCCGTGGTGTAGTAGCCGGGCAGGAATTGCAGATAGCTCTCGCGGAATTTGTTGTCATCACCCCACACGCGATTCATGCAGGAGGGCGGCAACGGCAGCTTGATGGCGATGTAGCCTTGTTCGTTGGTCGCCATCTGCTTGCCGTTTTCATCCAAGATGCGCACATCGAATCCCGGTGTCGGCAAAGTAGAAGATCCAAATTTTACCGGCTTGGGTTCAACGCCCCACAGATTGGCGGTGATGCCCCAGCCCGTTTCGGTCTGCCACCAGTGATCCACCACTGTTTTTCCGCTCTTCTCGGTGAGCCATTCTTGTGTCGGTGGGTCGAGACGTTCACCTGCGGAGAAGATGACTTGCAGTTTGCTTAAGTCGTAAGGCTTCATCAGCAAGGCATCGGGGTCTTCTTTTTTCACGGCGCGGAACGCGGTCGGTGCGGTGAAGAACGACTTCACGCCGTACTCCGAGATGACGCGCCACAACGCGCCCGCATCCGGCGTCATGATGGGTTTGCCTTCATACACGATGGTCGTGCAGCCTTGCAGCAACGGGCCGTACACGATGTAAGAGTGGCCGACCACCCAACCCACGTCCGAGGCAGCCCAGAACACATCGCCTGCATCCACGTTGTAGATGGCCTTCATGCTGTATTTCAACGCCACCGCATGGCCGCCATTTTCACGCACCACACCTTTGGGTTTGCCCGTGGTTCCGGAGGTGTAGAGGATGTACAGCGGATCGCTGCCTTTCACCGGCGTACAACCTACAGCCTTCGCTTTTGCCAGCAACGTCGCCCAGTCAAAGTCGCGTCCGGCAGTGAGCGGGGCGTTGCATTGTGGACGCTGAAAGATGACGCAAGTCGGTGGTTTGTGTTTCGCCAATTCGATGGCCTTGTTGAGCAATGGCATGTATTCGATGACGCGCTTCACCTCGATGCCACACGAAGCGGTGAGGATGACTTTCGGTGTCGAATCGTCGATACGCTGTGCCAACTCAGGCGGCGCGAAACCACCGAACACCACCGAGTGGATCGCGCCCAAGCGTGCCACGGCCAACATCGAGATGACCGCCTCGGGGATCATCGGCATGTAGATGATGACGCGGTCGCTTTTGACCACACCCAAGTCTGCCAGCATGCCCGCCGTGCGTGCCACCTCATCGGTCAGCTCTGCATACGTGTACTTCTTTTTAGTATCGGTGACAGGGGAGTCGTAGAGGATCGCCGTCTGATCGCCGCGCCCGTTCTTTACGTGATAGTCCAGCGCCATGTAGGCCGTGTTCATCTCGCCATCGGCGAACCAGTGACCGATGCCGTCCGCATCAGTCGTTAGGATCGTCTGCGGGAATTTAAACCACTCCAGTGCTTTGGCTTGGTCACCCCAGAAGCCTGCCGGGTCTTGCATCGAACGGTCGTATTCGGTTTGGTAGCTCATCTTCTTCTCCCCTTTTTTGTCATTCCGGCGCAGGCCGGAATCCAGTCAATCAAACAAATCCTTGCGTAGCAAGGTCAACCCCCCCAAAGGCATGTTAATAAAGGCGCTGGATTCCCGCCTGCGCCGGAATGACGCGGTTTTAATTGATGCTGAACAACTCCATAAACGTATTCACCGGTGTGGCTTCCAACTTCTGCTTATCCAGACACAGCGCCATGATCTCTTGGCAGCGATGCTCGGGGAAGCGGGTGCGCAGATTGCTCAGGAACTTCTGCTCCAACACGGGGATACCTTCGGCGCGACGACGACGGTGGCCGATTGGGTATTCCACTTCGATCTTGTCGGTGCTGCTGCCGTCATTGAAGAACACTTGGATCGCATTCGCGATGGAACGTTTGTCCGCTTCCAGATATTCGCGGCTGTAACGCGCCTCTTCCACAATTTCCATCTTCTCGCGCAATTGGTCGATGATGGGATTGCTGTTGTGGAAGCTGTCTTCGTAGTGTTCCGCCACCAAGTCGCCGAATGCCAATGGCACGGCCACCATGTACTGGATACAGTGGTCGCGGTCGGCAGGGTTCGCCAATGGGCCCACCTTGGAGATGATGCGGATGGCGGACTCGTGGGTGGTGATGGCGATCTTCTTGATGTCCTGCAACCTATCTTTCACTTGTGGATGCAGGCGCACCGCGCATTCACAGGCAGTCTGTGAGTGGAACTCCGCAGGGAAGGAGATCTTGAACAGCACGTTCTCCATCACGTAGCTGACATACGGTTGCTTCAGCGCGAACTTGCGTTCTGCTTCGGGTTTGAATTTTTGATCTTTGTTGGTCTTGTTGAACAACACATCGTAGAAGCCCCACTGCGGCGCAGTCAGCACACCGGGGATGCCCATCTCACCTTTAAGGGTGATCATCGCCAAGCGCACCGCGCGCGATGTCGCATCACCTGCCGCCCACGATTTGCGCGAGCCCGCATTCGGCGAGTGACGATAGGTGCGCAACGATTGACCATCGACGAAAGCTTGCGACAGCGCGTCAATGACTTGAGCTTCAGTGCCGCCCAACAGACGTGTCACCACCGCCGTGGAAGCGACCTTCACTAGGATGACGTGGTCGAGACCGACGCGGTTGAAACTGTTCTCCAATGCCAACACGCCTTGGATTTCGTGCGCCTTGATCATCGCGGTCAACACATCGCGCACGGTCAGCGCAGGTTTGCCTTCCGCCACGTTGCAACGGCTCAGATAATCCGCCACCGCCAAAATGCCGCCGAGGTTGTCCGAAGGGTGGCCCCATTCGGCAGCCAGCCAAGTGTCGTTGTAGTCCAACCAACGGATCATCGCGCCGATGTCCCATGCGGCTTTGACGGGATCGAGCTCATGCGACGTACCGGGCACGCGCGCACCGTGACGTACCGTCGTGCCGGGTACGATAGAACCCAGATGTTTGGTGCACTCAGGGAAACGCAACGCCAGCAGGCCGCAGCCCAACGTGTCGATCAGGCAGTTGCGCGCGGTGTCGTAGGCCTCGTTGGATTTGATCTCCATGTTGCATACATATTCCGCGATATCCACCAACACTTGGTCGGGGGCAGGGCGGTTGTTCATCTCTACATTGGCGCTCATTTTTTCTTTCCTTGAATTAACGATTTTGAATGGGTACCCAAGCCAGATTCTCCGGCCCGATGTAATTGGCGCTGGGGCGGATAATTTTTCCGTCGGCGCGTTGTTCCATCACGTGTGCGCCCCAGCCGGTGACGCGTGAAATGACGAACAGCGGCGTGAACATCTCGGTCGGTACGCCCATCTGGTTGTACGACACGGCAGAGAACCAATCCAGATTCGGGAACATCTTCTTCAAGTCCCACATCGTCGTCTCCAAACGCGCGGCGATGTCGAACATCAGCGTATTGCCGTTCTCTTTGGACAGACTTTGCGCTACACGTTTGATGACTTCGTTGCGCGGGTCGGAGATGGTGTACACAGGATGGCCGAAACCGATGACGATCTCTTTGCGCTCCACACGTGCGCGGATGTCGGCTTCTGCTTCGTCCGCACTCTTGTAACGGCTCTGGATGCGGAATGCCTCTTCGTTCGCCCCGCCATGCTTGGGGCCGCGCAGCGCGCCGATGGCACCGGTGATGCAGGAATAGATGTCGGAGTTGGTGCCCGCGATGACGCGTGCGGTGAAGGTGGAAGCGTTGAATTCATGCTCGGCGTACAGGATGAGCGAGGTGTGCATCGCACGCACCCAAGATTCTTTCGCTGGCTTGCCATGCAACAGATGCAGGAAGTGTCCGCCGATGGAATCGTCTTCGGTCACCACGTTGATGCGTTTGCCCGAGGTGGTGAAGTGATGCCAGTACACCAGCATCGAACCGAAACTCGCCATCATGCGATCAATGATCTCTTTGGTTTTTTCAGCATCGTGTTTCTCGGATTCTTGCTCCACCGTGCCGAGCACAGAACATCCCGTGCGCATCACATCCATCGGGTGTGCGTTGGCAGGCAGTGCTTCCAGCGCTTGCTTCACTGCGGGTGGTAGGTCGCGCAGCGTCTTTAGTTTTGCTTTGTAGGCAGCAAGTTGAGCGGCAGTCGGCAGCGTGCCGTGGATCAGCAAGTGGGCGATCTCTTCGAACTCCGCCTTCTCGGCGAAGTCGAGGATGTCATAGCCGCGATAGTGCAAGTCGTTGCCCGTGCGTCCAACCGTACACACCGCCGTGTTGCCCGCCACGGTGCCGGATAGTGCGACAGATTTCTTGGGCTTCGGTAACGTGGATTCTTCTGCCATGGTTCTCTCCCTTAAATAAAATTCATTGAGTTTTGCTTTTCAAATTCAGGGTGGAGTTGTCATTTCAATTGTGCCTCCTTCCCAACCCTTCACCCAGTGGGTGAAGGGCTTTGCTTCCCTTCCCTCTCCCATCGGGGGGGGATTGAGAGAGGGGGAACCCTCTCGATTATTCAGCACCCTTTTCCGCAAACAATCTATCGAGCTGCTGCTCGAACTCGTGATAACCGAGATAGTCGTAAAGCTCCATGCGCGTCTGCATCGTGCTCACCACGTTTTGCTGCGTACCGTCGGCGAGGATGTGCTGGTAGACATTGAGCGCTGCCTTGCTCATCGCGCGGTAGGCGGAGAGGGGATACAGCACCAACTGCACACCCACGCCAGACAACTCCTGCGTGGTGAACAACGGTGTCGCACCGAACTCGGTGATGTTCGCCAACAAAGGCACGTTCACCGCCTTGGTGAATTCTTTGTATTGCTCCAGCTTGGTCATCGCTTCGGGGAAGATCATGTCTGCACCCGCTTCCACGCAAGCTTGCGCACGGTCGATGGCGCTCTGCATGCCTTCCACCGCCAGCGCATCAGTGCGCGCCATGATGACGAAGCTGCTATCCACGCGCGCATCTACTGCCGCTTTCACGCGATCCACCATCTCGTTTTGGCTGACGATGGCTTTGTTGGGACGATGGCCGCAACGCTTCTGCATCACTTGGTCTTCGATGTGGAAACCGGCCGCACCCGCTTGTGCTACTTCGCGTATGGCGCGCGCGATGTTGAATGCGCCACCCCAGCCTGTATCCACGTCCACCAGCAAAGGCAGGTCGCTCGCGGCGGTGATGCGGCGTGTGTCTTCGCACACGTCATGCAGCGTGGTGATGCCGAGGTCGGGGATGCCCAATGAAGAAGCTGCCACACCACCGCCGGAAAGGTACAGCGCCTTGTGCCCGCTCTTCTGCGCGAGGATGGCGCAGTAGGCGGTGACCGCACCGACCACTTGCAGTGGGGAATTGTCTTGAACGGCTTGGCGCAGTTTGTTGCCGGGGGTGTTTGCTGTTTTGCTCATTATCGTTTCCTCACATAATTCAAAATTTCGTCATTCCGGCGCAGGCCGGAATCCAGCAGTTAAAACAATTCCGTGTAGAGGACAAAACTAAACTGCATATTGAATAACTGCACTGGATTCCGGCCTGCGCCGGAATGACGACTATGCAAAATCATGCCGCCTCTTCCTCTTTATCGATCATTTCGCTGATGCTCTTCCATGCGCCCTGGATGTGGCGACGCATCAGTAGCTCGGCCAGTTCGCCGTCGCGTTGTTGCAAGGCGGCGACGATCTGGCGGTGTTGTTGCAATGCGGGTTGGGTGCGGGCGGCTTTGCGGCTGGTACGGTAACGGCACATGCGCAGGAGTTGGTATTGCTCGCTGCCGAGCATGTCCATCAGCATCTGGTTGCGGCTGCCGCGTGCGATCTGGTAGTGGAAATCGAGGTCGCCTTCGCTTTGCGAATAGACCTTGCCGCCTTCTTTCTTGATCTGCACTTCGTGGTTGTCGAGCAGCTTGCCCAATTTGGAAATTTCTTCATCGGTCATCTGCGTGGCGGCGAGACGGCAGGCCATGCCTTCCAGTGCTTCACGCACACCGTAGATATCGGAGAGGGTCTTGCGATCCAACACCACCACGCGCGTTCCAGCGTTGGGGATACGTTTTACCAGTCGCATGCCTTCCAGATGTCGCAAGGCTTCGCGTAGTGGACCGCGTCCCATGCCGAAGCGTTCTGCCAGTTCCGCCTCGTTCAGCTTCTGGCCCTGTGCGAGCTCGCCGGTGACAATGCTGTGCGCCAGACGATGCGCGGCAACGTCTGCGAGAGTGCCTTGTTGTGGAACTTGAATCAGCATGGTGTTCGCCCAGATTGTCGACAATTTGCGCAATCCTAGCACTAAATAACGGTTGAACTAAACCGCTATCGCGGTGGCGCACTGATCCCACCGCTTCATCTCCAAT
>CAZRZH010000137.1:0-7122 GCA_964604485.1 uncultured Sideroxydans sp.
GGTGTCACGCATGAATGCGCGTTACGCCAAACACTTCATGCGCCACGCAAAATAATCGCTTCTCTCCGGGATGTCCCCGTTTGCGCGCACTCCCGTGCGCGCTTTTTTGTGCTGCAATTTTACTGTCACAATTAAACGTTACAGTACTGTGAATTTTTTCAGGAGTCGCAAGATGGAAAGTCCGTACAAAGGTAAAACGGGTCTGGTGCGTTTATTTAACGCATTCGGTTATTCGCTGGCAGGATTTCGCGCCGCCTACAAACATGAAGATGCTTTCCGCCAGGAAGTGCTGCTGGCCGCAATTCTCATACCGCTGGCTGTTTGGTTGCCGGTGGAGAATTTTGGTAAGGCATTGATGATTTCCAGTGTGTTGCTGGTGATTATGGTCGAGTTGCTTAACTCGGCTATCGAGGCCACGGTCGACCGGATCTCGCTGGACAATCACGACCTTGCCAAGCGCGCAAAAGATATCGGCAGCTCGGCAGTACTGGTGAGTCTGGTCAATGTGATCGTGGTTTGGTTGTTGGTGTTGATGAACTGATGTTTTATCGCCGACAGATGTGAGGCATCACGTCGGCGGCTTCATTTAGTTCACACGTCCCGGTTGGGGATGTGCGAGACGGACAATCGCCGCATCATCGGGCGGCGTTTGATCTGGTGACCACTCATGCGGTCGAGTACACCGCACAAGAATTTTACCGTCTCAAGGATGTACGGGCCCTTGTTGAGCATGACGCATTCGGCACGTATGGCCAACGCCGCATCGGAGACTTCGGCGCGCGAGGGCAGCCCGTTTTTGGCCATGCTCTCCAAAACCTGGGTTGCCCAAATCACCGGGATGTGTGCGGCTTCGCATAACCACAGGATTTCTTCCTGCACTTCGGCCAAACGCTCAAAGCCGATTTCAACCGCCAAGTCTCCACGTGCCACCATCACGCCGACGGGGGGCCGGCGCAGACTGGCCAGCAAGATCATGGGCAAGTTCTCAAATGCTTGGGCAGTCTCGATCTTGAGCACCACGCCCAGTTGGGAATTGTTTAACGTGTCCAGCAGCTCGTGCAACGCAAACACGTCTTGCGGCGTTCTGACAAAAGACAATCCCACCATATCGATGTGCGGCGCCAGCGTGGTCAGGTTTTCAATGTCGGCTGCCGACAGCGCGGGAATATCCAAATCGGTCTGCGGCAGATTGATGCCTTTACCCGAACCCAACTTGCTTCCATTCGGGGCGGCTTGCGTGATGTCAACAACGATTCTGTCGTCGGCGCAAGTGCGAATGAGGCCGCCGATTTTTCCGTCATCGAACCAGATGGGTTGCCCCGGCTTGGCCGCCTTGAATACCTCGCCCAGCGTGCAGGGGATGGTGGCTGCATGTGTCAGCTTGTCGTGTTTGTTATGCCGTGCCGCCAGTCCCGGTTGTGTATCTGGGGTCAGGATCAACTCGTCGCCGACTTGCAGCAGAATCGGTTGGAATACCTCGGGCAACGGGGAAACGTTGCTTTGCTGCAGCGTCTCGCCTTTGCGCATTAACACGCAAGAGGCGCCCTCGGTGATGAATGCGTGTTGTTCGCAGTGGGCTAACCAGGAATTGCCAAAACGTTTGTTCAAGATCAGGGTTCGAGTCGAGCCGCGTGTATCGTCAATGACCAAAATATCTTTTTCGCGCGCATCGGCCAACAACTGGGCGCCGACAGGCAAACTGGCAACCACAACAGCAGCGGGAGGTTCCTGATTTTCAGCCGGGGTGATCCACACTTTGCTGGGATCCATGACGCGGCCGAAAAAATCACGTTTGACCTTGATCTCGATCAGCTGTCCTGCGGCCTTGATATCGCCGGTGCGTAATTTGGGACCGGATAAATCGGCATATATTTTGCATTTGAGCCCCAGTTTGTTCTCGGCGCTGCGCAGATGCCGGATCATTGCCAACCAGGCGGGGGCATCGTCATGCGCGCAATTGATACGCATGATATTCATCCCGGCTTTTAACAAATTCCGCACCAATTTTGGATCTGCCGCCGCTTCGCTCGGCATCGTCACCATGATGCGCGTCCCGTGTTTTTCTCCGGCGCCGCCCAGCAACCGGGTCGCGTGCTCGTTGAGATACATCTCTCCGGTGTTGATGTCTACGGCAGGCTCGAACTCGCGCGAGATACGCGGCAATCCCGCCAGTGCGCAGGCCGCATCCAGCACCGCGTCGATGCTGCTTAAGGCATGCGCTTCGGAGCGGCCCAATCGGCTCAAACCCAGCAACCCCAGATCATGTTGAAGCTTGCGAATGTCACTTTGTCGCAGGGCCAGATAGTGCAGCAGATTGCGCGCACTGGACTGGTGGTTTGGCGGGATATGCTCCACCTCATTTTCGAAGTCGTGTTCGAAAGATTCAGCCGAAGCACGCAGTTGTTTCAACTGTGGAACGACGTGCTCGGCGATGTAACTTTTTTTAAGTGAGGTGCGGTGCATTGGGATGGCGATCCGGAGCGTGTAGCGAAGTTGGAAACGGTTGTCCTTAAATAAATCTAACCCAATATTGTTACTGCAACATTACACCCTAAGCCGGACAAGCCGGAACCCAAAAAGATTCGCACGCGGAGGCGCGGAGGCGCGGGGAAAACCGAGGCGGGTTTGATTCTCTCCGCGACCTCCGCGTCTCCGCGTGAGGAAGTCTTGTCATGTTTTGACATCATTTGACTTGTAAGTGACTAATGGCGGCGAACTGCCCAACTTCGCCGCTGACCCTGTCAACAAAGTTTCAATAAAGATTCATCAATCCTTCATGTTCGCGCGTCAGCATGCGCGGCATGAATACACCGACCCCAAATATCCAAACTTCAGTGCCTTTGCAAATCGCGCTGGTGACTGAAACCTACCTGCCGGAAGTGAACGGCGTGGCCATCACGATTGGCCGCATGGTGCAGGGCCTGCGCCAACGCGGGCATCACATCCATCTGATCCGCCCGCGACAGTTCAAGCATGACATTTCGGCGCAGGAAACGACTTACCGCGAGACATTGGTCTCTGGTATGCCTATCCCGGGATACCCCGAGTTGAAATCCGGGCTGCCCGCAAAAGGTTTGCTGATGCGAATCTGGAAACAGCAGCGGCCCGATGTTGTGCATATCGCGACCGAAGGCCCTCTGGGTTGGTCGGCATTGTCCGCCGCGCGCAAATTAAATATTCCGGTGAGCACGGATTTTCACACCAACTTTCACAGCTACACACAACACTACGGAATCGGGCTTTTGAAAAAACCGATTGCCGCTTACCTGCGCCATTTTCACAACAAGGCGGCCTGCACCATGGTGCCCACGGTGTCTTTGCAGCAGCAACTGGAACACGAGGGTTACAAGAACGTGTTGGTGGTGTCGCGCGGCGTCGATACCGAACTGTTTCACCCGGCGAAACGCAGCCAAACCCTGCGGGCTTCCTGGGGCGCGGATGATTCAACACCGGTGGTTATGCTGGTGAGCCGCATTGCGGCGGAAAAGAATCTGCATGTTGTGATTCAGGCTTTCGAACAAATGCGTGTGGTCAATCCTTCGGCACGTTTGGTGATGGTGGGTGACGGACCGGCCCGTGCAGAATTGCAGAAGCAACATCCTCATGTGATTTTTGCCGGTATGCAAACCGGTGAAGAATTGGCACGTCACTATGCCTCCGGCGACATTTTCCTTTACTCCAGCCTGACCGAGACCTACGGCAATGTCACCGTCGAAGCGATGGCGAGCAGTTTGGCCACAATCGCCTACGACTACGCCGCCGCGCGCCAGCATATCCACCATGACTTGAACGGTTTGCTGGTTCCGTTCGACGATACCGCCGCTTTCGTTACGCAGGCGAAAGCACTCATCACCGACATGGAGCGTGTGCAAAGACTGCGCCACGCCGCACGGCACACGGTGGAGTCACTGACCTGGGAACACATCATGGGTCAGATGGAGGCCGTGTTGCTCGATACCGTGTCTACTCAAGGAGTGAAACATGGCAATCCTCAGCTCTCGGTTGCAACAGATTAAAACCTGGGATATGGAACTTTGCGCGTTCTGCAATCGGCAGAGCCGCAACCTTTCCATTCGCAGTGTGTTTCGCTTGGCCAGCCGGCTCGGCGACGGTGTGTTTTGGTACACGTTGATGATTGCCTTGCTCTTGAGTTATCAGGGCGAAGCACTGTTCGCCGTGTTGCACATGTTGGTTGTCGGACTGGTTGGCACGGTAAGTTACAAGCTAATCAAGGGGAAAACCTTGCGTCCGCGCCCGTTCAATGTTTATCCCGCCATCGTGTGTGTCGGCAAGGCGCTTGATCAGTTCAGCTTTCCTTCCGGCCATACCCTGCACGCGGTGGCATTCAGCATCGTGGCGGTTGCCTACTTCCCTGCCTTGTTCTGGCTGGTCGTACCCTTCGCTCTGTTGGTCGCTTTGTCGAGGCCGATTCTGGGGTTGCATTACCCCAGCGATGTGGCGGCGGGCGCGGCTCTGGGTGCCGTGATCGCGCTCGCCTCCTTTCAATTCGTTTGAATGAATCACATGCGACGCGCAGTCGGTGGGGCGCTGTCACCTTTCGTCAAAGCCTTCGGGTTTCTGTTTAAATTCAGTCGCCAGTCCGTTCCAGCTAATAAACCTGACCAGAATATTGTCGTTTAGCAACTTGCGATTTTGTAGCTCACGACGTGCTGAATACATCCTGCGGCAGCGGGATGCGATGGCGCAATTGCAGCGGGGTGATGCATTCGATACGGTTGCGCACGGAAGGGTCGTCGGCATGCGGGTTGGGATCCCACACCGGCTCTTCGCCAATCAGGATGCGATCAATGTGAGTTAAACGCACACCGGTCTCACTCAGGTAATAGTCGAAGCGGCGCAACATGCCCACGTCCAGCATTTTGGCGCCGTGATAACAAATGTCCGACAAGCGGCTGTCACGCAATAGATTCTCGGCACCGGACAATATCGACACGCCACGTTTGGCCAGGCTGTTCGAACAGGAAAAATGTTGCGCGACATAGTCGGCCAATTCATTGCGATGGGTGTTCATCAGATCGCCCGGCTCGGCAAATAACTGCGGGCGGATATAGGTGTCCATGGCCCACTCGCATGCGGCATGTGTCAGCACGGGAACATTCCCCCACATCTTTTCGTGCGCGGGAACGAAATGGTTGTGCGCGATCACGTCCACCAGCAAGTGACTGACGAAGCCAAGCGAGATCGCATATTCCTCATCACTTTGGGCTTCATCCAATAATTTGCGCGCGCGTTGCCATTGGTGCGTGGTGGAGAACGGCTCACCCCAGGGGCGTTCACTCAACAGGGCCAGATCGGGCAGACACGCCCCGGCCAGCACCAGTTTGGGAAAGGATTTGATCGCATTGCGGTAACGCGGGTCGGTGAGCGGAACCGCCCACAGCAACATTTGTGCAAAATAGACATGGGTGTAAAGCCCCCATGCGTGCGCATCGACACTCCACAGTAACAACGGGATTAACCAGCGCCAGGACTTGAACACATTTTTCATGCGCACATTTTTAATGACGCAGAAGAAGCTCCTATTACGCCCAGATGATTTATTTATGACGTGCATCCGCGAACAATGATTGGCACCTCCTGTATTGAACCTAAAAACGGCAGTTGTTCACGCGGAGGCGCGGAGAACGCGTGTAAATTCAAAGAGATATGACTAATGCAATCATCACCCAATTGGCGACTTCTCCGTTCGTGCTGAGTAGCGCGGTTTCTTGCGCGTATCGAAGTATGAACGGAGCGCCAACTGCGGTTATTAGGTTGAACAGTTAAAGCCGCAACGGTTCGCAGTGTCATCATCCTGTAACAATCGGCGGATAGGATGCGACTCGCTGGCAAACGGCATGAATTCGAGCAACCCATAACTTTGGAGTGACAATGAGCAAACTAAATAAATTTCTTGGCATCATCGGCCTGACCACGACCCTGCTGACTATCGGCACGGCCTGTGCGGTTGATATCACCGGTGCCGGCGCGACCTTCCCTTACCCAGTCTATGCAAAGTGGGCGGATACCTACAAGAAACAAACCGGGGTCGGGATGAATTACCAATCCATCGGGTCCGGCGGCGGCATCAAACAGATCAAAGCCAAGACCGTTGATTTCGGTGCTTCCGATGCGCCGCTGAAAATTGAAGAACTGGATTTTGAAGGCCTGACCCAGTTCCCAACCGTCATTGGCGGTGTGGTTCCTGTTGTGAATGTGGAAGGTGTGGCTCCGGGTCAGTTGAAGCTAACTGCTGAAACATTGACTGCCATCTTCATGGGCGACATCACCAAGTGGAACGATCCCAAGCTCGCCGCCGACAACCAAGGTCTTGCCTTGCCGGATGCAGCAATCACCGTGGTCCACCGTTCGGATGGTTCTGGTACGAGCGCCATTTTCACGACCTACTTGTCTCAGGTCAGCATCGACTGGAAGCGCGCAGTGGGTAGCGGTTCCGCTGTCGCATGGCCGGTGGGTACGGGCGGCAAGGGCAACGAGGGCGTAGCTTCTTACGTGCAACGCATCAAGAATTCCATCGGTTATGTGGAATATGCCTACGCGCTGCAAAACAAGATGGCCTACGTTCAAATGAAGAACCGTGACGGTCAATACGTCAAACCCGAAGCTGCAAACTTCAAGGCTGCCGCTGCCAATGCGAAATGGGATGCTGACAAAGGTTTTTACATGATGCTGACCAATCAGACGGGTGCTGAAAGCTGGCCCATCACTGGCGCGACATTCATCCTGATGCACAAGAGCCAAGAAAAGGCAGACGTTGCACTGGAGGCTTTGAAATTCTTCGACTTTGCCTTTACTCCGAGCGGCGACAAAATGGCCAGTGAGTTGGACTATGTGCCGCTGCCTGAGAATGTCACCAAGATGGTCCGCGATGCCTGGAAGACCAAGATCAAGGCAAGCAACGGCCAGACAATTTGGAAATAATCGATTCAAGTTGTAAAAGTGAGCTTCACGGAAACGGCCAAGGTTATGCGACCTTGGCCGTTTTCTATGGGTGAGAGCACTTGAACAGCCCAAACAGGGCAGAGCCCATTCCAAACTTGGTGGAGGTGTGTTGGTGCGCGTTTAAAACTACCCAGCCCTGCGCGTTGAATTTTACCCAGG
>CAZRZH010000138.1:0-7111 GCA_964604485.1 uncultured Sideroxydans sp.
ACACCAGCTTAAACTAGACTGATTTCTGTCTTGACGGATGGGTCCACTGTAAACCGCCTCCTGAAAAAACCAGTTCTGGGCGCATGAACCCAGCAGGCATCAGCTATTTATATCTCGCATACGAGCTAGAGACGGCACTTGCAGAGGTGATGATCAGGCCACCATGCGATGCAGCGATAGCTCATTTCGTTTCCAAGCGCGACTTAAGCATTCTTGATCTAATGAATCTGCCAAGCAAGCCATCACTTTTTAACAGTTCCTGCCGTAGCGAACTTGAAGGCATCTTATTTTTGGAAAGCTTCGCCAGTGAGATTTCAAAGCCTGTGCAAAAAAATGGTCGCGAACATATTGAATACGTGCCGTCGCAAGTAGTTGCAGAATATTTTGCAATGTTATTCAAAGACCATCACGGAAAAAATCTTGATGGAATTGCGTACCGTAGCTCGGTTCGTCCTAGTGGGCGCAACTTGGTGTTATTCCCAACAGAACGATGTTTTACCCGACAATTTGATCAGGTTACATTCCGTCATGCTTGGGAACAAAACTTCTCCGATTGGACTGAGCTTTCGGATGCACTCGTATAGATGCCTTATTTAATTTTCCAAAACCATCCAGGCAAAGCTTCCAGCCGTGCTTTGCGCACCACTGACATTCTGTCTTTTGTCGTTCGTTGTGTGCCAACCCACTGACCAAGCCTGTGTCCATCTGCTGTTTTGTAGCCCCTAGTGACTTTTGCGTGACCTTCTCGATCTGCAAATTCTTTAAGATAGTCAAACCATTCATCCCATGTTGTCTGATCATATTTATGACGTTCAGCCCAAACCCATCCTGGTAATGCTTCCAGCCGAGTTCTGCGCTCAGGTGTCATGCTGTCCATAATAAATCGCTGCCAATTCACCCATGCTCCAAGGCGATATCCATTATTTGTTATGTATTTCTGCGAAACTTGACTGTGCCCCTCATGTTCAACAAATTCCTTAAGATAACGAAACCACTCTTCCCATGTATCATTTTTTATATCCCATGCCCAACCTGGCAATACTTCCAGCCGTTCTTTACGCTCGGGTGCCAAAATGTTTTTCGTAGCTCGTTGAGAATTAACCCATTGTCCAAGCCGATATCCATCCGCCGTTCTGTGGCTTTTAGCAACCTTGGCATGCCCTTCACGAACTGCGAATTCCTTGAGATAGCGAAATCCTTTTTCCCACTGCTCTGCGATTACATCCCAACTCCAACCTGACAATGTTTCCAGCCGTGCTTTGCGCTCGAGTGAAATTTTGTCTTTTGTAGTTCGTTGGGTATTTACCCAACTACCGATTCGATATCCTTCTTCTGTTTTGAATAACGCAGGTATTAGGCAATGCCCCTCCCTCACTACAAACACCTCCAACAAACCAAACCAGAAATTCCAAGACGCAGTCACTTGTTCCACCAGGTACGTGCGCAACGCACCGCCGAAATCCGCACTCACCGTGGCCGGCAAATCGATTGTGATCTTGCGCAAGCTCTCCGCGCTTACGCCTTTGCCCGTCTGCCTGCCCATGTCAGTTCTAATTTGGTCGAGTTCACACGCCAGCACATCGTCGTGCGCTTTCAACGCATTCAGCACATCCCAGATCGGTTTGAAGTTGCTCGCCTCGATGGTGCTTGCCGCATCTTCGCCAGATTTGATGAACACCGGCAATACAATCGTGCCGACCTTCTTGTCCGGACTCAGGCGAATGGCGCGACCCACGGCTTGGATGATGTCCACTTGGCTGCTGCGCGGATCAATGAACGCCACGCCGTCGAGCGACGGCACATCCACGCCTTCGGACAAGCAGCGTGCATTGCTCAACACGCCGCGTTCGTCTGCACTCAAAGCTTTGAGTTGGTCGAGTTTGATTTTGCGTTTGTTGGCGGGCATGTTGCCGCTCACAAAATCCGTGCGCAGGATGCCACTTGGGCGGTGTTCGTCGCTGATCCACTGCAGGGTGTTTTGCATGTCGGTGGTGAAATCTTCCGCCCGTTTGACGCGACTGTGGAAGCTGATGATGCGCTTGAGATCGTAGTCTTTGATGGCTTTGAGCAAGCCGATTTGGGCGGCGAGGGATTCGCTGTCGGTTTCACGGGACGTATTTATCGCCTTCGGTTGCTGATGCGCATTGTGTTCACGCCCCTCATCCCAGCCTTCTCCCGCCTGCGGGAGAAGGGGTGAAAGGCTGACCAGTTCGCGCTTGTCTATCCATTGCGCGATGGTGGGGTCGTCCACGCCGATGATGACGACGCGGTAGTCGGTGAGTAATTTGCGCTCAATGGCTTTGCCGAATGGCAGGGCATGCAGCACATCGCCAAACAGGGTGGCGTTGTCCATGCCGACGACTTCAACGCCGCGATCTGCGGCGGCTTTATGCACGGTGCTGGAATAGGTGCGCGGAGTGGCGGTGGCGAACAGGCGCTTGGTGCTGCGTATCTGTATGTTGTCGAGGATGGCGGTGAAGTCGCTGCCGACCTTGCCCGCGCAACGGTGGGCTTCGTCCGCCACGGCCAGATCAAAGGTGGGAATGGCCGGATCGGCTTGGGCGGCGGCAATGACGGCAGAGGATTGGTAGGTTGCGAAAACCACGCGGTTACCGTCGCCACTGAGGAAACGTTTTACTTCTTCGGCATCGGAGGTGACGGGAAAGGCCAGATCGGCCACGCTGTGGATGGCTTCGTCGTTGCCTTTGCTGCCCACAGTTTGGTCGGAGCAAACGCACAACACTTCAAACGAGGTGGTCGCGGCGAATGTCCATTCGCGCAGGGTTTGCGCCAGCAGGCCAAGCGATGGCAGCAACACCAGCGTTCGAGTTGCGCCGATTGACGCCGCATTATTTACCCGAGAATCCGTTCGCACTGAGCTTGTCGAAGTGTAGTTGGATTCTTGTGCTTCGACAGGCTCAGCACGAACGGCTCTCTCGTTTAACTCTTGCCGAATCAACAATCTTTCTTTGATCCAAAGCGTCGTGTAAGTCTTGCCAGTGCCGCAGGCCATAATGAGCTGACCACGGTCGGCTGTTTTCAGTCCCTCTACTACCGCTTCAATTGCTTCGAGTTGGTGTTCTTTCGGTTCGGGGCGGGGTTTGCATTTGGCTTGTGGCAGTTCGTTGAAAGTTGCCGGATATTCCAGTGCGGACTTTTCAAAATCGGACAGCAGAAAACGGATGACGGGTTTGTCTTGTGCGTCGCAGACTTGTTTGGCATTGTTGCCAATACGGTCGGTGGTGGCAATGAGCAGGCGATGCTGAATGCTTGGCCGGTTGGATTCGCTGAGAAATTTATCAACATCGTGTTTGGTGATGTCGTAGTCGGGTGAGTAGCACTTGGATTGCACTGCCCAGTGGTCGCCGTTTTTATGGCGGAACACTAGGTCAACCCCGCAGTCTGCACCCCAGCGATGCGGCCATTCAGCCCATAACCAAACTTGATCGACTTGGGTTTGCCACTCGGGATCGTTCTGCAAGAACCATTTGACGAAGTGTTCGAACTGCTTGCCGCGCTTGGCGGGGTCGGAAGCTAGGCTGTTGTAGAAATCGGAGAAGCTGACTGGCATTTCTCTCAACTATCGTAACTTGTGCAACAGGTTGAGTCGGGGATCAACCAGCCTGTTCCGAATAAAGCAGAAGCACGAATCGCGTGCCACCCGTGTTCTACACCTGATCGAACAATCGCGCCGCCGTGTTGGCAAGCAGTGCAACATCCAGCACGCCGATACATTCTTCGGCCACTTCGATCCCCGCCAATACGCTGGGGCGCTCTGCTTCGGTGATCTCCCACACGTCGGTTGCGTCCCCCCTTTTGCGCACAGCGGTGAGGGTAATGATGGCGCCGTCCAAAATCTCGACGGCATTGGGGATTTGGGTATTTTTTTGTGCCAGTGCAGTGCGCACAACAGAAAGTGCCACCGCAAGACGACCAAATGCCGTGACGCTGAAATAACCGCCACAGGCCGCTTCGTAGGGCAAATGCATGTCCATCGCGTAAATGTCTTTTAGGCCTTGCGTAACGGGTACACGCAAGGTCGGATTTTTCTTGCTCATCTGCTTTCGCCTTTTTTGGTTTTCATTTTTTGAAATTCCCGAAGACATTTGCGGCTTTTCACCGCCCCCAAAATCCCTGTTGGGCTACGAATCTTTTCCAGGCTTTGTCGAACTCCGCGACGCGCATTGAAAAGTCATGT
The DNA here is from genome assembly GCA_964604485.1 of uncultured Sideroxydans sp. Lineage (GTDB taxonomy): Bacteria > Pseudomonadota > Gammaproteobacteria > Burkholderiales > Gallionellaceae > Sideroxyarcus. The sequence goes on from CAZRZH010000138.1 coordinate 4,199, forward strand.
TCTATCCAACCGCGTACGAGTGTGAGTGTATCGTGACGTGCGCCATTATCCAACCCGTTCAGCAGGCGATGTGCAACGGAGATGTCGTTCAGAACACCCAGAATTTCCTGTAATTCGGCCAGCGCTTCCTCGTAGCTTTTGCTCTTGCTTTCGGCAAACAACGAGCCAAGCATTTCAATGCTGTAGCGCAATTTCTTGCACGAAATCCGCAAAACATGCAGCTGTGCGGCATTTTCGCCCGCCAATTGTTTGCCGTGTTTGAGAACCTGTTTGTGGCGCCGCTTTAAAATTTTAGTGGCGAACTGTTGCAACGAAATTGCAGCATCCCCCGCAACATCCCGTTGCATCCAAGCCCCGAAACGCAGCAGCAGGCGCTGAAAACCTTGCGAGGCCAGACTGCTTTCCATTCCGGTATGTTGCTTTTTGCGCGCCCGTTCGCTGAGTCTTAACACTTCACGCAGACCGGCATGTTCCGGCAAACGTGTGCAGACAGCGGCCAGGGTCTGCGTGACAAATACATCCCATTCGCGCGAGCGCCCCAAATCCACACACAACTCGGCCACTTGGCGGCGCAGTTCGAGCAGTTCATCATCGGCTTGGTAACGCAGTGCGATGGACAGCACCACACGCAAACGGCGCAATCCAACACGTACCTGATGCAAATATTCCTCATCCAGTTTCAGCAAGGCGCCCGGCACATTTGACTGCACATGTCCCAAACAGGAACCGATCAGACCCTGCAGCACAGCGGTGATGGTTTGTGTTTTATGCAGTGGCGGAAAACGGCCTTTGCTCGCCGAAGGATTGGAGGCTGTAAACAGCAGGTAGCCATAGGCCGCTTTGCTGGTGTGCTCCACTTGCAGCGGCACAATGTCGAGCAAAGCCAACGCCAGTTTGAAGAGTTGCTTCGGTTCGCCGGATTTGAGTTCCAACTCAAGCTCCGAAATCGGACAGCTTGATTGTCCCGCGCGTATCTCCCCGCTATCCATACACATCTCGATTTGTGCTCCCCCGTAATCGAGGGTGCGCACGTTGCGCGAAAAATCGGTGATGAATACAGGTTGCAAACGGCCGGACACACCGTGTGGCAACAGACCGCCGCAGGCTTTGAGCGCATCGAAATCCAACTGCTCGGTGGTTACCGGTGTCTCCCATTCGTTGCGCTGGTGCAATCCGGCGCTGACTTGTCCGCCGCCTTTCAAGGTTTGCACAAATTGTCTACCTACCCGTCGCAGGCGCAGCGCCATCGCGTGATTGCGCAGTGACAAATCGTCCGTGTCGTAATAGATGCTATAGAGTTTTAGAGTGCGCGCGCGACTGCAAGAAAGACTGCGCAGAAAAGGGTGGCGCTTGAGTCTGGCCAGGTTCTCCGGGGTGATGTGCAACTTAAGTTCGGTTTCGATGGCCACGGTGCGCTCAGATCACAACGGGCCTATCCGGCAGTTCATTGCTCTTGCTGTCGGCGTGCGGATAGTGTTGCGCCAGATGATTGCCTACTCTGCGAATGCCGTCGGTCACCCCCTGTTCGAATTGACCCTGACGAAACGCGGCTTCCATTTCTTTGCATACCGCCTCCCAAGTGGCTTGTCCCAGTTTGGAATGAACGCCGCGATCGGCGACGATCTCGACATCGCGATCTGCCATCAACAAATAGATCAGCACTCCGTTGTTATGTTCGGTATCCCATACATGCAAATTGGAAAACACTTCGATCGCTCTGGCGCGGGCAGTTTGTCCGGCAAGCAAAGGTTTGAGGTCGAGCGCATCTTCTACGGCGAAACGAATTTGTCCGGCGTGAGTGCGTTCCACCTCAACGATGGTTTGTTCGATGCGGTTCATGACTGCCCGTGGAAATATCCTGCGCACTGTGGCGTGGCTGATCGAAAGATGTTTGAAGATGCGTTTGATATTCATTTACCAGTCTCCCGATGCGCCGCCACCACCAAAGCCGCCACTGCTTCCACCTCCCCAGTTTCCGTTTCCGCCCCCACCCCAACCCATCGGTGATAGCGAACTCGAACTTCCGCCCCCCGCACCGAAAAACAAAGAGAGGACGAACACCGCGAGTCCGGCCACAGCGGCCCAAGCCAGCGACAGCAAGGTGAACCATACCAAAACACCAATCGCCGCGCCCACCAGTAGGCCGCTGGAAAGGCGGCCGAACAATTGCCGCAGCAGGATATTCCCCAGCATAAAAATCACAAAACCGATGCCCAACATTTGCGAAAAACTATCCGTTTCAGCCGAACCACCCTGCGCTGAACGCTGTGTCGGTTGCGGCAGGGGTTCGCCTTCCACCACCCCGAGAATTGCCGAAACTCCCGCATCAATCCCGGCATAAAACTCGCCACGTTTAAATGCCGGCGAAATGATCTCGGCCACGATGCGCTTGGCAGCGGCATCGGTCAGCGCACCTTCCAAACCGTAGCCGACTTCAATGCGCAATTTCCGGTCATCTTTGGCGACGAGCAGCAACACTCCGTCGTCCACGCCTTTACGCCCCAATTTCCACACATCGGCGACACGGATGGCGAATTGTTCGATGCCTTCCGGTTGGGTAGTTGGCAGAATCAGCACCACCACCTGTGCCCCCTTGGCGGCTTCAAACGCGGCCAGTCGCGTATCCAACGCCTGAATTTGCGACGTATCCAGAGTGGCCGTCAGATCGGTGACACGCTGGGTGAGTTTGGGAACGGCAACTTCTGCTTGTGCAGTGCCACACAGCAGCAACACAAGCAAAAAATATCGCCCCCAAGTCATGGTCATTTACCGGGCGGGCGTTGCTTTCGGTGCAGCAAAATCAACGCTCGGCGGCCGTGTTACTTCTTTCTCGTTCTCCACCGTGAACGAAGGTTTCACGCTGTAGCTGAACATCATCGCGGTGAGGTTGGTTGGGAATGAACGTGTCAACAC
>CAZRZH010000139.1:0-7047 GCA_964604485.1 uncultured Sideroxydans sp.
AGCATCTGCCCGGTGGTGGCGAACAGTTCCGGTTTACCCGGTGTGTCGCGCGTGCCGATCACTTCCACCCAGCCGCGCGCTTCCAGCGTTTTAAGGATTTGCGGAGAGACCGCCACGCCGCGTATTTCCTCAATGTCGCCGCGTGTAACCGGCTGGTGGTAGGCGATGATAGCGAGCGTTTCCAGCACGGCGCGCGAGTAGCGCGGCGGTTTTTGCGGGTTGAGCCGATCCAGGTGTTGCTGCATTTCCGGTTTGGCGCGGAACCGCCAGCCACTGGCCACGCAAGTCAGTTCCACGCCGCGCCCCTGCCAGTTCTGCGCGAGTTCTTCGAGCAACATCTCCATCTGGTGGTTGTCCAGCGACACATCACTGAGTTTCTTCAACTCCGAAACCTGCAACGGTTCCGTGGCGGTCAGCAACGCAGCTTCAAGCACATGCTTGAACTGCTCTGTGTCCATTTTTCCGCCGAACAAATCCGTGCAGATTGCGTTTTCATCCGGGACGGATCCGGTTTCCACGGACGGCGGCACTTCACTCTGCGGTAATGGCTCGGCTTGTTCTGACATAGATGCTCCCCAATGTTTCACTTTGCTGGATTTCCACCAGATATTCTTTGGCCAGTTCAAGGATGGCAATGAAAGTGACGACCAGCTTCGCCACGCCGCTTTCCACGTCAAACAACTTGTCGAATGCGACGTACTCGCCACCCCGCAAGCAGCGTAGCACATGCGCCATCTGCTCGCGCACTGAAAGCTGCTCGCGGCGCACCTTGTGATGCGTGTTCAACTTGGCGCGCGCCAGCAACCCCAGCCAGGCATGGCGCAAGTCTTCCACGCTGACTTGCGGCAGGCGTTCTTTCACGGTGTGTTCGATCAGCACTTGCACGATCTCGAAATCGCGACTTGCTTGCGGCAATTCGTTGAGCTGTTGCGCGGCCAGTTTCATCTGCTCGTATTCCAGCAGGCGGCGCATCAGTTCGGCGCGCGGATCCTCGCCGCTCTCCTCCTCGCTTGCCTTGGGCGGGCGCGGCAGCAACATGCGCGACTTGATTTCGATCAGCACTGCCGCCATCAACAGATACTCTGCCGCCAGTTCCAGGCGGTGCTGCTGCATCGTCTCGATGTAGGCCATGTATTGCCGGGTCAATTCCGCCATCGGAATGTCCAGCACATCGAGATTGTGCTTGCGTATCAGGTACAGCAACAAGTCCAGCGGCCCCTGGAAGTTCTCCAGCACCAGCTCCAGCGCGTCCGGCGGAATATATAAATCCTGCGGCAATTCCAGCAGCGGCTCGCCGTGGATGCGTACTACCGGATAAAGCAGGGGCTGCACGTTGCTCATCGCTCAAACTCCGTGCGTGGAACACCGGATTGGCGAATGATGGAAAGCAAAGTGCCGATGCGAATCTCGGCATGAATGGGAACAGGCACGGTAATCGTGGTGGTGTCGAGTTTTCTCTGCATCACAACATGGCTGCCGCGTTGCCTTACTTCCGCAAAACCGTGCAGCGCAAGGATCGCGCACACTGCCCTGCCGGAAAGTACGGCCAGTTTAGGCAACCGCAACCTCTAGGCGCGTGACATAAATTTCATTATGCAAGCGTCCGTTAATTTCTTCCGGTGCGGCGCATTCCAGGAATAATTCGATCGCCTCGCGCAGATTGCTGCGTGCTTGATCAACGGTATCGCCTTGGCTGGCGACATCCAGTTCGGGGCAAAGCGCAGCATACCCATCCCCCTCGCGCTCAATGACTGCGGTAAATTGGTAATTCATATCCCTGCCCTCCGTAAGATGCGTTCAAGTATAACCCAGCCCCATCGCCTCGCGCACATCGCGCATCGTCTCGGAGGCCAGTTTGCGCGCCTTTTCGCAGCCGTCGGCGATGATGTTGCGCACCAGCGCCGGGTCGTCCAGATACAGCTGCGCGCGTTCGCGCATCGGGCGCTGCTCTGCCAGCACCGCGTCGATCACCGGCTGTTTGCATTCGATGCAGCCGATGCCGGCGCTCTTGCAACCCTGTATGACCCACTGTTTGGTTTGTTCGCTGGAATACACCAGATGCAACTGCCATACCGGGCATTTGTCCGGGTCGCCGGCATCGGTGCGGCGGATGCGCGCCGGGTCGGTCGGCATGGTGCGGATTTTCTTGCTGACGCTGGCCTCGTCTTCGCGCAGCGTGATGGTGTTATCGTAGGACTTGGACATCTTCTGCCCGTCCAGCCCGGGCATTTTCGAGGCGGCGGTGAGCATGGCGCGCGGCTCGGACAGGATCATCTTGCCGCCGCCTTCCAGGTAGCCGAACAGGCGTTCGCGGTCGCCGTGGCTCAGGCTCTGTTGCTCATCCAGCAAGGATTTGGCGGATTCCAATGCCTCATCGTCGCCCTGCTCCTGAAAACGGGTGCGCAGTTCAGTGTACAGCTTGGCCTTTTTCCCGCCGAGTTTCTTGACTGCCGCTTCGGCCTTTTCCTCAAAGCCGGGTTCGCGTCCGTAGATATGATTGAAGCGGCGCGCAATCTCGCGGGTGAATTCAATATGCGGCACCTGATCCTCGCCTACCGGCACCTGGGTAGCGCGGTAAATCAGGATGTCCGCGCTTTGCAGCAGCGGGTAGCCGAGGAAGCCGTAGGTGCTCAAGTCTTTCTCGGAGAGTTTTTCCTGCTGATCCTTGTAGGTCGGCACGCGCTCCAGCCAGCCCAGCGGCGTAATCATCGACAGCAGCAAGTGCAGCTCGGCGTGCTCCGGCACCCGCGACTGGATGAACAGCGTGGCTTGCGCAGGATCGACTCCCGCCGCCAGCCAGTCCACCACCATGTCCCACACGTTCTGTTCGATGATTTGCGGCGTGTCGTAATGCGTGGTCAGCGCGTGCCAGTCGGCCACGAAGAACAGGCATTCGTATTCGTGTTGCATCTGCACCCAATTCTTCAGCACCCCGTGGTAATGCCCCAGATGCAAACTTCCGGTGGGACGCATTCCCGATAAGACTCGATCAGCAAACATAGTTTTTTAAAGCCTAAATAAAAACGAAATAAATTTAAACATCAGGTTCACCAGCGGCGAGAGTATCAAACTTAACACCGGTGTGATCGCCAGAAAGATCAGGATGAACATGCCGTACGGCTCGATCCTCGCCAACTGGAACGCCTGGCGATGCGGCAGCAGGCTGACCGCGACGCGCCCGCCATCCAGCGGCGGCAACGGCAACAAATTCAGCACCATCAGCACGACGTTGATTTTAATCCCCCATTCGGCCATGCCCAACAACGGCTCGGCAAAATAATTGCCTGGAAATAACCCCGCCATTTTATAGAAAAATGCCCAGCCAAGCGCCATTGCCAGATTTGAGGCCGGCCCGGCAATCGCCACCCACAGCATATCCTGCTTGGGACGGCGCAATGCGGCGAAGTTGACCGGCACCGGCTTGGCCCAGCCGAACAGGATGCCCCCCAGCCACAGGGTTAGCAGCGGAAACAGCACCGTGCCGACCGGATCGATGTGGCGCAATGGATTCAGGCTGATGCGCCCCTGCTGATACGCGGTCATGTCACCGAAATGGCGCGCCACATAGCCGTGCGCCGCCTCGTGCAGCGTGATGGCGAACAGGATCGGGATCGCGGCGAGGGAGATGGTTTGAATTAGCTGGTCGATCTGCATTATTCCTCGATCCCGAAAGGTGCGACACTGCCCTTCCCTTTTCTGATCAACACCGGCGCGTCGCCGGTCAGGTCGATCACTGTGGTGAAGTCCACACCTACCGCGCCACCGTCAATCACCAGCTCGACTTTCTTTTCCAGCAATTCGCGAATCCGTTCGGCATCATTCAGCGGCCATTCTTCATCCGGCAATATCAGCGTGGAGCTCGACATCGGCTCACCCAGCTCTTCCAGCAGCGCCAATGCCACCGGATGATCGGGAATACGGATGCCGATGGTGCTGCGTTTGGGATGCTGCAAGCGTTTCGGCACCTCCTTGGTCGCCTCCAGAATAAAGGTGTAGCTGCCCGGTGTATTGCTTTTCAACAAGCGGAATTTGCTGTTGTCCACGCGCGCATAGCACGAGATTTCCGACAGGTCGCGGCACATCAGGGTCAGGTGATGCTGTTCGTCCAACTGGCGAATCTGGCGGATGCGCATTACGGCATCCTTGTCGTCCAGATGGCAGCCCAGCGCGTAGCAGGAATCGGTGGGATAGACCACGATGCCACCATCGCGCAGCATTGCCGCCGCTTGGTGAATCAAGCGCGGATTGGGGTTGTCCGGATGGATGGTAAAAAACTGCGCCATGGTTAGCTCTCAGCTCCTCCCCTGACAAGGGGAGGCCGGGAGGGGTTTGGGCGGCTGGGATGTGTTGTTTCCCAGAGCTGCCACACCGGCGTGCAACCCAGCGGAAAGTCGGGCAGCCGCCCCATATCCCGGTAACTCTCGTCCGGGCCATGAAAATCCGAGCCGCAGGAACACAATAAATTGAATTCCCCGGCATAACGCGCGAACTCGGCATACTGCTCCGGCGTGTGGCTGCCGCTCACCACCTCGATCGCCTGCCCACCGCACGCGACAAACTCGGCAAGCAACTCATGCATGGTTGTTTTACCCATACTGATGCGCCCAACCATATAGCGTCCGGGGTGCGCCAGCACCGCCACTCCGCCGCTACCGCGCACCCAGTTCACCACATCCGCCAGCGCCGCCCATTGGTGCGGCACATAACCCGGCTTGCCCTTCACCAGATAACGGCTGAACACGCTCTTCACGTCCTTGCAATGGCCGGCTTCGACCAAGTGGCGCGCAAAGTGGGTGCGGCCGATCATGTTGGGGTTTCCCGCATAGCGATACGCGCCTTGCAGTACGCCGCCGATGCCAATCTTTGCCAGTTCATCGGCCATTTTCCTGGCGCGCTCGCCGCGCCCGCTGCGCACACCGCGCAACCCTTCCGCCAGCGGCGGATATCCGGGATCGATGCCCAAGCCGACGATATGCACAGTATGGGTGCGCCACGTCACGGAAATTTCCACGCCGTTGATGAAGGTCATGCCGTGCTGTGCGGCAGCAGTGCGCGCCTCATCCAGCCCATCCACGTCATCGTGATCGGTCAACGCCAGCACCTTCACGCCGCGCTCGGCGGCGCGATGCACCAATTCGGCCGGGGTGAGTGTGCCGTCGGAAATGCTGGAATGGCAATGCAGGTCGTAATCTAGCATTGGCTTTCCCAGCAATTTGCCACAGAGAACACAGAGTTCACAGAGAAAAACCTGGCGAGTTTGGCTTCATCTCTGTGTACTCTGTGGCCTCTGTGGCTGGAATTTCTGTTTCTAAAATCATACATCGCCGCCGCCCTTTTTCATGGCCTTCCCCTCCTCGGCACGCTTGCGGCGCACCTCCTTTGGGTCGGCGATCAGCGGACGGTAGATTTCGATGCGATCCTTGTCGCGCAGCACGGCATCGGTCTTGCTCAGCTTGCCGAAAATACCCAGCTTGTTGGCAGTCAGGTCGATCCCGGGATATCTTTCAAGTATGCCGCAAAGCCTGATGGCTTCCGCAACCGTTGCACCTTCCGGCACGGATTGCCTGAACAGCGCTTGCTCGTCGGGCAGGGCATATACCACTTCGATATTGATCTTGCCGCTCATGTGTTCGTATAAACCTTTTCTGCACGGTGGATGAAAGCATCCACAAAACTGTTGGCAATGTAATGGAACACCGGCCCGACCAGTTTCTCCAGCAGCCTGCTGGAAAACTCATAATGCAGGCGAAATTCTATCTTGCAGGCTGAATCGCTCAACGGGATGAACCGCCAATGACCGTCCAGATGCTGAAACGGCCCGTGCTGCAAAGTTATGTCGATCTGATGCGGCGGCGTGCGCACGTTCTCGGTGGTGAAATGCTGCTTGATGTGGTGATAATCGATGTGCACCGTGGCATGCACCGTCGTACCATCCAGCTCGGAAACACTCGACCCGCCGCACCACGGCAGGAAATTCGGATATTCCTCCACGCGATCCACGAGGTTGAACATCTGTTCCGCGCTGTACGGAACCAGTACCGTTTTCTCTACTAACGCCATTGCCAGTCTGAAGTCGAAAAACCAAAGGCTGGTAGAATAGCCGAACACACCGCAAAACTCACCTACTTCCAATTCTATTTCGAAGGTCAAACAAGGCGATGACGAGCGAACGAGGCGGGCAGTGCTGATAGCACGACTAGGAGTGAGCGAGGAAATCAACGCCGTTTCACCGAAGAAATTGGATTGGAATCATGAGCATCATCCAGAACAAAAAAGCCTTCCACGATTACTTCATCGAGGAAAAATACGAGGCCGGCATCATGCTGGAAGGCTGGGAAGTCAAGGCCATCCGCGCCGGGCGGGCGCAACTCAAGGAAGCCTACGTCACCGTAAAAGACGGTGCGCTCTACCTGTTCGGCTCGCACATCAGCCCGTTGCTGAATGCTTCCACGCATATCCACCCGGATCCGGTGCGCACCCGCAAGCTATTGCTGCACAAGTCGGAGATCGACAAGATCATCGGCAAGGTGCAGCGCGCCGGCTACACCCTGATGCCGCTCGACATGCACTACAAGGGCGGCCGCGTCAAACTTGAAATCGGCCTGGCCAAGGGGAAAAAACAGCATGACAAGCGCGCAACAGAAAAGGAAAAAGACGCGAAACGTGAAGCTGCCACCGCGATGAAAAAGGAACGCCGGTAGCATAAGTTTGCGCGCTTGCGGCGCAGGCTAACTTCGCACAGCGAAGTTAAGCCCGCAACGCGGGCGGCCGGAGCCACAAGCGAGCCGCTGAACGCAAAACTAAACGCAAGGCACAATTAGGCCGTTTGGCATATTGTTCTTGAAGCGTTTTTAGCGCAGCATTCAGTCTCGCGTTGTCAGAGGTTACCAATGCACAGCCAGATTAAACGACATTCGACTCCAGATTGTCAGACACTTTTGGTGTCTAGTTTACGTTAGCCCACTTTGTTCCACCCCATGGGAGACAAGATGACAGAGCACGAAACATCAGAACCTGCACAGCAAGCCTTAGCTCTGGTCACATCGG
>CAZRZH010000140.1:0-6744 GCA_964604485.1 uncultured Sideroxydans sp.
GTAACGAAGGCTCAATTATGCCTGCTTTTTACATTCTCGTGACGACACTATCTAGTTCCTGTGTTCAAAGAAGCCAAGTCAATCGTTAATAACCACAGATATGCGTATTCAGTTTCTACACCTTGTTTGGGAGTAATCGCCATTGTGTTCAGATCGACAAAAATTGGATTGCCCACTATTCGTTTTTTATTCGTGGCTATCGCGCCTCCTCGCTTCGGGAAAATGATGCTGCCCGTTGGTATGAGCGAACGGCTCATTTTCTCGTCTGGGTCAATGAACCTTGATGAGGTAGTGATGAGTAGTTCGTTGCCGGCAAGGTTCATATCACCAACTTTTATGTAAGCGAAAGCACCTACTTCTTTTTCCAGCGCAGCATCGAATGTGTTGCCGCTAGTCGTATTAAAGACTGTGCTTAGCCTCACCCACTCCCACCCCTGCGGCAGTGCATAGGACATTTCTTCCGGCTGGATCTCCTTCGCGTCTTCGCGGCTTCGCGTGCCCCGTATTTTGCCTTCTTTCACCAGCCGTTTTTTCTCGGCTTCGATTTCCTTCAGCAGTTGGCTTGCAGGTGGGTCGTTGGGATTTTGCGGGACGAGTTTGCCCATGACGGCGAGTTGCAGGATGGCTTTGCGCAGTTCGGTGACGTTTTCTTTGACGATGTAGAGTTCGCCGAAGTGTTGGGTGATGAACTTCCAAGCATCGGCGAAGCTGCCGTCATTCCCGCGTAGGCGGGAATCCAGATCATTTAAATCACTGGGTCCCCGCCTGCGCGGGGACGACGACGAGGCATCCAGCAGTTGCTTGAGCGCGGCGGTGTGGCTGCTGCGGCGCTTTTGCTCCCGCTCGTCGCGCAGCTTTTCTAGCTCGTCACAACGTGCCATGAGTTGGTCGATCTTGGCGACGATGCGGCGTTGATCAGGGAGTGGCGGAAGTGGAAAAAGAGTCGCAACAATTTTTTCCCGAGAAATGTTTGGCTGTGCAGCGCCTGCGCCTTGAGAAATGAAATACTGCTTCAACGAGGCAATAAGGTTTAATAAATACTGTTCATCAAATGCCGTATAAGTATTGCAAGCACATACTGCCTGATTGGTTGTCGCTTCTATATCCAAAATTCCAACTTCGCCAATGTTTGCACCATACATGGCAACCAATACTGAGCCTTTTGGATTTAATGATAACGAGCATTCAGCCAGAGCAAGCTCAGTAATCGATTCTTCAGTCTGCGTAATTCTGCCTTGCTTTACCTCGCCAGACTTTACCCATGGGATATTGCCACCATAATATTTACTGTTTGTTCTACTGGGCGTAGAGCCTGATTTCCAAACTCCGATTTCGCCCAGCCTCACCCACTCCCAACCCTGCGGCAGCGCATACGGTACTTCCCCCGGCTTAATCTCCGGCAGCGGTTTGGGCGCTTTGATTTTGCCTTCTTTCACCAACCGTTTTTTTCGGCCTCGATCTCTTTCAGCAGTTGGCGGGCAGGCGGGTCGTTGGGGTCTTGCGCCACCAGTTTGCCCTGCATCGCCAGCGTGAGGATGAGTTCGCGCAGTTTTTTGATGCCGTCCGGTGCGGCAAAGGCAGTGTCGAAATGGCGTTCGAGCGAATCGCGAACTGCGTCATTCATTGCGCTCGCCCTTGTAGCTCTAAAGATGCAGTTATTCGAAAATTTCGAATAACTGCTGCGTTCTTGTTCATATCTTTCCCTTCAGCACTTCCCAGTAGCCGCTTTTGTCCTGGCCAACTCGCCGCAGGTAGTTTTTGTTTTTCAACGTGGCGATGTTTTTATCAATGGCGGTGGTGCTGATGCCGATGCGTTCCGCCATTTCCCGTTTTGAGATACGCGGATTCTCGGCGATCAGTAACAAAATTTGACGCTGGCTTTCTACCAACCCATCTACCAACCCATCTGCCAACCCATCTGCCAACCCGGTCACCAAACTGGTTGGCGCGGCTTCCTCTATTGGCTGGGCATACGGCAATGTCACGCGAATGAAGCTTTTGCGAATCTCAAAAACGTCTTTGCTGTAGGCCTGCACGATACGCAATATGCCTGATCCCAAATGCTCAACGATTTCCAAATCGCGAAAGATGCGCATGATTTCTTTGTTGCGCGGGATAGACCCGCCGTTGAAAAAATCTTCGGCTTCCAGCCCGTAAGGCAAACCACCCATGGCGGTCACTTCAACCCGATCCGAGAAAAATTCGATTTTCGGCACAGCTCCGTATGAGTAGTCGTTATGGACAATGGCGTTAATCACCGCTTCGCGCATGGCAATGGAATTGATCATTTCCCGTTCTTGGCGCAGCGGGTAACCGATTTTGGTGAAGATGGTGTTTTCTACATTGACGCGATCGAGAACGGCTTTCAACGCCGTGACCAGCGAGCAGCGGCCATAGTCACGATTTTCGACCAAGTGCATTCGAGTGGTGTCGGTGTATTTGGCGACTTGAACGGACACGCCATTTTCATCCGCCAGCAAATAAGCGGCGTAATTGGGTTTGCCCTCGGGTGTGAGCAGCTCCAGGGTTTTCATAAACGAATCGTTTAAATGTAGCCCCCGTGTTTCGTAGTAGATGCGAAGCTGTTCAAAACTCAGATCATTACGGGGCGACTCCATTCTGCCGATGGTGTTGCGCACGCGCCTGCCGTAAAGCGACTCGATCATTTCCTGTGGCATGGGCTCTGCGGCACTGCCCACGCGCAGGAAACAGCCCTTTTCGGTCATGCCGAATTTTTTGAGGTAGTAGGGTTTTTCGATGCCCCCCGCCACCGTGACGCGGACGATGTCTTGCCGGTCGCGCTGCTCGTGGATGATTTCAAACAAGCCCATGATGGAAGGCTGGATGTTGTTTTTGAGGCGATCTTTAATGGCCAGTTGCACCGCATCGCAGTCGGGCAGACCGATCACTTGGCCTTGGTCATCCAAGCCGATATAAAGAATGCCTCCGTCTTTCCCGTTGAGGAAGGCGACGACCTCTTTTTCGAGGCTGTCGCTAAGTTCCCGCTTGTATTCGATGCGGTGTGATTCCGTCATGACCTGCCGCCCAGCGCCGCCATCAACTCTTGTTTCAGCGCCTGCTGCGCTGCGGTGAGTCGGAGCGTAATCTCCTGATATTCCCGCATCAGCTCGGCGGGGTCGCGGTGTTTGATTTCCACTTGATGCGGATTTTTGCAGTCGAGGTTGTAGTTGCGTGCAGCGATGTCCTTAACCGACACTTTCCATGCCTGCTCCGTTACCTTGCGGCCTTTGCGCTGCGCGCCTCCCCACCATTTTTTCTCCAGATCAAATTCGGCGATAGTGAGCGGTTTGCCGCGTGAGTATGACTTGTAGCCTTCCGGGTAGGGATGCTCGAAGAACCAGACATCCTGTGTCGGCGCACCTTTCTCAAAGAACAGCACGTTGGTGTTGATGCTGGTGTAGGGCGCGAACACGCCCTTAGGCAAACGCACGATGGTATGCAGGTTGAACTCTTCCAGCAGCTCGCGCTTGAGGTTGGTTTTGGTGCCTTCGCCAAACAGGAAGCCATCTGGCAACACCACGGCAGCGCGCCCGGTATCGTGTTTGAGCAGGTGCATGATGAGCGCCATAAACAGGTCGGCAGTTTCCCGTGTCTGGTATTTGCGCGGGAAGTTGTTTTCGATACCGTCTTCTTCCATGCCGCCGAAGGGCGGGTTGGTGATGATGATGTCCACCCGGTCTTTGGGGCCATAGTCTTTGAGCGGGCGGCTCAGGGTGTTGTCGTGGCGGATGTTGCTCGGCACATCAATGCCATGCAGCATGAGGTTGGTCATGGCGAGCATGTGCGGCAGCGGCTTTTTCTCTACGCCGTGAATGCTGGCTTGCAGGATGTTGTGTTGCTCGGCAGTTTTGATCTGTGCCTTGAGGTGGTCGATGGTGCAAGTGAGGAAGCCGCCTGTGCCGCAAGCGGGATCGAGCACACTCTCGCCCAGTTGCGGATTGAGAATATCCACCATAAATTGCGTGACGGCGCGCGGGGTGTAGTACTCGCCCGCATTGCCTGCGGATTGCAGGTCGGCAAGTATCTTTTCGTAGATGTCGTTGAACAGGTGGCGGTCGGTCGAGGAGTTGAAATCGACATCATCCTCAATGCTGTTAATGACCTGACGCAGCAGGGTGCCGGACTTCATGTAGTTGTAGGCATCCTCGAACACTGAGCCGACAACTCTGCCATGCGGCGATACGCCCGCCTTGGTTGCTAATTGTTTGAGCGACGGAAATAGTTCGTTATTGACGAAGTCGATCAAGTCCGTGCCAGTGTCCCCCTCGGGATTTTTCGCCCAACTACTCCAGCGGAAACGGTTTGGTAGCGGCGACTTGTAGCCGGGAACGGTGAGTTGCCATTCTTGTTCTTTGTCGTCGAAGATTTTCAGGAACAGCAGCCAGACGATCTGGCTGATACGTTGCGCGTCACCATCAACGCCGACATCCTTGCGCATGATATCTTGAGTGGTTTTTATGAGTGTGCCGATGGACATGGTTCTATCTCTATTCTATTTTTGTCATGCGCAATAAAGCGCTTGTTCTAGTTCATGCACGGCTTGCTGATATTGATCCAGCCCGCCAAAGCTGCGGATAATTTCGATGGGCGTACCAAACTGGGTGAAGGGGGAGATGGTGAGAATTTGCGTCTCCTCTATCGGCCCCACGCCTTCGTCGGCATACTTGTCCAGCAGAGCTTGCAGCACGCGCTGGGCTTGCACGCCATAGCGGGTGAAGTAATCGCGCTTCTTAACCTGCTCGGCGCGCGCTCTACGAGTAAGGGGAGGCATATCCCATGCTACATGGCAGACTAAATCGAAGGGATCGCAGTCGCGGCCAATCTCTTCGGCCAACGCCTCAAAGAAAACGCCCTCGTTGGCCAGCGCTTCGATCACCGCCTGCTTTTTATCGGCACTGCTCCAGCGGAGCAGAAAATCATCCAGTGAACTGAATTCCTTCGCCAGCGTTTTGCGAGTGTAGTCCTTCAGTGATTCGGTAATCAGCTTGCCGTTTGCATCAAAGTATTGCACGCGCTCTGACGCAACTCTCACTTCGACGTTGGCGACAACATAACGGCGTACCTTGGAACCTTCTTCATCTGCACCCGGCTCGGATACGCCTGTCCACTCAGGGTTTTGATCAGCAGGCGAATAGGTGATGCCATCAGAATTTGTGTCTTCTATCGAGTCGGGCGGAACTGGAGATTCATCACCAGTGGGTTCGTAGATTTGCACCGGATCGCCATCAAAATCAGGATCGGCGAATAGTTCGGTGGCTTTTTTGAAGTCGATGATGGTGAAGTAATACTTGTCGTAATCTTCATTGATGCGCGTGCCACGACCAATGATTTGCTTGAACTCGGTCATCGACTGGATGCGCTGGTCGAGCACAATCAGCTTGCAGGTCTGCGCATCCACGCCAGTGGTCATCAATTTGGAGGTGGTAGCAATGACGGGATACTTGCTCTCGGGGAAGATGAAGTTATCCAGCTCCGCCTTGCCTTCTTCATTGTCGCCGGTGATGCGCATAATGTATTTGTGATTTTGAGCGACGAGATCGGCATTCTCATTCACCAGCGCCTGACGCATCCGCTCGGCGTGGTCGATGTTGTCGCAGAAGACGATGGTCTTGTCGAAGCGGTTGGTCTGTTTGAGAAAGTCGCTAATCTTCTTGGCGACAAGCTGAGTGCGTTTTTCCAGCACCAGCGTCTTGTCGAAATCCTTCTGGTTGTAGATACGATCTTCAATCTCATTACCGTACTTGTCGACCATGCCTTTATCAGGCCGCCATCCGGCGAGGTCTTTATCGAGGTCGATACGCACCACTTTGTAAGGCGCAAGAAAGCCGTCGTCGATGCCCTGCCTGAGTGAGTAGGTGTAGATCGGATCGCCGAAGTAATCAATATTGGAAACTTCTTTCGTTTCCTTTGGAGTGGCGGTCAGGCCAATTTGTGTGGCGGCAGAGAAGTATTCGAGAATTGCACGCCATGCAGAATCAGCAGCGGCACTGCCACGGTGACACTCATCAATCACAATCAGGTCGAAGAATTCGGGGCTGAATTGCTTGTAGATGTTTTGCTCTTCTTCAGTGCCGGTGACAGCCTGATAAAGCGACAGGTAAATCTCATACGACTTATTGGCCTGCCGTTTTTGAATCTTGGTCATGGCCGAGCCAAACGGCTTGAAGTCGTTGGTCATGGTTTGATCTACCAGAATGTTGCGGTCAGCTAAAAACAAGATGCGCTTCTTGGCCTTCGACTTCCATAGTCGCCAGATGATCTGAAAAGAGGTGTAAGTTTTGCCAGTACCCGTGGCCATAACTAGCAGGATTCGGTTCTTCCCTTGGGTAATCGCTTCTATGGTTTTGTTGATTGCCAACAGTTGGTAGTAGCGTGGTGATTTGTCGCTACCGTCGCTGTAGTAATCCTGAGTGACCAGTTCGCTCTGTGTCTTATTCAGGCCAAGATGGGTTGCCCATAATTGCCACAGCGTTTCGGCACTGGGAAATTCAAGCAGACCAATTTCGCGCTCGATGATGCCGTCAGTGGCGATCTTGTTATGGAAGAGAAAGCCCTCCCCGTTACTGCTGAAGACAAACGGCACTTGCAGCATTTCGGCATAGCCCAGGCCTTGCTGCATTCCGTCACCGATGGAGTGATTAGCATCTTTCGCCTCGATGACAGCAATAGGCATGTTGGGTTTGTGGAACAGCACATAGTCAGCGCGTTTATGTTGAGCGCGAG
>CAZRZH010000141.1:0-6545 GCA_964604485.1 uncultured Sideroxydans sp.
CGCCGATCTGATTCCGGGGCTGCACAAACGCACGCAGATGCGCGATACCGTGCAGCAGGTGTTGCTGATCTGTTCCGGCATTGCCACCATCGCGCTGGTCAGTTTGGTGATGGGGTAGCAATGTCAAGTGACGAAGCCTTTTTGAGGAATCGGATGCAAAAATCGGTCATTGGCGGTGTCGCCTTGGTGGCACTTAACGTGTCCATGCCGTGTCTTGCACTGGACGCAAAAGTCACTCCCTATCGCCCGACGGTCAGCAATTCCGCCGCACTTTCGGAACCGGGTTGGCTTGAGATAGAAAAAGGCTTCGCGGTGCAACATGAACGAGATGGTTCGCGCCAATCCACACTGCCGTATTTGGTCAAATTTGCCCTCACACCGGATTTTGGTGTGCTGCTGGGTGGTGACGGTTATGTATCCCAAGTTATGGCCAATGGCACACGACTGTCCGGCCACGGCGACACGACCATTTTGTTGAAGCACAGAGCGGTTTTGGATGAGAACGCGGATACCGCGATCGGGTGCGAATACGGATTCAAAGCGCCTACCGCAAGCACGGGGTTGGGGAGCGGAGAATACGACTGGGTGCTGAACGGTATCTACAGTGATGCTTTTTCCGGCCATTCCTTGGACATTAATTTTAATGTCACGAAAATCGGGGAGGCGGTAGCGACTAAGAGTGCCTACCAATACGGCTGGTCGGGTACCGTGTTCAGGCCAATTGATGAAAAGCTGGGTGTGATGGCAGAGCTGTCAGGATCGGTGCGTCGCGGCACCACGTCGCTGAATCAGTGGCTGCTGGCCGCCAGTTATGAATGGAGTTCCAGGTTGGTTATTGATGCCGGACTTTCGGCTGGGATCAGTAGTGTCTCGCCACGATTTACACTCTTCACGGGTGTGGCCGTGTTGCTGGGGAAAGTGCGCTAGTAGTGGTATGCCTTCGGATAGATTAAAACGTTACGCTTGGCTTTCCATTGCGGCTGCACTCGCCACCATTTTTCTCAAAGGGATTGCGTGGTGGCTCACCGGCTCGGTCGGGCTGTTGTCGGATGCACTCGAATCGTTCGTCAATCTTGCCGGTGCGTTGATGGCTTTGGCAATGTTAACTCTGGCGGCAACCCCTGCGGACGAGCGCCATGCCTACGGTCACGGCAAAGCGGAATATTTTTCCAGTGCGTTCGAGGGTTTCCTCATTTTGCTCGCGGCGGTCAGCATTGCTTATGCTGCAATTGACCGGTTCTTGCATCCGCAAGAGATTGAGGCGGTGGGTGTCGGCCTCTTGGTCTCGGTTGCTGCGTCGCTCATTAATCTGTTTGCCGCACGCGAATTGATGCAAGCCGGGCGCGCTTACAATTCGATCACACTTGAAGCGGATGCCAAACATCTGATGACCGATGTGTGGACTTCGGTCGGTGTCATCATCGGAGTCGGGTTGGTATGGCTGAGCGGCTGGCTGTGGCTGGATCCGTTGATCGCCTTGCTGGTGGCGGTGAACATCGTGTGGACGGGGTGGCATCTGCTGCAACGTTCCACCTCGGGCCTGATGGATGAAGCGCTTCCCGAAGCGCAAATCAAATCCATCGAATTAATTCTGGAAAAATATCGCGCCCAAGGATTGGACTTTCATGCGTTGCGTACCCGTCAGGCGGGCAGACAGGCATTCATCACCTTGCACGTGTTGGTGCCGGGTGATTGGTCGGTTCAACGCGGACACGACCAACTGGAATTGATTGAACTGGATATCCGAAACGCAGTGCCTTACAGCCACCTGACCACGCATCTTGAGCCGCTCGAAGACCCGCGTTCGCTTGCGGATCAGGTGTTGGAGCGGGGTTAGGGTGTGAGCCTATTATTCCACTTGAATAAAATTCGTCATACCGGCGCAGGCCGGTATCCAGTCATAAAAATACTCTGCGAAGCAGACAAAGTCTTGTTGTCCCACTTACGCGGGAAATATTTAATCATCTGGATACCGGCCTACGCCGGTATGACGGGCTAAATGTTTTTCAGGTATCAATGAACAGAGGAAATTTTCATGAGTAAAGCTTCTCCCAAAATCGGTTTCGTCTCGCTCGGTTGCCCCAAGGCAACGGTAGATTCAGAGCACATTCTTACGCGCATGCGCGCCGAAGGTTACGAGATCACCCCGAGTTATCAGGAGGCTGATCTGGTGGTGGTCAACACCTGCGGTTTTATCGACAGCGCGGTGGCGGAATCGCTGGAGGCCATCGGCGAAGCGTTGCAGGAGAACGGCAAAGTGATCGTTACCGGATGCTTGGGGGCGAAGGGTGACATCGTGCAGCAGACGCATCCCAAGGTGCTCGCCGTGACTGGCCCGCATGAAACCGACGCCGTGATGAACGCCGTGCATCAATACCTGCCGCGATTGCACGACCCCTACACCGATCTTGTGCCGCCGCAGGGAGTGCGCCTTACGCCGCAACATTTTGCGTATTTGAAGATCTCCGAAGGTTGCAACCATCGTTGTACGTTCTGCATCATCCCCAGCCTGCGTGGCGATCTGGTCAGTCGTCCGGTGGGCGATGTGATGTTGGAGGCGGAGAAGTTGGTCGAGTCGGGTGTCAAAGAATTGTTGGTCATCTCGCAGGACACGTCGGCCTACGGAGTCGACGTGAAATATCGCACCGGTTTCTGGGGCGGTAAGCCGCTCAAGACGCGTATGACGGATTTGGCGGGGGCCTTGGGCAGCCTCGGCGTATGGACTCGGCTACATTATGTTTATCCCTATCCGAGTGTGGACGAAGTCATCCCGCTGATGGCGGAGGGCAAGATACTTCCTTATCTCGACATCCCATTTCAGCATGCCAACGAACGCATCCTGAAATTGATGCGCCGGCCTGCCAGCAGCGAGAACGTGCTCAAGCGCATTCAAGCCTGGCGCAGCGTGTGCCCGGACATCGTCTTGCGCAGTACCTTCATCGTTGGCTTTCCCGGCGAGACGGAGGAAGAGTTTGAAGAGTTGCTCGACTTTATCGAAGTGGCGCAGCTGGATCGCGTCGGAGCCTTCAAATATTCACCGGTGGAGGGCGCTGAAGCAAACGCGTTGCCGGATCATATCGATCCGGATGTGCAGGAAGATCGCCTCGCCCGCTTGATGTATCTACAGGAAGAAATCAGCGCCGAAAAATTGGCGAAAAAAGTGGGCAAAACGATACAGGTTCTGGTGGATGACGTGGACGAAAACGGCAGCGTCGCACGCAGTGCAGCCGATGCTCCGGAGATTGACGGGCTGGTCTATATCGACGGCGCAGAATTGGAAGTCGGCGAGTTCGTTACCGTGAGGATCACCGATTCGGACGAACACGACCTGTGGGGTGAAGTTGTGTAGGGTGGGAATGTCTTTGTGAACACGCCGGACTCAACGCATCAATCTGCCAATCCCTGTTTGACTTGTGGTGCCTGTTGTACCCACTACCGTGTTTCTTTCTATCGCGGGGAATCCAACGCGGCAGCGGGCGGTTTCGTGCCCCGGGAATTCACAGAGCAAGTACATCAACAATTGTTGTGCATGAAGGGTACCAACAACTATCCACCGCGCTGTGTCGCCTTGCGCGGCGAAGTGGGGCAAGAAGTTTCCTGTTCCATCTATGAGAACCGTCCCACGCCATGCCGTGAGTTCAATGAATATGAATTGGACGGTTCGCCCAATATGCGCTGCTTCAAATTACGCGGCATAACCCCGCCCGATTGAGTGCCTGCTAAAATCACCCACATGACTTTTTATGCTTTCATCGCTGTTGGACTGGGTGCTGCTTTTGGTGCGTGGTTACGCTGGGGCTTGGGCTTGTGGCTCAATCCGGCGCTGCCTGAACTGCCGCTGGGGACGCTCACGGCCAATCTTGTGGGCGGTTATCTGGTCGGAATGGCTGTCGCCTTTTTCATGCAACATCCGGGAATTTCACCCGAATGGCGCTTGTTAATCATCACCGGATTCCTTGGCGGACTCACCACTTTTTCCACGTTCTCGGCTGAGACGGTGACGTTGCTGATGCGCGGTCAATACGCTTGGGGCTCGGTCATCATTGCGGCCCATCTGGGCGGTTCATTGTTGATGACGGTTCTGGGGATACAGACCATTAAATGGATGCAGCAGTAGGGAGACCGACATGGGCAACGTCTATTTGAAATTTTATCTGTCCGAGAAACATCGCCATAACGGGAAACAATTATCCGAATGGATTCTTGAAAAAGCCAGGCAAATCGGCGTTCCCGGTGGGTCGGTGTTTCGCGCAGTTGCCGGATACGGACGGCATGGACGTTTGCATGAGGAGACGTTCATCGAACTGGGAGGGGAGTTGCCCGTCCAGGTGGAATTCGTATTGAGTGCCGCAAATGCGGATCAGCTCGTCGCGGCGATCAGTGCAGAAAAACTGGCGTTGCCTTTTGTTCGTTACGCTGTTGAATCCGGTGTGACCGGAAACTGACGAGAACTTACGTTCACGCCAGTGCCGGGCAAATCAAAATTATTTACCGGAGAGGAATGCGTCGATTTCGGCCTCTGCCGCGACCCAATAACTCATCGCACCGCCTTTGAAGCCGTTCTTTTCGGCTAGGTAATACGCGGCATCTTGAACCATGCGGTAGCGTTCTTCGGCAGAAGGGGTTGACGACGCTTTTTTGGCGGGAGATTTCTGCACAGTTGAAGCGGCTTTTTTCGGTGCAGCCGCTTTTTCTGCGGTCTCTTGGGGGGCGACTGCTTTCGGTGCGGCCACTTTTTCTGCGGTTTTGGCAGCCGTTTTTGCGGGTGCTTTGGTTACGGTTTCAACCGCTTTTTTCACCGTAGAGGCTTTGGCTGTCGTCGCGCTGCTACCGGCGGCTTTCTTTTCTACCGTGGCTTTTGGAGTCGCTTTGACGGCTGCCTTGGTGGCGGTCGTAGCGGGTTTCTTTGCCGGTGCGGTGGTGGTTTTGGATGTTGCCATGATGACTACCTTTCAAGATAAATAAATGGGTGCTCGGGCATGGATTGGGTGAACCGTTCTCGCTTCTTCAATTCCCCCTGCTTGCAGCGCGCGATTATAACGGCATTCACCCCATTCGCCGTTAAAGAATGGTTACAAAGTGAGTACGTTGCCCGAACACGTTTGCGCGTGTTCAAGTCGGCTGACCGTCGGCAATAGATTAAGACCGCATGTTTCCTTTAATTTCATCGCTTGAGCCTTGAGGTCGTCCAGCGATATTTCGATATTGTCACCCGCCGTGGCAAAGGCGATGACGTTGCCGCTTTCACACGAGGGAAACATTAGCGCGCGATTTTCGAACGCTTTGCTGATGTGGGCGAAACCGCCCAACACGCCGCGGCTCAAGCCGATCAGATTGACCGCCATCACACCGGCATCGGTGAGCCGGGTACGGCAGGCTTGATAGAAAGGAAGGGTGTTCAACTCGCCGGGGTGGGCGCGATTATTGAAGCCGTCAACCAAAATCAAATCGAATTTCTTGTTCGTCCCCAATACAAAATTCGCGCCATCGTCGATCACCATGTGGATGCGTTTATCGTCCTCCGGCAATTTGAAAAATTGACGCGCGGCAGCCACCACACGCGGCTCGATCTCCACGATGGTGAGATGCGCCCGGGGGAAATTGCGATAGAGAAATTTGGTCAGCGAAGCGGCCCCGAGGCCGATGAGCAACACCTTGCGCGGAAAGTGAGAATCATCGCGCAGCAGCAAACTGGCCATCATCTCTTTGGTGTATTCAAGCTCCAGATTCCACGGCCGTGCGATACGCATCGCGCCCTGAATCCAGTTGGAGCCGAAATGCAACGTGCGCACGCCGGCGGCTTCGCGGATGTCGATGGAGAAACTCATAGCGATTTTTTGGGGGAAAGTGGGCGAAATTTTAGCAATAACTTCGGGCTGGCAAAGCGCACGAATGCGAAAAACAATTCGACCGATAAGAGCAAGAAAAGCGCGAACGCCGCGCCGAAGAGCAGTGCATCCTGATCGAGCGGAACCGCATAGGAATACTGCGGGATGGCTTCATCCAGAATCTCTTTGTCACCGTGAAGAACGACATGCAAAGTTCGCATGAAAAGATTGGTATTCAACGCGGCGAGATCGGCCTCGAAGCGCAACTTGCGCTGAACCATCTTTCCGATTGCCGCGCCTTCCTCCTGGAACGGCTTCTCGGCACTGTTGCGATGCAACTCGATGAGCTTGTTTATGTCGCCGCCGAAATATTTGGTCGCGACATCCAGGAAGGGTTGCAGATTGACCGTCACCTCGCGCAGATGTGCATCCACACGCTTTTGATACTGATCGACGAAATTGGGAACCTGCAACCCAACCAGCAACGCGATGCAGGCCACGAAAATCATCAGATAACGGTAGAGAATGGCAGTCATGATTTGGTAGGTGGTTTTGTGGGGTGGCACAACAATGTGCCTAGGCTTCGACTCGAAAAATTCCAAACATCATCCGGGCGCGATTTGGTTTAACAGCCAGCGCGCCCATTCGGTTACTTCGGTCGCGCTCTACAGTGGACCCATCCGTCAAGACAGAAATCAGTCTAGTTTAAGCTGGTGT
>CAZRZH010000142.1:0-6461 GCA_964604485.1 uncultured Sideroxydans sp.
TACACCAGCTTAAACTAGACTGATTTCTGTCTTGACGGATGGGTCCACTGTATTGTTTCGAGCAGGACTGAAGCAACTTCTCACCCGCTTGGGCGACGACGTCTCCGTGCTGGAAGCGAACAACCATGAAACAGTCTTGAAGTTATTGGCAGAAAACCAGGATGCGGATCTCGCCCTGGTTGATTTGCATATGCCCGGGCAAGAATATCACCCCGGACTGACTGAAGTACTGGACAAGGCCGAGACGATTCCTGTGGTTGTTCTATCGGGAACCGAAAACTACGAGGAGATACAACAAGTCATCAAGGCGGGCGCCATGGGCTTCATCCCCAAGCAGGAACATGCGGAGGTGATGTTATGCGCTTTGCAACTGGTGTTGAGCGGAGGGGTCTATTTGCCACCCCAGCTCATGTCATACGCAACAAGCAAAAACCAACAACCGCAAAGCAACCTGACGGCAAGACAACTTGATGTATTGAAACAGTTGAACCACGGATATTCCAATAAAAAAATAGGCAGTCTGTTGAGTTTATCGGATGCAACAATCAAGTGTCATATCACCGCGATATTCCGCGCACTCAATGTGGATAGCCGACTGCAAGCGGTCGCCAAAGCAAAATTGCTTGGCCTGGTAGACTAGTGCGGCGAGCTGCCATGCCTGTTGGCCGAACGTAAAAATGCTCTCAACTTGGCCGGACTCACCGGCTTGTGCATAAAGGCAAATCCGCTGGCTTGCGTTTCACGCAAGAGTTCGGGTGCCGTATCTCCGGTAACGATCAGCGCAGATATATTACTTCCCCAGACTTGATGTATCTTTTGGATAGCTTCGATACCGGTCCGCCCCTCCCTCAAACGGTAGTCCGCAATAATGGCATTGGGCGCTTGTTTAATCGCTTGCAACGCTTCTGCTAACGAACCGGCCGCCACCACTTTGTGCCCCCAATTTCCGAGCAGCGCCTTCATCGCTTCCCGAATGGTCGCTTCGTCATCAATGACCAATACCAACATTCCCGGCTCATTCTCTGTCAGCAGATCCGAAAGCGTGCGCTGGTTGGCGATCAAATCGACATGCCCCAATGGAATAGCCAGCCGGAATACTGAACCTAACCCCACGGTGGATTGCACGGTGATCGTGCATTGCAGCAAAACCGCGAGTCGTTTGACGATGGACAGACCCAAGCCCAAACCTTTGTTGCGATCCCGCTCCGGATTATTGAGTTGCAGGAATTCATGAAATATTTTTTCTCTGTCCTCTGCGGGAATACCATTCCCGCTATCTTTTACCTCGATCAACACCTGCGTCCCTTCGACAGACCACAACACTCGTATTTCGCCACTTTCGGTAAAGCGTATTGCATTGCTGAGCAGATTGCGCAGCATGGTCTCAAGCAAAGTTGGATCGGAATAAACAGTGACATCCGGCCCCTCAAGCTGGAAGTGCAACCCTTTATGCAAGGCTTGTGTTGCAAATTCCGCGTTCAATCTTTCCGCCAGCCCTTTGAGCCGGAAGTGCTGAAGTTTGGGTAACACAATCCCGGCATCCAGCCTGGATACGTCCAGCAATGCATTAAATAAATCTTCTAGGGCGGCAACACTCAGGTGAATGTTATCCACCAGCATGCGCACTTCCGGATATTTGATACGCTCTTTCAATGCGGAAGCAAAAAGACTCAAGGCATGCAAAGGTTGGCGTAAATCATGGCTGGCCGCCGCCAGAAATTTTGACTTCGCGACATTGGCAGATTCGGCGCTTTCCTTCTGTGCCTGGAGATTGGCAATTAAATCCAGATTTTCAAAACGCAAAGCGATGGCATCCATATTGATGACGTGTGCCTGCTTCACCATTTGAAACAGTATCACCAAATACAACAGCAACATTACCGACAAAACCACGTAGGGTAGTTCTCCCTCTGCCGCAACCCGCGCTGCCGCCAGACTAATCGCCGGGGTGGCAAAGGCATACATGGTGGGTGGCCAGAAAGAAGTGATGAATAGGGAGCCCGCAACCAATCCCATCACCACCGAAATCAGCAGCATCTGATGAGGAAGAGATCCTTCTACGAAAAACCATGCGCACGCCACACCCCATGTCGTGCCGGATGCCAATACATTGAGGGTAAATCGCAGCGCCCAACGCCGCGCATGTGCAGCGGGTGGCTTGAGCCGGAGATAACGCTTTGCTGTCCAATAGCGATCAATCGTCCACGTGAATTCAAGCAGCGACCAGATAAGCAGCTGGTTATGATCGACCTGACCCCAAAGAGCGATGACTACTGCCAGCGGCAATATCACGATTGACAGCACCATACTTTCGAGCATCAAACTCATGCGATTGATCAGCTCTGCCACCAGGCGATCATCGAGCGCTGACGCGTCAAAAAACAGGTTTTTTCTAAAGGAATTCATCTGCGGACAGCACTTGGTATGTGGCCGTCGGTGCAGCGTATTTTGGTGAGGGCACTCCGGTTGGTACGGTTTGATTCAACACCCATGAACATGATTCACCCCGCGAATCCTGTGCCGGGTTAATCCCCCCGGCCTTGTTGCTCAAACCGTCCGCTACCCTTTATTGATGCGCCGCCACACGCTGAAGGTGGCGGCGCGATGTGGTTTAAAGCGCGGTTTCGTCCGTTTCGCCGGTGCGGATACGGATCACTTGTTCGACCGTGCTGACGAATATCTTTCCGTCGCCGATTTTGCCGGTGTGCGCCGCTTTGATGATGGACTCGATCGCGGTATCCATTAAGGCATCGCTGACGACCACTTCCACCTTGATCTTAGGCAGGAAATCCACCACATATTCCGCGCCGCGATACAGCTCGGTGTGGCCTTTCTGGCGTCCGAAGCCTTTGACTTCGGTCACGGTCAAGCCGCTGACACCCAGTTCGGACAGGGCTTCGCGTACTTCGTCGAGTTTGAAAGGTTTGATGATGGCTTCGATTTTTTTCATGATTGCTCCCTGTGATTGTTAGCGCGATTATAGCCAATGAAAGCCGGGTTCTGCATGCTTCTCTAGAAGTCTTGTTGGTAAGACACGGTGATGGGATAACGCCAGTCCTTACCGAAACTGCGGTCGGTAATACGCACACCAACCGGTGCCTGGCGGCGTTTGTATTCGTTGATGCGGATGAGTTTGACCACGCGCAAAACATCGGCCTCGCTGTAACCTTCCGCCACGATTTGCGCGATGTTCATGTTCTGCTCGACATAACACGCCATGATGGCATCAAGAATATCGTAGGGTGGCAGGCTGTCCTGGTCGGTCTGGTCCGGCCTCAATTCGGCGCTGGGCGGCCGCGTGATAATACGTTCAGGGATAACGCGCCCGAGCGTGTTGCGATAGTTTGACAAGCGGTATACCCAGGTTTTGCTCACATCTTTGAGCACCGCAAAACCGCCCGCCATGTCGCCGTACAGTGTGGCATAACCGACCGTCATCTCAGATTTGTTGCCGGTAGTCAGCACCAGCGAGCCGGTTTTGTTGGACAGCGCCATGAGCAAGGTTCCGCGTATACGCGCCTGCAAATTCTCTTCGGTGGTGTCGGTCGGCAAACCGCTAAACAACGGCGCAAGAGTGTCCAACAAGGCAGTAAACGCCGGCAGGATATCCAGTTCTTCATAAGACACGCCAAGCAATCCCACCATCTCGCGTGAATCGTCGATGCTCATTTGCGCGGTGTACGGCGACGGCATCATCACCGCGCGTACTTTGTCCGCGCCCAAGGCATCCACCGCCACCGCCAGCGTCAATGCGGAATCGATGCCGCCCGACATACCCAGCAAGACACCCGGAAAACGATTCTTGCCGATGTAGTCGCGCACCCCGACACACAGGGCGCGGTAGATGCTGTCCTCGTCTTTTTCAACAGCCGCGCAGGTTCCTGGAATCAACTCGCCGTCTTTGATCTCGACGATCCCGAGTGTTTCCTCGAAAGCTGGAAACTGGTGAGTCAACGAACCTTCCTGATCCATCGCAAAGGATGCACCGTCAAACACCAACTCGTCCTGCCCGCCGACCAGGTTGGCATAAATGACCGCCAGTTCAGTTTCGACAATACGATCACGGATGGTCTCGTAGCGCGTGCTCTGTTTGTCGAAATGATACGGCGACGCATTCAGCACCAGCAGCACTTCCGCTCCCGCATCACGCGCTTTTTGTGCGGCATATTCTTCCCAGATGTCGGCACAGATATTGATGCCGAATGTCACACCGTCCAATTCGAACACGCAGGGTTTGCTGCCGTGTTCGAAATAACGCACTTCATCGAACACGCTGTGATTGGGCAATTCATGTTTGTGGTAGGTGGCGGCTATCTTGCCATCGCGCAACACGGACGCCGCGTTGTAATGATTCTTGCCGACTTTATGCGGATGGCCAACGATCAGGATGATTCCCCGTGCCATCTGTGCCAGCGCATGCAAAGTCTCTTCACAGGACAGATAGAAGCCCTCGCGCAGCAACAAGTCTTCCGGCGGATAGCCGCACAAACTCATCTCGGGTGTCAGCAGAATCGCTGCCCCCTGTTCTTTGGCGCGCTGCGCATACTCGGCGATCTTCGCGGCGTTGCCTGCCAGGTCTCCGAGCAGGCAATTGATTTGTGCGATGGCGATTTTCATAATTTCCGGGTCATGGGTTCAATCCAAAAAATCCATAGGATAATTTAGAACGGTGGGGTGGCACGTCGTTGTGCCCACGCGGAAACATCCTATGCTGGGCGCATGGACACAAAATCGTGCCCACCCTACGGTTTTATATTTATTCAATCCACATCCGCCAAAGCGGTCGGATGTTCCAGTTCCACTTGCTCGATGCTGACGAAGCGCCTAGATATCTTCTGGCTGGTGGTATGAACGTCCTGTGCGTCCTCGTGCGCCTGGCGGATGTGGTCTGCCAATTTTTTCATACGCTCGTCGAAACGCCCGAACTCACGGCCCAGCTTGCCCAACTCGTCTTTGATGATATGCACTTGTTTGCGCGTCTCCACATCCTTCATCACCGCGCGCGCCGTGTTCAACACCGCCATCAACGTGGTGGGTGAGACAACCCACACGCGGCGTTGCATCGCGTAGTCCACCACGTCTGGATGGTGCGCGTGGATCTCGGCGAACACGGCCTCTGCGGGTACGAACATCACCGCGCCGTCCGATGTCACCTCGGCAATGATGTATTTACTTGCGATGTCATCCACATGTTTTTTAATGTCGGCTTTGAATTGTTTCTCCGCCAGCGATTTCTCTGCGGGACTCGCCGCGTCGAACATGCGGTGATAGTTTTCCAGCGGAAATTTTGAATCCACCGCCACCATGCCGGTTGGCTCGGGCAGTTTCAACACACAGTCGGCGCGGCTACCGTTGGGCAGGGTGTATTGCATCTCGTAGGATTGCGGCGGCATGATGTTGCGCACCAGCCCTTCCAGTTGCACTTCGCCGAATGCGCCGCGCGAGCGTTTGTCGCCGAGCAATTCCTGCAAACTCACCATGTTTGTGGTCAGACCGTCGATTTTCTTTTGCGCCTCGTCGATGGTCGCCAGACGCGCCATCACGCTGACAAAAGTCTCGTTGGTCTTTTTGAAGCCTTCGTCCAGACGCTCGTTGACCTTGCCGCCGATTTGTTCCAGACGACCATCCACCGTTTTGGATAAAGTCTCGATGCTGCTTGCCAGATGTTGCGTGGCATTGCGGAATGAATTCTGGATCAACTCCTGATCGGCGCGCCCCTGCTCCGCCAGCTTGGCCAGCGTCTGCGCCAGCATCTCGCTACGCAATACATCCTGCTTGGCTTGCAGCACATTGATCGCATCCCGGGTGGCGCGCAACTCTTCACTCACTGCAGTGCGCAAACGCTCCGATTCAGCGGCCTGCGCCGCAATCAGCCTGTCACCTTGCTTGTTCAAACCATCATGTAAATCGGAAAGCATGGCGCGATGCTGCAACTCAAGCAACTGCGCGGCACGCGCGGGCTGTTTGAATTGCAGCACCAGCATCACTCCCAGCAATAGCAGACCTACAGCAATCAATAACACTTCAAAAGTCATGCGGCTCTACCTAATTATTATTTTTTGAATGCGTCAGCCAGGAACTGCAAACTCGCATTCCACGAAGCCATGTTGGCAGCAGGATTGTAAGCCAGCGGCAACTCGAACTCTTGCCCGAACTTGTCGGCATCGGGATTGGTGAAACTATGTTTGGCACCGGAATACGTCACTGCAATGTAATACACCCCGGCATTTTCCATCTCCTGGCGGAAGGAAATTACTTGTGCGGCAGGAATGAACGGATCGTCCTCGCCGGTGAATGAAGCCATGCGTGCTTTGACCTTGCCTGCTTTCGCCGGCGTGTCGGTGCCCAATCCGCCATGAAAACTCACCGCCGCTTTCAGGGGTTCGCCAATGCGTGCCATGTTCAACACCACCGTGCCACCGAAACAATATCCAAAAGCGGCAATGTTCTTTGCGTCCACC
>CAZRZH010000143.1:0-6459 GCA_964604485.1 uncultured Sideroxydans sp.
TTGCTTCGGGCGTTTCGACCAGAAGGTGGTAATGATTCGTCATCTGGCACCAGGCATGACACACCCAGTTAAAGCGTTCGCAAACAGCCCCGAATATTTCCAGCCAAGCCGCCCTGTCCGCGTCAGACAAGTAAATATCCTCCCGCCCATCACCCCGTGAAGTCACGTGGTAGACGCCGCCGGATAACTCAAGTCTTAAAGGTCGTGCCATGGCGTGAAGAATAGCGGAGAGGATGCGAGATCGCATTTGACCTGCTTGATGAAGTTCCCTGTCCTGAGCCTGTCGAAGCGGTCGGCCTGACCGCGTGCGCAGTACAGCTCCGCGTAAACGGCTTGCGCTTTGGGCAAGCGCATCGAAGTCACCACAAAGCGCGGATTGTCGCCCAACGCTATCACCTCCGCCTTGAGCACCACCCGGAACGGCTTGTGCCAGGAACCTGCGGCATATTGAAATTCTTCATACAAACGGATCGGGTTGTGTTCGCCGAAAGCCTGACGCTGCGCATACAGCGCACGTACCTGCCGCAAAGTGGGTTCGGCCAACCGGTTCAGAACTGAATTGCCCGTCACCGCGCACCAGGATGTGGGTATCGGGAAAGCACTGGCGAATCAGCTTCAACACCCGGCCAAAGATCATCGCATTCTCGGCACCCGTTGGTCGCTTGCCGGGACGGAGTACCGCCGTGACCAAGGCGCCACTCAAGCCATCGAAGATAAAGAGGCAAGTAACAGGTACTGCGGTAATGATGATTGTAGAAAGCCAGCAGTTGCTGGCCGTGAACCTGATCTTCGGAGTGGTCGAGATCGTACACGAGCGCTTTGGGAGGCGTGGCGAAGCCCGCGATGTACTGCTCCACCAACGCGCGGCTGGCGCGATACACATCGCTGTGGGTGGCGGCGTGTTCAAAGCGCGAGATCGTGAAACCGGAATCCAGCACCTCATCTGCGTCGAAGGGCTTGCGTCCGGCACCCAACCGAAACATCGGATCATGGCGCAGTGTCTGGCAGTCACTTCGACAGGCTCAGTACAGGCATTGCCGTCCTCGTAGCCCGAGGCGATCTGGAACAGGCGTTGCGTAATCACCTCACGGGAGGAGTGTTTAACATAGCTGGCGTGGCGGCGGTCAGCCGTGCAGTTAGCCCGATTTGCTGATCGACACCCCGCAATAACAATGGGTCGAGGTCGGAAGATAATCCGCCGCCGGCGAAATCAGTGCGAATGGTAAAACCGGCGGAAGGGGTAAAACGGAGTTGCGCTGGGGTAGAATTCGGCATGAGCAGAAGGCTGTTCGGGTTGTACGAGCTGTTGGCTTGGTAACCGCAACTCTATCAAACACTTGCAGTCCTTCGTGCCCTTTTTGTGCAAAATTCAGGCTTTGTCCTTCAAATAAAAAGTTGAGGGCAAGATTAAAATTCTGCAATTGCCTATTGTCGTTTCGAAGATTCAGCCGGGTTGCATCGTTTCAGTTACATCTTTACCGATTCCACGATAGCCTGTAAAGCGGCCGGAAAGATCGAACATCGGTTCGCCGCTGACCATTAAATATTGCCTTGAGCCATCTGCTTTGGTCCTGCTGTAGACAAAGTCCAGGAAGGGGCGTCTGGAGGCTAAATTCTCCTCCAATATTTCTCGCTCGTTCTCGTTCCAGATCAACCCTTGGTCATTCCTTGTTTGAACCATCGCGTCGTCGATCTGAATTCCAAGCATTTCAAACACCGGACCGAAAATCTTGGTGAAATATCCCTTCTCGTCTTGCTCCCAATACCAGTCGGACGATAGCTCAGTCAGACGACGAAATCGTGCTTCACTTGCACGTAATTCTGCGGTACGTTCTAATACTGTCTGCTCCAGCACCTTGTTGTAATTCGCGAGTTTTCGATGTAGCAGCCGCACTTCCAGCATATTGTGTATGCGCGTCTTAACTTCGACTACATCAAACGGTTTTGCTATGAAATCTTTTGCACCGGCGGCGAGCGCACACAGTTTGTGATCCGGTTGGGCCGTGATCACGAGTACCGGCAGGTAGCCATCCGTTTCGATTGCTTTGAGACCTTCCATCACCTGGAATCCATCCATACCGGGCATTTTCAGGTCAAGCAGGATCAAGTCGTAGCGGTTTTTTTGGTGGAGCCCGCAGACCTCGAACGGATTCATGGTGGCGGTGATGGAAACGAAGCCTGCATCACGCAGAATTTGCTCCAGCAACAGCACATTAAATTGCTGATCGTCCACGATCAGAATATTGGCATTAAGAATTTCTTGTTCGCTTATCATCGTATTTGTCCGGTTTTGTTTTGTTTATCATGCCATTTCGATAGATCTCTTGGCATGTCCAGCTCAATCATGAATTCATCAGTCGTCGCGAGTTAAAAGGTTCCATAAAGTCTATTCCGTGTATGCCTCGAATATATCGCGGAACATTGGGTGATTCTGCTTGAAGGCGGCAAGTATCACCGGGTCAAAATGCTCCGGCTGAACACGGCCATCACCGTGTGTGATGATATCAACAGTTTTCTGATGGTCGAATGCAGGCTTGTAGGGGCGCTTGCTGCGCAGCGCGTCGTAGATGTCGCAGATATTCATGATGCGTGCCGCCAACGGAATTTCCTCACCCAGCTTGCCACTGGGATAACCCCCGCCGTCCCAACGCTCGTGGTGATTGAGCGCGATCTCCGCACCCATCTGAAGGTAGGGTGACTTGCTGTTGCCGAGAATCTTTGCGCCCATTGCCGCGTGCTCCTTCATCACTTTCCACTCATCAGGAGTGAAGTCACCCGGCTTGAGCAGGACATGGTCGTGAATACCTATCTTGCCTATGTCGTGCATCGGGCTCGCGAAAAAGATCATGTCGACGAAGGCTTCATCCATACCGAGTACCCTGGCAAAATCGCGGCTGTAATAGCTGATGCGTCGCACGTGGGCGCCGGTGTCTTCATCTTTGTATTCTGCAGCCCGCGTCAAAGTGAAAATGATTTCCAGATAGCTTGCCTGAAGATCGGCGGTTCTTTCGCGCACTCGTTGTTCCAACACGTCGTTGTAGTCGTGCAATTTCTTGTGCAACAAGCGCACTTCCAGCATGTTATGAATACGTGTTTTAACTTCGATCAAATCAAACGGTTTGCTGACGAAATCCTTGGCGCCGGCGGTGAGTGCGCGCAGTTTGTGATCCGGTTGGGCCGTGATCACGAGTACGGGAGGGTAGCTATCCGTTTCGATATCCTTCAGTCCTTCCATCACCTGGAATCCATCCATGCCCGGCATCAGCAGGTCGAGCAGAATCAGGTCGTAATGGTTGGCGCGATGCAGCGCGCAGACGGTGTATGGATCCATCGTTGATGTGAAGTATTGATAGCCGGCCTCACGCAACATATTCTCCAGCAGCTGCACATTGGCTTGCTGATCGTCAACGATCAGGATGCTGGAATTCAGAATTTCTGCTGGGCTTATCATCACTGGGGAGGATGGTTTCTTGCGTTGGCCAATTCTTTTTCGGCGAATTCCAGCGCCATGTCCAACGCCATCATGAACTCGTTGACCTTGATTGGCTTGGTGAGATAGCGAAAAAATCCTGCTTCCAGACCTTTCTGGATATCGCGCGGCATGGCATTGGCACTGATGGCAAGCACCGGGATGTGATCCGTGATGGGGTCTTCGCGCAGGATTTTCAGCGCTTGAATGCCACTGATGCCCGGCAGGTTGATGTCCATCAGGATCACCTCCGGTTGATGGATGCGCGCCAGTGCAATTCCGCTTGTGCCATTCCCCGCCTTCAACAAACGCATATCAGGACGCCGCCCGATCAGTTGTTCGACCAGCTGCATGTTTGCCTGGTTGTCTTCTACATACAGCAGGGTGCGCAGAGCTGTCCCGTGTTTCATTAGCGCTTGAACAGGAGCAAGTGGTTCATCTGCGTCGGCTGCAAGAAGGTGTGCAACCGCCAATTTGAGTTCGATCCAGAATACACTGCCCACGCCGATAGTACTTTCCACGCCGATTTCGCCACCCATCAATTCGATCAGACGCTTGCATACCACCAGACCAATGCCGGTGCCTTCTTCGGCGCTGGCCTCTTGTCCAAGACGATTGAAAGGCTGGAACAGTTGCGCGAGTTTTTCCGGGGACAGTCCCTCGCCAGTATCATGCACACTGATACGTATGCGTTCTGCGGAACACGTACTGCACGTCACTTTGACAGTTCCACCCGTGCGGTTGTATTTGATCGAATTGGAAAGCAGATTGATGAGTACCTGCTTTACCCGGGTTCGGTCGGCATGGACAAAACAAGGGCTATCGAACTCAGGGAAACTGATGCGGATGGCATTTTTTTGTGCCTGCGGTTCGATCATGGCTTGGCAATCGAGCATGACTTCGGACAACGATATGGGTTCAAGCGACAGCGAAAGCTTGCCGGACTCGATCAATGCGAGATCGAGGATCTCGTTAATCAACTCAAGCAGATACCAGCCAGCCTGCAAGATCTGGTCAATGCTGGCCTTTTGGGTAGGCGTGGGCAGTGGCGAACCTGAATCCATCAACTGGGCAAAACCGAGGATCGCATTGAGCGGGGATCGCAACTCATGACTCATGCTGGAAAGAAAATCCGATTTGGCGAGGTTGGCTTTTTCTGCCACGAACTTGGCGTGTTCCAGTTCGACATTCTTTTCCTGCAGCACATGATCCAGGCGTTTGCGTTCGGTGACATCGCGCGCAGCGGCGAACACGCCTTGCAGCCTCCTGTCGCGGTCGTAGAAGGTGGTCGCATTGTAGGACACCACAGTTTCCTTGCCGTCCATGGCGCGTGCGGTCAACTCGTAGTTGGTGATTTTCTTTTCGCTCAGCACCTGCTTGATAGCGGCCTCGGCCCGCTGTGTATCGGTGAAATAATTCTTGAACGGTGCGCCGATCAGTTCGTCACGCGTGCAACCGGTGAGTGCCTCCATCTGTTTATTGACGTCAGTGATGGTGCCGGAGGGGTCGGTTGCTATCAGCGCGTCGATGTTGGATTCGATCATTGATCGGGTGTAGAACTGCTGGTCGCGCAGACGCTGATCGAGAACTTTCTGTTCTGCTTCAACCTGCTTGCGCGCAGTGTTATCTGTACCGATCAACAGGTAGCCGATGATCGTATTTTGCGCATCGCGCAGCGCCGTGACTGACACCACCGCAGGAAAGCGGCTGCCGTCTTTGCGGATATAGGTCAGTTCGTAGATGTCCTCGATGCCGCGTGAGGCCTTGAACACCAAGGCTTCGAAGCCCGGCGTGATCTGGGTTTCGAGTTCGACACTCAACGCTTTGGCACGTGCGATCACTTCCTGTGGATCGGAAATGTCAGCCGGGGTGATCTTGTTCATCACATCAGAGGCCGCGTAACCCAGCATGCGCTCGGCACCGACGTTGAATATCTGAATGACGCCCTTCGCGTCAGTGGCGATACTGGAGAAATTGGCGCTGTTGAAAATTGCTCTCTGCAGTGCGCCTGCCTTGAGTAACGCCTCTTCCGCCTGTTTACGCGCGGTGTTGTCCGTGCCGATCAGCAGATAGCCGATGATGGCGTTCTGCGCATCGCGCAGGGCCGTGACCGACACGATCGCAGGAAATCGACTGCCGTCTTTGCGGATATAGGTAAGCTCGTATATGTCCTCAATGCCGCGTGAGGCCTTGAACACCAATGCTTCGAAGCCAGGTTTGATCTGGGTTCCAAGTTCGATGCTCAATGCCTTGGCACGCGCGATCACTTCTTGAGGGTCGGAAATATCCGCCGGGGTGATCTTGTCAATCACGTCTGCGGCCACATAGCCCAGCATGCGTTCTGCACCGACATTGAATATCTGAATGACACCTTTCGCATCAGTTGCGATGCTGGAGAAATTGGCGCTGCTAAGTATTGCGTTCTGCAAAGCGCCAGTTTTAAGTAATGCTTCCTGGCGCTCGACTTCGGTGATGACGCTCGCCACGCCAACGGAGGGATTGAGAATGGAGGAGTCGGGAATTATATTTGGCATGGGCGACCTCATTGATTGCGCGAATGAATCTGGCGGATCGCGCGGCCGAAGGTGGAAGCAACACCTTGTATTGTTATACGCTCATCCTGAACAAATAAATCATTCTTCATGAAGGCGCTGAGTAGGCCACATCGAGTCTGTGGCTGAATTTACATTTCCTGGTTGCATCATAGTAATCAGGCCTTTTTCACTCTGTGCGCTATCACACATTGGGTTTTAAGCAGAGAGCAAGAATTTTCCCGGGATTTATCGCGTCTGGTTGAGGAAAGTTACAGCCTATTGTTTTCATTGTTCAGCAAGCGATGGAATTCTTTCTTGACGACGTTGTAGCATTCACAAACGTGCGACTCCAATTCCGATCGATCAAGTACAGTGATGTGACCACGGCGGTAACTGATCAAGCCGGCGCGTTGCAGATTCCCGGCCGCTTCCGTGATGCCTTCGCGGCGTACGCCG
>CAZRZH010000144.1:0-6441 GCA_964604485.1 uncultured Sideroxydans sp.
GCCGATGAGCGTCAACGACGACCTGCCGTGGATAGCGCCGCTGCTTGATCTCATCCGTGATGCGTACGCCCAAGACATTCCACTGCTCGGCCATTGCCTGGGAGGGCAGCTCATCAGCAAGGCATTGGGTGGGGTAGTGAACAGAAATCCCGTGAAAGAAATCGGCTGGGGCGAAGTCGCGGTTAGCGATAACGCTGTGGCGCGTGAATGGTTTGGTGACATCATCCACTTCGATTCCTTCCACTGGCACGGTGAAACATTCAGCTTGCCACCGGGTTCCGCGCATCTGCTTTCAAGTGTCTATTGCGAAAACCAGGCGTATGCCATCGGCAAACATCTGGCGTTGCAGTGTCATGTCGAGATGACCGAACACATGATCGAAGACTGGTGCCGGGTGGGCGCAGACGAGATCGCCGCCAACCTCGGCAGCCCTGCCGTGCAAAGCGCAGAGACCATGCAAGCGCAGAGGCGCGACAAATTGCCGCCACTGCATGAGGTGGCCGAACGACTTTACCGGCAATGGCTGCACGGCATCGCCCACAGATAAATATTCATCAGAACATGCGGGGCAATACAGGGCGCTTGGCGCCCTTGTCGTTTTGTAAACCATGGATTACGATGCGACCATGAATCAGTTCATTGCAACCGACACCTACAGCAACTGGTTTTCCGCATTGCGCGATGTGCAAGCCAGGGCGCGGATTAATGCCCGCTTGCGTCGCGCTGAGCTGGGAAACTTCGGCGATTGCGAGCCAGTAGGTGAGGGTGTTTCGGAAATGCGCATCCATCATGGGCCGGGCTACCGGGTCTATTGGGTGCAGAGAGGGCAGGAGATATTCATCCTGCTGGCAGGCGGTGATAAGTCCACACAAGCGAAAGACATTAAGACCGCGCTGCAACTGGCACGCAAACTGAAGGAGGCGATATGAGCACAGTCAAATTACGCAAATGGGACGTGGTCGAACACTTGAAAACAGAAGCGGACATGGCGGCCTATCTTGAAGCCTGTCTGGAAGAAGACGATCCCGCACTCATCACTGCCGCATTGGGCGATATCGCGCGCGCCAAAGGCATGAGCCAAGTCGCGCGCGATGCGGGAATCAGCCGCGAAGGTTTGTATAAAGCGCTTTCCAGCGATGGCAATCCCGAATTCGCCACCGTGTTGAAAGTGGTGAAGGCGCTGGGTTTGAAGTTGCACGCGACGGTGTAAGCATCATGGCCTACGTCGTTACTGAAAATTGCATCAAATGCAAATACACCGACTGTGTGGAGGTGTGCCCGGTGGACTGCTTTCACGAGGGGCCCAATTTTCTGGTCATCAATCCGGACGAGTGTATCGACTGCACCTTGTGTGTGGCCGAATGTCCGGCCAATGCGATTTATGCCGAGGACGACGTGCCTGCCGATCAGCGCCAATTCATCGCGCTCAACGCCGAATTGTCCAAGCAGTGGAAAGTCATCGTGCAAAAGAAAGCCGCACCAGAAGATGCGGACACCTGGCGCGATGTGAAAGACAAATTACGACTGCTTGAGTCTTGAGCACACCGGCAGAACTCTTCGATTTCGTCGCCCGGGACATCCTGTCCGCGCACGCCGCCGCGTTGCCCGATCTGCGCGGCGTTACTGTCATCCTTCCCAATTTCCACGTCGCACAACCTTTGTCGCAGGCCTTGATGTCTGTCGCGCAACGCCCCGCGCTGTTACTTCCCCGCATGGTGACACTCAACGCCTGGGCGCAAACCATCCCGCTTGAAACGCCGGTTCTGAGTGATAGCCAACGCAGTGCCTTGCTGTATCCGTTGTTGCGCGAGAAACGCTGGTTCGAGAACGCCGATTTATGGGGCATGACGCAGGAGTTGCTCGGTCTGTTCGACGAACTCACCCACGCTCTGGGCGATTTGCCGGCCGATGTGGAAACTTTTGCAGCCGCAGTTCAGCGGGCCTATCAGGCCAGACAAAACAGCACACTGCAACTGGAAGCGCGGTTGGTGTTCGAGTTGTGGCATGCCATGCAGAGCGGGAGCGAGCTGGATACCGCACGCGCCTACCAACAACGCTTAGGCAAGCTGGCTACACAGGTGCAGTCCCCGTTGTACGTGTTGAGGGCCTCCGAGTGGGCGGCAGTAGAGAAGCGATTCCTCGAAGAATATGAACAGCGCGCGATGGTGAAGGTTTTTGATTTGCGCGAGATGAGAGAGATTTCCCCCTCCCTCAATCCCTCCCCCGAGGGGAGAGGGAAGCAAAGCCCTTCTCCCTCTGGGGGAAGGGTTGGGAAGGGGGAGAGCGCACTCCATTTCTTCGCCGCCACTTCGCTCGAACAAGAAGCGCGCGCCGCCGCGATGCAGGTTCGCTTGTGGCTGCAAGCGGGCAAACGCGACATCGCCATCGTGGCGCAAGACCGCGTGGCGGCGCGGCGTTTGCGTGCCCTGCTGGAGCGCGCACAGATTCTGGTGAGTGATGAGACCGGCTGGACGTTTGCCACGATGTCGGTGAGCACGGTGTTGGATCGCTGGCTCAGTGCATTGCAAAGCGATTTTTATCACCACGATTTGCTCGATCTGCTCAAGTCGCCGTTCATCTTTTTCGACATGCCTGCGGGCGAACGCAAGTCGGCCGTCTACCAATTGGAACAATTGTTGCGCAAACAAGGCGTGGTGGCCGGGCTGGAAAAATTCAGCACGCTCGCCGAACACGAAACGGTGTTGCATCAACCCTTGGCCCGCCTGCGCCAGGCAGCCGCATTGCTGGAGCAGAAAAAGCTTCACACCCTGGCGCAATGGCTCTCCGCGCTGCGCGAAAGTTTGCAAGTGTTGGGAATCGACAGCGGTTTGCAACAGGATGAGGCCGGCCGGCAATTGTTGCGCGCGGTGGAAACCTGGCAACAAGAACTGGCCAACGACAAAGGCCGTTACCGTTTTGCCGAATGGCGGCGCTGGTTGGCGCAGCAACTGGACACTCAGACCTACCGCGACAGCGGCATCGACAGCACGGTGCGTTTCACTCACCTGGCCGCGACGCGTTGGCGTGTTTTTGATGCCGTGCTGTTGCTGGGATGTGACGCGCAACATCTGCCGAGTGTTATGAACGGCGGACGCTGGTTCAACGATGCGGTGCGCGGCAGTCTGAATTTGTCCACGCGCGCCACCCACGCCACGCGCCAGCGTGATGATTTGCTCGCACTGTTGGACATGAACGATTGTGTGTTGGTGACCTGGCAGAAAGATCAGGAGGGTGAAGCCCGGCTGTTGAGTCCGTTCCTGCAAATGGTGCGCGATGAACAGGAACAACAACATGGTGACGATCTAACGGAAAATTTACTTCATGCCTACCTCGCGGCAGAAGAAGCCTATCAAGTAACACTTCCGCAGGCAGTGCAACCCGCGCCGGGCGCTGCACCGGATGTTGTACCAACGCGTGTTTCCATCAGTGCCTACAACGCGCTGGTTGCATGTCCGTATCAATTTTATGCACGCCATATTTTGCGTTTGAACGAGTTGGACGAAGTGCAGGAAGCCATCGAGAAACGCGACTATGGCGATCACGTGCACAAAATTCTGCAACGTTTCCACGAGTCGTATCCGCAGGTGAGCGGACAAGACAGGCAAGTTTTGGATGCCGCTTTGCGGCGCATTAGCACCGAGGAATTTGCCGACCTGCTGGCGCAGGATTTTGCCGCGCGCGCGTGGCTGGCGCGCTGGTTTAAGTCCCTGCCCGCGTATTTGGAATGGCAAACTGAGAACGAAGAGCAAGGCTGGCGTTATGCCGAGTCGGAAAGCCAATTCGATTGGCCGTTGGAAGGTGTGCGCCTGCGCGGACGTATCGACCGTCTTGATGTGCGTGGTGAAGAAAAACGCGTGCTGGATTACAAGACGCAGAGCGAGGTCATCCTGCGCAACAAATTAAAAGAACCGGGCGAAGACGTGCAGCTTGCGTGTTACGCCTACGCGCATGAAGCGGCGGATGCCGCCTTCGTCAGCATCGAGAATGGCAAAGTGAAGTGCGTCGTCCCCAAAGAAGATATGCCGCTGTTGGCACAGCTCAATGTCGAACGTTTGGTGGCTGTGATGGAACAGATTCGCGGTGGAGCCGGGTTGCCTGCGAACGGCATCGATGCCGTGTGTGAACATTGCGAAGTGAGGGGCGTGTGCCGGAAAGGGGAATGGACTCGAAGTGTGTCCCCCTTCCCAACCCTTCCCCCGAGGGGAGAAGGGCTAAACCTCCCTCTCCCATCGGGGGAGGGACTGAGGGAGGGGGAGAATCTATGAGCAATCACATCGCCCTCGATCCACACCGCAGCGTCGTCGTCGAAGCCTGCGCCGGCAGCGGCAAAACCTGGCTTTTGGTGTCGCGCATCGTGCGTTTGTTGCTGGACGGTGCGCAGCCTTCGCAGATTCTTGCCATTACCTTCACGCGCAAAGCGGCGCAAGAGATGCAAGCGCGCTTGCAGGAATGGTTGCGCGATCTGGCGATGAAAGATGAGTTGTGGGTGCGCACGTTCTTCTCCGAGCGCGGGATCGCGGTGTTGAGCGACGGGCAACTGCAACGTGCCCGTAGTCTTTACAGCGAAGTATTGTTGGCGCAACCGGCTATCACCATCAGCACCTTCCATGGCTGGTTCATGCAAGTCATGCAGCGCGCGCCGCTCAACGCGGATGTGATGTTGGGCATGTCACTGCTGGAACGCGCGGGTGCGCAACAGGAAGAAGCGTGGGAAGAATTACTGGAGCAGATGCGCAAACAACCGGAGAGTGTTGAGGCGCAGCACATGTTGTGGCTGTTCGATGAATACGGATTGTTCACCACGCGCAAACTGCTGTTCAACTTCCTCGGCAAACGCGCCGAGTGGTGGGCTTACACGCTTCCCTCTCCCACCGGGGGAGGGACTGAGGGTGGGGGACAGGCCGTTCAGTTCGCGCTGAAGAATTTACTCGACCACCTCGCTGTCGATCTGGAATTCGATCCCATCGCCGATTGGGGAATCTGCGGCAACAACGAAGAAATCTTCTTCGCCTTCGTGCGACAACTCGCGAGCAACGGTACCGAGGTACAGCAAGGCAAAGCGAGCGAGTTGGAGCGCGCATGGACGGATACAAAACCTGAAGAGCGATTCAACAAAATTTGGCCATTGTTCTTTACTTTGACTGATACCCCGCGCAAGGGAAGTCCGCTCAAGGCAACCACTAAACAGGATGCCGTGTTGTTTGAGAGAACGCGAGACGTTGTGCAAAACAGCTTGCAAGAGGTGCGCGACACACTCGCGGAGCAGCAAGCCTATCGTCTGAACGAAGCGGTGCTGCATTGCGGTGTCGCTTTCCTTGAGCGTTATCAGGCACTCAAGGGGCTAAAGCAGCAGATGGATTTTCCCGATTTGGAATGGCAACTGTGCCGCTTGTTGCAACAGAGTGAACATGCCGAGACCCTGCAATACAAACTCGATAGCCGCTATCGCCACGTGTTGCTGGACGAGTTCCAGGACACCAACCCGCTGCAATGGCAGATATTGCGCGCGTGGTTCGATGCGGCGGTGGCGGTGGAATCGCAACCCACCGTGTTCGTCGTGGGCGACCCCAAACAATCCATCTACCGTTTTCGCCGGGCCGATGCGCGGTTGTTCGGTGTGGCACGCGAATATTTGCAGGAAAATTTTGCCGCCGCGACGCTGGGCAACAGCCTCACGCGTCGCAATGCACAGCCTATCGTCGATGTCGTGAACGCCGTGTTCCGCGAACAACCGGACGGCTTCGAGTTCGTCGAACATCAAACGCATCAAAAGGAATTGCCGGGGCATGTGCGGGTGTTGCCACTCGCGGTCACTTCCGAACTTAACAACGAAGCTACCAAAAGCCCCTCTCCCGCCGGGGGAGGGGTCGGGGTGGGGGAACACTCTCAAGAACTATCACTGCGCAATCCCCTTACCACCGCCAGAGAAGAAACCGAAGAAGGCTCCCGCCACATCGAAGCTGCACAATTCGCCGAACAACTTCAAACCATCGCCAGCAATTGGTTGGTGCACGACGATGGCAAACTGCGCCGCGCCACCTACGGCGACATCATGGTGCTGGTGCGCAGCCGTACTCACCTTGCCGTGTACGAAGAAGCACTGCGCGCCAAACACATCCCTTTCCTCAGCTCGCGGCGGGGCGGACTGCTCGACACTTTGGAAGCAGAGGACATCCAAGCACTGCTGATGTTCCTCATCACTCCCTTTGCTGATCTCGCGTTGGCGCAAGTGTTACGTTCGCCGATCTTTGCGTGCAGTGATGCGGATTTGATGAGCCTCGCTCAAATCCCCCCCAGTCCCCCTTTGCTAAAGGGGGGAGCACAAGTTGAGGATGTCTCAAACTTAGAGGAAGGTAAAGAATCTGTTCCCCACTTTGAAAAAGGGGGGCTAGGGGGGATTTGCAGTTGGTGGCAACGTCTGCAACACCTCGCCGAAACTAG
>CAZRZH010000145.1:0-6425 GCA_964604485.1 uncultured Sideroxydans sp.
TAACTTCCCTCTCCCATCGGGGGAGGGACTGAGGGAGGGGGAACACTCTCTCAACCCATCTAACAGCTCCAAAAATCCCTTGGTCATCAGCCGTTCCGGTGCGACATACAGCAGCTTCAACTCGCCGCGCAGTAATTGCCGCGATACCTCGTGCGCCGCAGCAGCATCCAGGCTGGAGTTGAGGAAGGCGGCCTGCACGCCAAGTTGTTTAAGTGCATCGACTTGATCCTGCATCAACGCGATCAACGGTGACACCACAATGCCGACGCCAACGCGCATCAAAGCGGGTATCTGATAGCACAATGATTTGCCGCCACCCGTGGGCATAAGTACCAGCGCATCGCCGCCCGCCACGACATGTTCGACGATGGCCTGTTGTGCGCCGCGAAATTCCGCGTAGCCGAATATTTCGCGGAGGATGTGTTGGGCAGTGCGATGACTCATGGATGTTGTGTTCTGGAAAAAGTGCGCAAGCTTAACCCGAGCAGCAGAATCCGTGGCTGTTAGTGCTTCGCCGATGGTATGATTTGCCCGGAAAAAATCGAAGATCACTACCCAGGGGAGATTTATTGATGAGCATCCGCAGCGTTACCACCCAACCTTTTTCAGATCAAAAACCGGGCACTTCCGGTTTGCGCAAAAAAGTTCCGACTTTCAA
The DNA here is from genome assembly GCA_964604485.1 of uncultured Sideroxydans sp. Taxonomy (GTDB): domain Bacteria; phylum Pseudomonadota; class Gammaproteobacteria; order Burkholderiales; family Gallionellaceae; genus Sideroxyarcus. Next base: position 659 of record CAZRZH010000145.1, read on the forward strand.
GCAACAGCACTACCTTGAAAACTTCGTTCAAAGCATCTTCGACAGCATAGGCGCACCCAAGGGCGCAACGCTGGTGGTGGGCGGTGATGGCCGTTATTACAACCGCGAGGCGATCCAGATCATCCTGAAAATGGCGGCAGCAAACGGATTCAGTGAGGTTTTGGTGGGACGCGGCGGCATTCTTTCCACGCCTGCGGCATCGTGTGTAATCCGCAAATATAAAACATATGGCGGCATCATCCTTTCTGCAAGCCACAATCCGGGCGGACCGGACGGTGATTTCGGCATCAAGTACAACAGCAGCAACGGCGGCCCGGCCACAGAGACAGTGACCGACGCGATTTACGCCAAGAGCAAGACCATCTCCAGTTATTACCTCTTGGATGCGGCGGATGTAGCGCTCGACCAATTGGGCGAAACCACCTTGGGAACAATGAAGGTCAAGGTGATCGACGCGGTGAGCGACTACGCAGAATTGATGGAGTCACTGTTCGATTTTGCCGCGATCCGCGCGTTGCTGAAAGGTGGCTTCAGGATCAAGTTCGATGCGATGCACGCGGTAAACGGTCCTTATGCCAAAGACATTCTGGAAGCCCGCCTCGGTGCACCTGCGGGCAGCGTGATGAATGGCCTGCCGTTAGAAGATTTCGGTGGCGGACACCCGGATCCCAACCTGACTTACGCGCACGAACTGGTGGATATTTTGTATGGCGCGGATGCACCCGATTTCGGAGCGGCATCGGATGGTGATGGCGACCGCAACATGATCCTGGGCAAGCACTTTTTCGTCACCCCTTCCGACAGCCTTGCGTTACTCGCCGCAAATGCAACTCGGGTATCGGGCTACAAGCAAGGATTGGCGGGCGTTGCGAGGTCGATGCCTACCAGCGCCGCGGTGGATCGCGTGGCGCAGGCATTGAATATTCCCTGCTTCGAAACGCCGACCGGCTGGAAGTTCTTCGGCAATCTGATGGATGCGGGCAAGGTCACGTTATGCGGTGAAGAAAGCTTCGGCACCGGCTCCAACCATGTGCGCGAAAAAGACGGACTTTGGGCGGTGCTGTTCTGGTTGAACATCCTGGCCGTGCGCAAGCAGTCGGTGGAAAGTATCGTGCGCGAGCATTGGGCAACATACGGCCGCAACTTCTATTCGCGCTACGACTACGAAGGTTTGCCGACGGAAGCCGCAAACGGCGTGATGAATCATCTGCGCGACAGCTTCGGAAAATTGACGGGAGCACAGTTCGGCAAATACACGGTGAAGACTTGCGATGACTTCAGCTATACCGATCCGGTCGATGGCAGCGTGAGTAAAGGTCAGGGCATCCGTATCATCTTCACCGATGGTTCACGCATCGTGTACCGCCTGTCCGGTACCGGTACTGAAGGAGCAACACTTCGCGTGTATCTGGAAGCATACGAGGCGGATGTGTCGCGCCACCATCTGGATGCGCAAGTGGCTTTGAAAGAATTGATCCAAATCGCGTTGCACATCTCTGAATTGCAGACGCGCACTGGACGGGATCAGCCTACGGTCATTACTTGAGTTGGTTGTTGGCGGGTGGAGCTGCAACGGAAGAAGTTGCAGCATCCTCCCAGCCGATCACCTGAAAGAAAACCTCTCCCTGCTTGACCATGCCGAGCTCGCTACGCGCGCGCTCTTCCAAGGCTTCGGTTCCATTCTTTAGATCACGCACTTCAGCATTGATCAGCGCATTGCGCTGGCGCGTTTGTTCATTGACGGATTTTTGCGCTTCAAGCTGGCGGTTGTTGTCCCACACCCTTAGCCAACTGCCCTTACCCAGCCACAGCGGATATTGCAACAGCAGGATAAGGGCCAGCAGGATATACGTGACAACACGCATCAGCCCAATTGATAATACGCCTCGCGTCCGGGATAGGAGGCGCTATCCCCAAGGTCTTCTTCGATGCGTAGCAGTTGGTTATATTTTGCCATGCGGTCGGAACGCGACAGTGAGCCGGTCTTGATTTGCATGACGTTGGTTCCTACCGCGAGATCGGCGATGGTGGAATCTTCCGTTTCACCGGAACGATGCGACATCACTGCGGTGTAGCCTGCGCGCTTGGCCATCTCGATAGCGGCGAAGGTCTCGGTCAAGGTACCGATCTGGTTGACCTTGATCAGAATCGAATTCGCGATACCCTGTTTGATTCCTTCACGCAGAATCTTGGTGTTGGTCACAAATACATCGTCACCTACCAACTGGATCTGTTTGCCCAGGCGTTCGGTCAATGACTTCCAACCGGGCCAGTCCAATTCACTCATGCCGTCCTCGATGGAGACGATGGGGTATTTATCCACCCAGGTTGCATACAGATCAACCATCTGCGCGGAGGTCAACACCAGACCATCCGCCTTCAGGTGATATTTGCCATCTTTGTAGAACTCGGAAGCTGCGGGATCCATGGCGATCGCAACATCCGCACCGGGCACATAGCCGGCCGCTTCAATTGCTTCCACGATGACCTTAAGCGCTGCCTCATTTGAACCGAGTGCCGGAGCAAATCCACCTTCATCACCGACCGTTGTCGGCAGGCCGCGATGATGCAGCACAGCCTTTAATGCGTGGAACACTTCAGCACCATAACGCAGCGCTTCACGGAAGCTGGGCGCTCCCACCGGAACGATCATGAATTCCTGCATATCGGAACCGCCGGTTGCATGTGCTCCACCGTTGATCACGTTCATCATCGGTACCGGCATTTCCATGCGTGCCGCACCACCAAAGTAGCGATACAGCGGCAAGCCGGATTCTTCTGCCGCCGCCTTCGCCACCGCGATAGACACGGCGAGAATCGCATTAGCGCCCAAGCGTCCCTTGTTGTCCGTGCCATCCAGATCAATCATGGTCTGATCGATGAATGCCTGTTCAGAAGCATCCAAGCCGATGATGGCTTCAGCGATTTCGGTGTTCACGTTTTCGACCGCTTTCAATACACCCTTGCCCAAATAGCGCTGCTTGTCACCATCGCGCAATTCAACTGCTTCCTTGGTACCGGTCGAGGCACCGGACGGAACAGCGGCACGCCCCATCACACCCGACTCCAACAACACATCCGCTTCCACCGTAGGGTTGCCACGGGAATCCAAAATTTCACGGGCGATTACATCAACGATTGCACTCATCTATTTTCCTTCACTCACACACTTTTCAAGTTAACGTTCTCTTCAATAAAACCTTGCTGCTTCACCAAGGCGTCTAACGCCTTCAGTGTCTGCAACATCTCCTGCAGATGTCCCAACGGAAATGCGTTGGGACCATCCGACAATGCTTTCGCGGGATCGGGGTGCGTCTCCATAAATATCCCCGACACCCCTGCTGCAACAGCAGCACGCGCCAGAACCGGCACAAACTCGCGTTGCCCGCCACTGGATGTTCCCTGCCCGCCGGGCAATTGCACCGAGTGCGTGGCATCAAACACCACCGGGCATCCGGTGTTGCGCATCACGGCGAGTGAGCGCATGTCCGACACCAGATTGTTGTACCCGAACGATGCGCCGCGTTCACATACCATGATGTTGTCCGTGCCGCTCACTTCACGCGCCTTATCCACCACATTACGCATATCCCAAGGGGAAAGGAACTGACCCTTTTTGATATTGACCGGCTTGCCTGATTTTGCTACCGCGTGGATGAAATCAGTTTGACGACACAAAAATGCGGGCGTTTGCAACACATCGACCACTGCCGCTACAGACGTGATCTCGTCTTCACTGTGCACATCAGTCAACACTGGCACTCCAATCTGTTTTTTTACTTCAAACAGTATCTTTAGTCCCGCTTCCATACCGAAGCCACGGAATGTTTTGCCGGAGCTGCGGTTGGCTTTGTCGTAGGAGGATTTATAGATGAACGAAATGCCGAGCTTTTGGCAAATTTCTTTCAACTGGCCTGCGGTATCAATCGCCATTTGCTCGGACTCGATCACGCAAGGACCGGCGATCAGGAACAACGGCTGATTCAAGCCAACGTCAAATCCGCATAACTTCATGCTGCTTCCTTCCTTGCGACAGCAGCTTCCACATAAGCTGAAAACAAAGGATGTCCGGCTCTAGGTGTGGAAGTAAATTCAGGATGGAACTGCACGCCGACAAACCAGGGGTGTATTGACGGCGGCAACTCCATCATTTCCGGCAAATCTTCTGACGGTGTTCGCGCGGAAATTATTAACCCTTTTTTTTCGAGTACCGGGACAAAATAGTTATTCACTTCATAACGGTGGCGATGACGCTCGTTCACTTCATCACCGTAGATACGTTGCGCCATCGTGCCGTGCTTGATCGGGCACCGTTGCGACCCGAGGCGCATAGTACCTCCCAAGTCTGAATCGACGCCACGTTTGGAGACCTTACCATCGCGATCCAGCCATTCGGTAATCAACGCGACCACCGGATGCTCTGTTTCCATATCGAATTCTGTACTGTTCGCATCCTTCATACCCGCCACATGTCGCGCGTATTCGATCACGGCGAGTTGCATACCCAGACAAATGCCGAGATATGGAATTTTATTTTCGCGTGCATATTGTATAGCTGCGATCTTCCCTTCCGTACCTCTCACACCAAAACCGCCGGGAACTAGGATCGCGTCAAGACTTTTCAGACTTTCGACGCCTTCACTCTCGATGATTTCTGAATCTAGGTATTCGATGTGCACGCGAGTCGAAGTATGGATGCCAGCATGACGCAACGCCTCGATCAACGACTTGTATGACTCGGTCAGCTCGGTGTATTTGCCGACCATGCCGATGGTAATCTGGTGATGCGGATTCTCTTGTGCGGTTATAAGTTTTTGCCACACGGAAAGATCGGCGGGCGGTGCATTCAGCGCCAATTCTTCGCAAATAATCCGATCCAGACCTTGCTCGTGCAACATTTGCGGAATCTTGTAGATGCTATCCACATCCCACATTGATATTACGCAAGCTTCGCGCACATTGGAAAACAGAGAGATCTTGGCGCGTTCATCGTCAGGAATGCGGCGGTCGGCACGACATATCAATGCTGTCGGGAAGATGCCGATCTCGCGCAGTTTCTGCACACTGTGTTGTGTCGGTTTGGTTTTTAATTCACCGGCTGTGGCGATGTAAGGAACCAACGTCAAATGGACATATGCCACTTGATTTCTGCCCATGCGAAGTCCCATCTGGCGTGCTGCTTCAAGGAACGGCAATGACTCGATATCACCCACCGTGCCACCGATTTCGACAATAGCAACATCCGCGTTTCCGTCATGCGAAGCAGACGCTCCGCGTTCAACAAAGGATTGAATCTCATTGGTAATATGCGGAATGACTTGCACTGTCTTGCCCAGATATTCCCCACGCCGCTCTTTGCGTATCACGCTTTCGTATATCTGTCCGGTAGTGAAGTTGTTGGCCTTACGCATCTTGGCCGAAATGAAACGCTCGTAGTGACCCAAGTCCAGATCAGTCTCGGCACCGTCTTCAGTAACGAATACTTCGCCGTGCTGGAATGGGCTCATCGTACCCGGATCGACGTTGATGTAGGGGTCTAGCTTGAGCATCGTGACCTTGAGGCCGCGCGATTCAAGGATAGCTGCAAGTGAAGCGGCGGCGATGCCTTTTCCCAAGGAAGAGACAACGCCGCCGGTAATAAATATGTACTTGATCATGGAACGTGATGATACCGTAAAACCTGCGTTCTCCCAAAAGAAGTAACGCTAATTGGAAACAACAAAGCCCTCACGAGGAGGGCTTTGTTGTTTGTAAGGAGTCTGACGAT
>CAZRZH010000146.1:0-6377 GCA_964604485.1 uncultured Sideroxydans sp.
GTGAAACAGCGGCAAATCGGGATCGATGTTCAGCCAGAGCGGTAAAGCGAACTGTTGCAGCAGGTAAATGAATCCGGAAAGTTGTGCGGCGAGATTGCCGCTCAGCCCGTTGAATTGCACGCTGCGTTCCATCTGTGAGTGATAACTTTCGCTGAACAGGAAGAACACGGCGACGGAAACGAGCACAACCCAGGTAGGCCACTGGGCTTTGAAAGCGGCCCGCCATTTTCCGCCACAGCCGATTTCCCACAGCAGCAAAACGAATGGGAAAGTCACCGCAGTTTCTTTGACACCGAGTGCCAAGAGGAATAACAGCGGGGTGGCGAAATATAAATAGTGGGCGTTACGGCGGGTGCGGCCAATCACATAACACAACAATCCTGCCAGATAAAACACGACCATCAGCGATGAAGACCGGCCGCAGATATAGGTGACTGCCTCGGTGTGGATCGGATGCACGGCAAACAGTAGCGCGGTGAAAAACGGCACGTTTTTGAGTGTGTCGTGTTGCCATTGTTGCCGTACAAATTCGGTTGCCAAGCGATAGACCAGATAGACATTGACCAAATGGATCAGCAGATTGAGCAGGTGAAATCCGACCACGCCGGTGCCCATCGTCCAGTTCAGGGTGTAGCTGAGTTTGAGTAGCGGGCGGATGCTGTTGCCGAGACTGGCAAACCAAGCTCCCCAAGAATGCACCTGCGATTCATAAACGATGACGTTGTAGTCGTCGAACAGAAAATCACCGGTTAAAACATTCGCATACGCAACGCCCACGGCCAGTGTCAGCCAGAGCAGGACGGTCGTGTCCGATCTAGTGCGGCAGGCGTGCATGTTCGAAGGCAAGATCGAGGATGTCTGCCGCATCCCACCAGCGGTCCTTGCCGTGCAGCATCACCAGCAACACTTCGTGTTTTCCGCGACGGGCAAAAGCGACCAGACACTTTCCCGCCTTCGCTGTGTAACCTGTCTTGAGGCCGCGCGCACCCGCGTAGCGGCCGATGAGCGCATTACTGTTTGTCACGGTGTATTGCGTGCCCTCGATTGTGTTGATCGAAAGCCGGGTCTGCGAGGTGAGCGGAAAAACTTGTCGATGTTTGAGCAGTTCGCGCGCCAAGAGGGCGAGGTCGTGGACCGAGGAGTAATGTTGGGCGGCATCGTGTCCGCAGGCGTTGCGGAATCGCGTGTTTAACAAACCCAGTTCAGTTGCACGTTGGTTCATGCGTTCCACAAACGTCTGCTCGCTGCCGGACATATGGTCGGCCAATACGTGGCAGGCATCGTTCGCCGAGAGCAGCAAGGTTGCCGCAAGCAGGTCAATTACGCGGAAGTGTTCGCCCAGTTTGATACCGAGCCGGGTGCCTGTTTCGCGCGTTGCGGCTTTGCTGACGACGGCAACATCCTCTAACCGATCCTGTTCCAGAAGCAACAATGCCGTCATCAGTTTGGTCAGGCTGGCTTGTGGCAGACGTTTATGGGCTTGCTTCTCCCACACCACCGCGCCGTCGATCTCGACCTGGTACGCAGCGGCGACCTTTGGGAACGGATCGGGCTGTGAAACTGCCATCCCTGATAGAGACAGCAGCCACAGCCCGATGAAGAGCGCGTTGCGCAACTTAGTAACCGAACAAGCCCTTCAGTTTTTTGGCGCCTTCGAGTACATCGGCTGCCGGGTTGTTTTCGGCGGGCCTGCCTGATTTGCGCGATGTTGGTGGCTCCTCTTGATTGCTCTCGGCAGCTGCGGGTTCATCATCTCTTCCGCTCAGGCATTTCTTGATATCCGCCGCGCGCGTTTCGGCAGTGTAACTGCGTCCCTCGCAATCTTTGCGCCGCTGTACTTCGCGATACGCTTTGGCTTCCGCCGGGCAGTGTGCAGAAAGATCGGCAGAGTTGCTTGCGTTGAATGTCTTGCAGATCGCTTTGGTGGTGGTTGTCATGTCCAGTTTGCATTCCTTGGCGATGTTGACGTTGCCGGACTGATGCGTGTCGTGCAGCAGCAACATGTTGAAAGTTTGCGTCTCACGCGGTGCATCTTTGCGCACTTTTTCGCATAACAGCTTGCGCTGCTCTGCGCAGGGGGAATCCTTCTGCAGGAAGATATCGGCAGCACTGATCCAGTCGGCCGTGTTGCGATAGTGCGATGTGTCACACAGTTGCGCTTTGGCTTTGTTCACCATTTCTTCCGAGTCGCAACTGCCGCCAACACGTTTGCCGCTGAACGCCATTTTCATGTCCATGTCTTGCCCGCTGGACTTGCCGGAGAAATGGATTTTGCCGTCATAACCATTGGCGGTGGTGGTTTGCTCACCGCTGCCGGTCATCACCTCGCCGTCATGAGTGCAGCGGGCTTTCCACGAGGTCTTGTTGCCCACTGTTTTGATATCGGTCATCTGGCAATCTTTGTCCCCGGAGGTCTTGCGCGGATCGTTTTCGGCACCTTTTGGGATGCACACTTTTACCGTGGTGGAGGGCATGGCAAAAGGCATGCCGACCATCTCCATCTTGGAGGTGACCTCCCAATATTCACCCGGTGTGGAAAGTGCAGCGGCGGAAAAAAGAATGCCGGAAACAGCTAAACAAATCGTCAGTAGTTTATTCATGTTAACTCCCCGAGAGATGACAGAATTTTGTAGGGTGTAGCCCGGTGACAGCCCGCGAATTCTTCGCCTTAAGTGACTTCGCGTCAAGGCCGGAATATAGGAAGTTGGCAGGTGCTCGGGTATCATGCGCATCCAATTTAAGTCCGCTCCTTTCGCCATGAACCCGACACTCGTATTCGACATAGAAACCATTCCCGACATCAACGGGTTGCGCGCGCTTTATGCTTTGGACAATGCGGTAAGCGATGCCGAAGTGGCCGAGATGGCTTTTCAGATGCGGCGCCAGAAGACCGGCAGCGATTTTTTGCCGCATCACCTGCAACGGGTCGCGGCGATATCCTGTGTGTTGCGCGAGGGTGACAATTTCAAGGTGTGGTCGTTGGGCGAGCCGGGCGATGACGAAGGCAGTCTCATCCAGCGTTTCTTCGACGGGGTCGAAAAATACACACCGCAACTGGTGAGCTGGAACGGCGGCGGTTTCGATCTGCCGGTGTTGCACTATCGCGGATTGATCCACGGCGTTCAGTCACCACGCTACTGGGATCAGGGCGAGGACGACAAGGACTTCAAGTGGAACAACTACATCAGCCGTTATCACGCGCGCCATCTGGATCTGATGGACTTGTTGGCGATGTACACCGGCCGCGCCAATGCGCCGCTGGATGAGTTGGCCAAGCTGATCGGCTTTCCCGGGAAGCTGGGCATGGACGGCAGCAAGGTGTGGGAGGCCTATCAGCAGGGCAGGTTGGCCGAGATCCGCAACTATTGCGAAACCGATGTGGTGAACACGTATCTGGTGTTCGCGCGCTTTCAATTGATGCGCGGACAATTCAGCAAAGCGCGGTATGCACAAGAGTTGGCGCTGATCCGCTCCACGCTGGGCAAGTCCACCGAACCACATTGGGCGGAATACCTGGCTGCCTGGCCTGATTCTAAAAGGCAATGAACAACGCTTTGTTATTTCCGCTTGGCTACAAGCCAGTTTATCCTGAGCTTGTCGAAGGTCGGAATGACGGCTCCGAATAACTTCCAATACAAACCATGAATCCAGTCATCATTGAATCTCTAGACCACGAAGGCCGTGGCATCGCGCATGCCGAAGGCAAAGTCATTTTCATCGAAGGCGCGCTGACCGGCGAGTGCGTGACCTATTCCGCGTATCGCAAAAAGAACAATTATGAACAGGCAAAAGTCGAGCGGATTCTGAAGCAGAGTTTTATGCGCGTGTTGCCGAAGTGCCCGGTGTTTGGTGTGTGCGGCGGTTGTTCCATGCAGCATCTGGAAGTGCGTGCGCAGGTCGCCGTCAAGCAGCGTGTGTTGGAAGACAATCTGCAACGCATTGGCAAAGTCAAACCCGAAGTTATGTTGCCGCCGATTTACGGACAGGCATGGGGTTATCGCGAACGCGCGCGTCTGTCGGTGCGGCATGTGTTGAAAAAGGGCAAGACACTGGTCGGCTTTCGCGAGCAGAACGGCAAATACGTGGCCGACATGTCGCATTGCGAAATACTCACGCCCAAGATTGCCAGCCTGCTGCCGCTGCTGGGCGAGCTGAATGAAAAATTCACTGCCAAGGACATCCTTCCGCAGATTGAAGTTGCGGTCGGCGAACAGGTGGATGTGCTGGTGCTGCGCATTCTGCAGGCGCTTACACCTTCGGATGAAGCATTGATCAAACAATTTGCCGATACACACAAGGTGCAGTTCTGGACACAGACCAAAGGGCCGGAAACAGTCGTGCCGTTCTACCCGCTCGATGCACCCCCGTTGAGTTACAGCCTGCCGGAATTCGGCATCACCATGCCGTTCGCGCCAACCGAGTTCACCCAGGTGAATAGCGCCATGAACCGCCTGATGGTCAGCCGTGCCATGCGCCTGTTGGCACCGCAAGCGGGCGAACGCATTGCCGATTTCTTCTGCGGCTTGGGAAATTTCACGCTACCCATTGCCAGAAGCGGGGCGCAAGTGCTGGGCGTCGAAGGCAGTGACGCCTTGGTGAAACGTGCCAGACAAAACGCTGCGCGCAACGGTCTCGATAAAGACTCCCTCTCCCACCGGGGAAGGGGTGGGGTGGGGGTAGCCACATTTCAGGAGATGAATCTCTTCGGGATGGATGAAGCCATGCTTTCAAAGCTGGGACACTTCGACAAATGGTTGGTCGATCCGCCGCGCGACGGTGCAATCGAACTCTTGCGATCCATCAGCGACATGAATGCACCGCGCAGAATCGTCTATGTTTCGTGCAGTCCTTCCACGCTGGCGCGCGATGCAGAAGTGCTGGTTCATTCCAAAGGCTACACACTCAAAGCGGCGGGTGTGATGAACATGTTCCCGCAGACATCACACGTCGAATCTATCGCGCTCTTCGAGCTTCCTTGATTATTTCCATGCCGGTTGGCAGGTCGTTATAGGCCTGGATATAGGCCTGGGTCTATATCCAGGTCTATATCTTTTGGCATATTGTCCTTTGTCGAGACGCTTGGTATATATCCGATAGCCGTGTTCAACGGCAGAAAACTTGGGAGTTCGTCATGAAGCAAGTCGCAGGTCATAAAATGAGAGCGCTGGTGGTGGACGACAGCGAATTGGTTTCCGAAGCCATGCAGATGATTCTGCAAAGTGAAGGATTTAAAGTCGACGCGGCCAGTAATGGTCAGCAGGCGTTGAGGTTGATGAAGTTGGTCATCCCTGACATCGTGATCACCGATGTGGTGATGCCCGACATGGATGGGCTGGAATTCATCAGGTTGTTGCGCGGATTTAGCCCGGATATGCCGATACTGGCGATTTCGGGGATGGGGCCAGAAGGTGGCAAGTTATATTTAAAACAGGCGGAGAAATTGGGCGCCGATTTGACCTTGTCAAAACCGGTCAACCGCGAGCGGTTTCTTAACGCAGTCAATTCTCTGTTGGGGATGCGCTATCGGATGGCCGGATAAACCTGAAAAAAGCAGTCTCACGCGGAGACGCGGAGAACGCGGAGTAAAATCAACCTGCCGCATAAACTAGAGCTTCACCCGTTGGATGATCATTGCACTAGTCATCGCTCTTTGAATTTCCCCGCGTTCTCCGCGCCTCCGCGTGATCAATTGCCGTTTGTAGGATAAACAGACAATTCAAAAAAAGAAAAGGCGGCCGAGGCCGCCTTTTCTTTGGACAAGTGAAGCTCAGTCTTTTTCGCCGCCAAATGCCATCAACAGTTGCAGCAAGCTGATGAACAGGTTGTAGATACTCATGTACAGACCCAGGGTCGCCATCACGTAATTGGTTTCACCGCCATGCACGATCCGGCTCACGTCATACAAAATGTAAGCGGAGAAGATCATCACGGCGATGGCCGAGATGGTCAATGACAGTGCGGGGATCTGAAAGAACAGATTCGCCAGCGAAGCCACGATCAGCAGGATCAATCCGATGAACAGGAATTTGCCCATGAAGCTGAAATCTTTCTTGGTCACGGTAGCGATAGTCGCCAACGAGAAGAAGATGAGGCCGGTTCCGCCTGCTGCCAACCCGACCAGTTGCGCGCCGTTCTTGAGATGCAGCGCCACTTGCAGGATGGGGCCGAGGAATACGCCCGCCACGAAAGTAAAGCCGAGCAGGGCGACGATGCCCCACACGCTGTCGCGCAATGCGCTGACGGCGAACAACATGCCCATCATCACGCCGAACATCACCAAAGCGGACATGATCGGGTGTTCTGCCATGATCGCCAAGTTGAGCGAGATGCCGATGAACGCGCCGATGATCGTGGGGATCATGGTCAGCGAGAGCATC
>CAZRZH010000147.1:0-6331 GCA_964604485.1 uncultured Sideroxydans sp.
TCAAAGGGGATATGCACTGGACCGGCGGCAAACCGGTACTGGAGGGGTTCCGGTATACCAGCGACGAAAATGATGAGTGGTTGACTCCTGCAAGCCTTCGAAAGATGGTTGACGTCGAGTAGATATGTCTTTAATCTTTGCCGGCGGTATCGGTGCAAACACCTGTAAGCACAAATGACGAACCCTTCCTTTCATAACCTTACCACCGCTCGTAAAATCTGGGACCTGCTCACGTTCGCAGAGCGGCGCAGTGTTGTGGTGCTATTGGGCTTGATGTTCATTGGCATGGTTCTGGAGACACTAGGTATCGGTCTGGTGATCCCGGTGATTGCTCTGCTCACGCAGCACGATTTCGCGAGCCGCTATCCGGCGTTCCAAAAGGTTCTTCAATCGTTGGGCAATCCCGGCCAGCAAATCCTTGTCACCGGCGGCATGCTAATACTGGTCGGGGTGTACTGCATCAAGGCGCTGTTTCTCGCCTTCCTTGCTTGGCGACAGACATGTTTTGCTTTTGGGGTCCAGGCGCAACTCTCACAGCGCCTGTTTACAGTCTATCTGCGTCAGCCGTACACTTTTCACTTGCAACGCAACTCGGCGCAGTTTATTTGCAATGTCATCAACGAGGTGAATGCGTTCACTTTTAGCGGAATCTTGCCTGGCCTGATGCTACTTGCCGAAGTTTTGGTATTGATCGGGTTGTGCGTCCTGCTTCTTCTCGTCGAGCCAATGGGCACACTGATTGCAGTGAGCGTACTAGGAACCGCCGCATGGGGGTTTCATCGTTTGGCCCGCGGGCGCATCGCATGCTGGGGGGAGGTGCGCCAGCGTCATGAGGGCTTGCGTTTTCAGCACGTGCAGCAGGGGCTGGGTAGTGCCAAGGACGTCAAGTTGCTCGGAAGAGAAGCCGAGTTTCTAGAGCAATATCGCTTGCACAATTCCCAGAGTGCTCACGTTGGGCGGTTGCAGGGCACCCTGCAACAACTCCCGCGACTGTGGCTAGAACTGCTTGCTGTTGGTGGCTTTGCCACATTGGTGTTTTCCATGCTGGCGCAGGGCCGCGCGCTGGAGGCGGTGCTGCCCACATTAGGCCTGTTCGCCGCTGCCGCCTTTCGTCTCATTCCCTCGGTCAATCGGGTATTGGGCGCGATGCACTCACTGCGGTATGTCCTGCCGGTGAGCAACACCTTGCACGAAGAACTCAAACTCGCAGCATCCGAGCCTGCAGCCCAGAGAATATTCGGGGTGCCAGCTTTCCAAGCAGAAATCCGTCTCACCAACATTTGCTACATCTACTCCAATGCGCCGGCGCCTGCGCTTAAGGGCTTGTCCATCAGCATCAAGAAAGGCGAATCCGTGGGCCTTATCGGTCCCAGCGGTTCGGGGAAGAGTACCTTGGTGGATATTATTCTGGGGTTGCTCACGCCCAGCGACGGGCAAGTGATGGTGGACGGACAAAACATCCAGGCAAGCTTGCGTGCTTGGCAGGACCAGATCGGCTATGTTCCGCAGTCCATTTACCTGACCGACGATACGCTCCGGCGCAACGTGGCCTTTGGTCTGTCCAATGAGCAAATTGATAATGCCGCCGTGTTGCGTGCTATCAAGGCCGCACAACTAGAAGAGTTTGTGGGCAGTCTGCCCGATGGCCTTGAGACGCTCGTCGGTGAGCGTGGTGTCAGGCTTTCGGGCGGGCAACGCCAGCGTGTCGGTATTGCCCGCGCGCTCTACCACGACCCTGGCGTGTTGGTGCTCGACGAAGCTACTAGTGCGCTTGATACCATCACTGAGCGCGGCGTAATGCAGGCGGTCACTGCACTGCAAGGCAATAAAACCGTTCTGATTGTCGCCCATAGGCTGTCCACCGTTGAGCACTGCGATCGGTTGTACCGGTTGGAGCAGGGCCTGGTGGTGGAAGAGGGGGCGCCTGCGACGCTTTTGCCGCAGCGGCAGTAGGCCCCTTCTAGACAAAAAAGCAATGAGTGATTTTCAAATATCGTAATCGTCGGCGGACAGAACTCTAGAGGAAAGCCTGAGACATATGCAGCAACACATTAAAAGTTATGTCGACAAGTTGTCGCGCGCGTTGACCCTTGGTGCCATGGGCCAAATTCAGACGCTCGGCGAAGCCTTGCGCGAGGCATGGAAGGAGGGCCGCACCATCTATTTTTGTGGCAACGGCGGCAGTGCGGGAAACGCGCTGCACCTTGCCAACGATTTGCTCTATGGTGCTGGTGTAAACAGCGGTGGCGGTCTTCGCGTCGAGGCCCTAAGCGCCAACCCTGCGGTGCTCACCTGCCTGGCCAATGATCTTGGTTACGACCAGATCTACGCTGAGCAGCTCAGGGTCAAGGCCAAGCCGGGTGATGTATTGGTTGTGCTTTCCGGCAGCGGTAATTCACCCAACGTGGTAAAGGCGCTCGAAGTGGGCAACACCATGGGCATGAAAACCTTCGCAATTCTTGGTTACCTTGGCGGGCGATGCAAGGAAATATCTCAACATCCAATTCACTTCGAGATCAACGACATGCAAATCGCGGAAGATCTGCAGCTTATCGTTGGCCACATCTGTACGCAGTGGTTGTGCGCACAAGGGGCGTCCACAGATCAAAGCGACGACCGACGGGGATAGGTGATGGAAGATAAATACGCAATCGATAGCCATAAATTGATTTACCATCCCAAGCGAGTAGCACAATTAATAGATGTCGGTGACAACTGGGATAAGGCGAAATCAGTCTACCCCATCTACCTTGAAATATCTCCGGTTGGTGCTTGTAATCATCGTTGCACGTTTTGTGCGGTTGATTACATTGGTTACCAGACCAGGATGCTCGATGCTGATCTGCTTGCATCGCGATTGGCGG
Organism: uncultured Sideroxydans sp.; assembly: GCA_964604485.1. Classification (GTDB taxonomy): domain Bacteria; phylum Pseudomonadota; class Gammaproteobacteria; order Burkholderiales; family Gallionellaceae; genus Sideroxyarcus. The sequence goes on from CAZRZH010000147.1 coordinate 2,865, forward strand.
AAATGGGGCGCTTAGGCATCAAGAGCGTTATGTATGCTGGCGAAGGAGAGCCGATGCTGCACAAGCGTATCCACGAAATTGTAAAAGCCACCAAGGCGGCGGGCATCGATGTGGCTTTTACCACCAATGCAACAGTAATAACCGATGCATTCATCAACGAGGCGCTACCGCTTACTTCCTGGATTAAGGTGTCGATCAATGCTGGCACTGCAGCTACTTATGCGCAGATACATCAGACAAGAGAAAAAGACTTTCAACGTGTTATTAGTAATCTCAAGCGCGCGATATCGGCCAAGCATGAGCACGGCTGGAATTGCGTGCTTGGCGTGCAGGCGCTTTTGCTCCCTGAGAACGCCAGCGAAATGGGTGCCTTGGCGAAGATATGTCGAGATGAAATTGGTTTGGACTATCTAGTGATCAAGCCGTACTCGCAGCATATTTTTAGCGAAACGCACCAATATGAGAATATTGACTACAGCCGCTATCTCTCTTTGGGGCAAGAACTGGCAGCATACAACACGGAAAGCTTCAGCGTTGTGTTCAGGGAGAATACGATGAAGAAATATATGGAAGACCCCTCTCAACGTTATCAAAAGTGCCATGCCACGCCATTCGTATGGGGCTATATTATGGCGGATGGTTCGGTATATGGGTGTAGTGCCTATCTGCTCGACAAGCGTTTCGAGTATGGAAATATTAATGAGTTGACGTTTCAGGAAATCTGGCAGGGAGAGAAGCGCCGCCAAAATTTTGAATTTGTGCGCCACGAACTTGACATCAAAGAGTGCCGCAAGAATTGTCGTATGGACGAGGTCAATCGCTATCTATATCTGCTGCAAGAGAGTTCGGTTCCGCATATCAACTTCATTTGAACGACTGGGCTAATCGATGAAAACCCTTGTTACTGGTGGTTGCGGCTTTATCGGAAGCCATCTTGCCGAAAATCTTCTTGCGTTGGGCCACGAAGTTATAATCCTCGATAATTTAGCGTGCGGCCGTCTTGATAACATCAAAACTTTCGGGACCCATTCAAGGCTTGTATTTCACCGGGCCGATATCTGTGACCGTGCAGCCATACAGGCATCTTTCCAGGGTGCTGATTGGGTGTTTCACTTGGCTGGACTCGCCGACATTGTTCCATCAATAGAGCAGCCTGACAGTTACTTCCAGGTCAATGTCGTGGGCACTCTTAATGTCCTTCAGTGCGCCAAAGATGCCGGCGTTAAGCGTGTCGTCTATGCGGCCTCTTCCTCGAGCTATGGCATTCCCGATGTATACCCCACGCCTGAGATATCGCCGATACGTCCGCAATATCCCTATGCCCTGACGAAGTACATGGGAGAGGAGTTAGTGTTGCACTGGGCGCAAACTTATAAGTTGCCGGCAGTTTCCCTCAGGCTCTTCAATGTATACGGGCCGCGCTCGCGTACGTCGGGAGCCTATGGCGCTGTATTCGGTGTGTTCTTGGCTCAAAAACTGAACGGCAAGCCATTCACAGTTGTCGGCGATGGCACTCAAACACGCGACTTTACTTATGTAACTGATGTTGCCAATGCGTTCATAGCGGCTGCACAGTCGGATATCAGCGGTGAAGCCATCAATGTTGGCAGCGGAAATCACTATAGTGTCAATCGACTTGTTGAATTGATAGGTGGTCCTGTGGTGCATATCCCGAAGCGCCCCGGTGAACCTGATTGCACCTTTGCGGATATCGGCAAGATTAAACAAATGCTTGGTTGGGAGCCCGATGTGGCCTTTGAAGCGGGTGTCAAGCGCATGCTCGACGGCATCCAGAAGTGGAAAGATGCTCCGGTTTGGGACTCGAATTCAATCAGTCAAGCGACTTCGGCCTGGTTCAGGTACCTTGGCAAACAAACTCGGTCTTAAGATCGGCGTGGACCTGGATAATACGCTGATTAACTACGACTTAGCCTTCCTGCAGGGGGCGAGGGAATTGGGCTTGGTGGCATTGGATTGGCAGGGAGACAAAAGGCAGATACAGGACTATCTATGTTCACGTGATGGCGGTGAGTTGCAATGGCAAAACCTGCAGGGTCAAGTATATGGGCGACTGATTTCGCATGCCCGCCTCTTTGATGGCGTATACCGCTTTCTTTGGCGTTGCCGTCAGCGTGGATTTGTTGTGGAGGTGGTTAGTCATAAGACCGAATATGGACACAATGACAGCAATAGAGTGCCACTTAGGAGGGTGGCACTCGAATTTCTTGCCAGTCATGGAATTGCACTCGGTGAAGATGGCCTGTTGAGAGATGCCACTTTTGAGAATACGCGCGAAATGAAAGTAAGGCGTATCGTTGAAAACGGGTATGACTGGTTCGTCGATGATCTTGCGGAAGTACTTGCGGACCAGTCACTTCCAAGTGAGCTGGGACGGATACTTTTCGATAGGAATACCCAGGGTCTTATGGGCGGCATCGAGAGTTGTAGTTCATGGGCTGAGATTGAACATCGCTTGTTAGGTGTATGGACGGAGAGTGAGTTGGTTGCACTGGCCGAAACCATGGCGCCACAAACAGTCACTTCTGTTAGGTGGGCTACCCGTGGCGGCAATTCCGGATTGCTTGAGGTGGTGATGGACAACAGCAAAAAGTCTGCACTCAAGCTCTATCCGGAACGCACCGGTTACGACCGCCTAAGTTCCGAGTACAGCTGCATCCAAGTGATTAAAGAGCATGATGTTCATAGCAGCATTCCATCACCGCTTGGGTGCAACCTCGAACTCGGCGCTGCCATGTATGAGTGGATTGACGGTAACGTGGTGGATTGCCCCACTAATAAGCACGTACAGCAGGCGCTGGAGTTTCTTGAGCAGTTGCACGGATTCAGGTGCCTCCCCGTCTTTGAGAATTTCAAAAATGCTTCGGCAGCTTTTCTGAGCGGGGCCAGCTTTGAGGACCAGTTAAAAGCGCGATTACACTCACTGCTTCTATTCTCCCCAAAATACCCCGAGATGCACGACTATCTTCAGCGGGAGATGTTGCCGGGCATAGAGGAAATAACTGGCTGGGCGCGCTCAGCCTGGCGGATAAATCCTGGCTACGATGAGGCGCTGCCACGTTCCCAGCAAACCTTAAGCCCTTCGGATTTTGGCTTTCACAATACAATTGAACGTAAAAATGGGGAACTGGTGTTTATCGATTTCGAATATTTTGGATGGGATGATCCTGTCAAATTGATTGTCGATTTCAGTTTGCATCCCGGCATGGCACTTAATTCCGCGCTCAAGCAGCAATGGTTCGAGGGAACGGTCAAGATTTACGGGGAAAGTATTCTTGAGCGGTTACGGCTAGCCTGGCCGATGGTAGGCCTTTGTTGGTGCCTGATATTATTAAACGAATATCGTGGCGATGTTTGGATGCGCCGGTGTGGCGCCAATGCAGAAAAGTCTCGACATCGCCAAGCCGGCTGCCATGCCGATTATATGTTGCTCGCTAACTCCTTCCATG
>CAZRZH010000148.1:0-6247 GCA_964604485.1 uncultured Sideroxydans sp.
ATGCGCTGGAAAAAACCAACGCCGGCGCATCGTTGGTTCAAATTTACAGCGGATTGATCTATCGCGGTCAGGCACTGGTGTTGGAAGCCTCAGACGCCATCAAGACGGGGCGCTAGCTATCTACGTTTTCTTCTGCCTATAAGCCCGTGTCGGCACGGTTGTCCAACCCACGGCGTAATGTACTGCCGACTCTTCGCGACATAACCAAATGGCAAACGGTGGGCTGGCCAAAATATTGCCTGCTCAAACGGCACCTCCGGTTATATCTTTATAATCAGGCCTCGGTTGAACAAGGCTGCAATCCAGCGCATAATCCGCGCCAATTTTTATCACCCCTTTTCGGCTAGTAATGAGATGACTGAATACCTTTTGATTTTGGTCGGCACGGTGTTTGTGAACAACATCGTGATGGTCAAGATCCTCGGGCTGTGCCCCTTCATGGGTGTTTCCAAAAAACTGGAAGCCGCCATTGGCATGGGTGCCGCCACCACGTTTGTGCTCACACTGGGTTCCGGTGCCAGCTACCTGATCCAGCATTATCTGCTCGGGCCGGAACTCGCGTATCTCACCACACTTTCCTTCATCGTGGTCATTGCGGGTATCGTGCAATTCACCGAGATGGCGGTTAAAAAGACCAGCCCCGAGTTGTACCAGATCCTGGGCATCTATCTGCCTCTCATCACGACCAACTGTGCCGTACTCGGCATCCCTTTGCTGAACGTTCAAGCCAAACACGACTTCATCGAATCCCTGTTGTTCGGCTTTGGCGGGGCGGTCGGATTTACCCTGGTGATGATTTTGTTCGCCGGCATCCGCGAGCGCTTGGAAGGGGCGGATGTGCCGGCCATTTTCAAAGGATCGGCCATCGCCATGGTCACCGCCGGATTGATGAGCCTGTCGTTCATGGGTTTTTCGGGTCTGGTGAAATGATCTCTGCGTTGTGGGTAATGATCGGCATCTCCTTGCTGCTCGGCGCAGTACTGGGATTTTCCGCGATCAAGTGCAAAGTCGAAGGCAACCCGCTGGTCGAGAAAATCGATGCCGTACTTCCGCAGACCCAATGTGGACAATGCGGCTACCCCGGTTGCAGGCCCTATGCGGATGCCATCGCCAAAGGCGAAGCGGACATCAACCTGTGTCCGCCGGGTGGTGATGAAGGTATCCACAAACTGGCCGAATTGCTCGGCGTGGAATACAAACCTTTTGGCGGCGACGCACAACCCAAATCCAAAGCGGTCGCATTCATCGACGAGAACACCTGCATCGGCTGTACGTTGTGCATCCAAGCCTGCCCGGTAGACGCCATCGTCGGCGCAGCCAAACAAATGCACACCATCATCGCGTCTGAATGCACCGGTTGCGAATTGTGCCTGGCGCCTTGCCCGGTAGATTGCATCAGCATGCAAGGCATCGGCGAAGACATCAGCAACTGGAAGTGGCGTTATCCGCGTTTTCCGATACGGGTCAGCGCATGAGAACCTTGTTCAAATTCAAGGGGGGAGTGCATCCCCCCACCCACAAATCGGAATCAACCGGAACACCGATCATCCCCGCCGCGATGCCTTCGAAATTGGTCATCCCCTTGCACCAGCATGTGGGTAACCGCGCCAAGCCCTTGGTGCAAATCGGCGACCATGTCCTGAAAGGACAAAATATCGGCAAGCCTGAAGGCCGTTTGTCGAGTGCGGTGCATGCCTCCACCTCCGGCACGGTCAGTGCCATCGACATGCAGCTGGTCGCGCATCATTCCGGGTTGCCCGACCTGTGTGTCACCCTCATTCCCGACGGCAAAGACGAATGGATCAAACATAGCGGCGTCGACATCGCCAAAACATCCCACTCCGAACTGCGCCACTTGTTGCGCAAAGCGGGCGTGGTCGGCTTAGGCGGAGCCGTTTTTCCAAGCGACCTGAAGACCGATGCGCACCACCACAAGGTCAACACGCTGGTACTCAACGGTGCGGAATGCGAGCCTTACATCACGTGTGACGACATGCTGATGCGCGAGCGCGCCGCCGACATCTTGCGCGGCGCGCAAGTTCTGCGCGGTATGTTGCATGCACAAGCGGTGCTGGTCGGCATCGAGGACAACAAACCGCAAGCCATCGCCGCGATGCAAAAAGCCGTGACCGAGGGCGACTATCAAGGTGTGGAAATTATTGCCGTGCCCACGATCTATCCCAGCGGCGGAGCCAAACAACTAATCCGCATCCTCACCGGTATTGAAGTGGCAGCCGGTGTGCGCTCAACCGAAAAAGGCGTGCAATGTTTCAACGTCGCCACGGCATACAGTGTCTGGCGCGCGCTGGCGCACGGCGAACCGCTGATATCACGCATCGTCACAGTCACCGGAAATGTCGAACACGCGCAAAACTTTGAGGTTTTGATCGGCACGCCCCTCAACGAATTGGTCGCGCAGTCCGGCTCCAAGCCGGACACCAACCGTCACATCATGGGCGGCCCGATGATGGGAGTGGATCTGCCTTCGGACAGCGTCAGCATCACCAAAGCGACCAATTGCATCATCGAGTCCACGCCGGCCCTGTTCCCCGCGCGGCCCGCTGCATTGCCGTGTATCCGCTGCACGCGCTGCGCGGAAGTGTGTCCGGCAGAATTACAGCCCCAGGATCTGCATTGGTTTGCCAAATCAAATAATTTCGGCAAAGCGCAAGATTTCAATCTGTTCGATTGCATCGAATGTGGCGCCTGCGCCTACGTATGCCCCAGCAACATTCCTTTGGTGCAGTATTACCGCTATGCCAAGAGTGAGATCCACGCGCGGGAGAAAGAAAAAATCGCCGCCGATCTTGCCCGCGAACGCCATGATTTTCGCCAGCTTCGAATCGAGCGCGACAAACAGGAAAAGGCGGAAAAATTAGCCCAGAAGGAACGTGAAGCCGCAGCCAAGTCCGCTGTTCAAGCAGCAAGCGCACCGTCAAAACCTTCCCCCACTGCCGCCGAGTTGGAAGAGACACAACAGATGCGCATCTTTGAGGCGGTCGAGCGTGCCAAGGCACAGGCTGAGGCTGCGCACCCAAAAAACACCGCTGCACTGACGCCCGTGCAACTTGCTGAAATCGATGAGATCGAAGCCCGCCGTGCCAAAATTCGCCAGCTGGCTGCCGATTCCGGCGCGGACGATGAACCGCCGAAACAGAATTGAAGGATCGATATAAATGCTGAGTTCACCTTTCATTGCCAAACCAAGCAGCGTCAGCCAGATCATGCTGCAAGTGATCCTGGCATTGATTCCGGGCATTGCCTTATACGTTTGGTATTTCGGTCCGGCGATCTTGGTCACTATCACGCTGGCCTCCCTCACCGCGCTGGTTACCGAAGCAGCGATGCTCAAACTGCGCCAGCGTCCGATCAAACCTTTTATCTCCGACAACAGTGCCTTACTCACCGCCTGGCTGTTGGCGTTGTCCATCCCGCCGTTGGCCCCCTGGTGGATGGTGGTGGTCGGCACGGCCTTTGCCATCGCGGTTTCCAAACATCTGTACGGCGGATTGGGGAGCAACCCGTTCAACCCGGCGATGATCGGTTACGCGGTGCTCATCATCTCTTTCCCGGTGCACATGACGCATTGGCTTACCCCTTTCCCGCTGGGCGACATCGGCCTCACGTTCGCCGAACAGATGAACTACATGTTCAACGGCGTATTGCCGCGCGGCCTCACTCTGGATGCGATCACCATGGCCACGGCTCTGGACACGATGAAGACACAGCTGCATCTGGGTCTGACGGTGAGCGATATCCGTGACATGCCCATCTACGGACGGCTGGCAGGCAAAGGCAGCGAGATGGTGGCCATCGGTTTCGCCCTCGGTGGCCTGTATTTGTTGTACCGGAAGATCATCACCTGGTATCTGCCGGTCGCCTATCTGGCGGCCTTGTTTCTCACTGCCGCTATATTCCAAGTGGCCGACCCGGCACACTATGCAACACCAATGTTCCACTGGTTCTCGGGGGCGGCGATGCTCGGTGCCTTCTTCATCCTCACCGACCCGGTCACCTCACCGACAACGGTCAAAGGGAAATTCATCTTCGCGATCGGTGCCGGCGTGTTGACTTACCTTATCCGCGTATTTGGCGGCTTCCCGGATGGCATGGCGTTCGCAACCCTGCTGATGAACATCTGCGTACCGCTCATCGACGCCTACACCCAGCCCAAAGTCTTCGGCAAGAAAGGCGGGCCGAAATGAGACGCATCGCCCGTTCCACCTTGCAGACCGCCATCAATCTGGTGTTCTTCGCCATCATCGGCACGGCCATTTTGGCTTCGGTATTTTTCCTGACGCACGACACCATCGTGAAAAGCGAAGAAGCCGAAAAGATGAAACTCATCGCGCAGATCATGCCGGTCGCACTGTTCGACAACGACATCATCCAGGACAAAATCACCCTGCCAGCCAGTGAACAATTGGGCACCGAAGATGCCACTGTCGCTTACCGTGCCCGACTGCAGGGCGAACCATCCGCTGTGGTGATGGAAGTCGTGGCACCGGACGGTTACAGCGGCAAAATCGTCCTGATATTGGCAGTGCGTGCCAACGGAGAACTGGCCGGTGTACGCGTCGTCGCGCACAAAGAGACACCGGGCTTGGGTGACTATATCGAGCTCCCGAAAAACCCGTGGATCAAAGTGTTCGACGGCAAGTCGCGTGTCGTGTACACCGATGCCGACTGGAAAGTTAAGAAAGACGGCGGCCAGTTCGACTACATGGCTGGCGCCACCATCACCCCGCGCGCCATTGTCAAAGCGGTCAACAGGGCGCTGGTGTATTTCGGCGAGAACCGTGACACACTTTTTGTAGCCAGTGAGCCTAAAAAGAAGGAGAAACACAAATGAGCCTTCAGGAATACAAAGATATTTTCCACAACGGCATGTGGAAGCAAAATCCGGGCGTGGTGCAACTGCTCGGACTATGCCCTTTGCTGGCAGTAAGCAGCTCGGTGGTCAACGCGGTCAGTCTCGGCCTGGCCACGACCGTGGTGATGGCGTTGAGCGGAGCGTGTATCGCGCCCATCCGCAGTTATGTTCCCAACGAAATCCGCATCCCGGTATTCATTCTGATCATCGCCGTGCTGGTCACCGTGGTGCAATACCTGATGAACGCTTATATGTACGGGCTGTACGTCGTGCTCGGCATCTTCATCCCGCTCATCGTCACCAACTGCATTGTGTTGGCGCGTATTGAAGCGTTTGCTTCCAAGAATCCCGCAGCCGCCTCGGCCTGGGACGGATTTTCCATGGGACTCGGCCTCACTGCGGTACTCGCCGTATTGGGCGGCATGCGCGAGATCATCGGACACGGCACGTTGTTCTCGGGAATCGATCTTGCATTGGGTGACGCGGCAAAAGACTGGGTTTTGCATATCATCCCCGACTACAAAGGATTTCTGCTGGCCATCCTTCCTCCGGGTGCATTCATCGGCTTAGGGCTGCTCATCGCCGGCAAAAACTGGTTGGGTCTGCGCGCGGAACGCAAGGCAAAACAACGCCCGCTCGACTTGACACCCCTACAAGGCACCACACCGGGATGAATGCCGTAAAAAGGCGCGAGATATTTTTGCGCCTGCAAGCAGCCAATCCCCATCCCACCACCGAACTCGAATATTCGACGCCCTTCGAGTTGCTGGTGGCGGTGATTTTGTCGGCGCAAGCTACGGACAAAAGCGTCAACCTTGCCACACGCGAACTTTTTCCTGTCGCAAATTCACCGCAGAAAATACTCGATTTGGGTGAAGACAATCTGCGCGAATATGTACAGCGCATCGGGCTATATCAAACAAAAAGCAAACACATCATTCAGATGTGCCGCCTACTTTTGCAACAACATGAAGGCCAAGTTCCGCAGACCAGCGAGACATTGGAAGCATTACCCGGAGTGGGCCGCAAGACTGCTAACGTGATCCTCAACACCGCCTTCGGCCAACCCACGATTGCCGTCGATACCCACATCTTCCGCGTCAGCAACCGCACCGGTCTGGCACCCGGGAAAAATGTGGTTGAAGTGGAAAAAAAGCTGCTCAAATTTGTCCCGGACGAATTCAAGCTGGATGCACACCATTGGCTGATCCTGCACGGGCGGTATGTATGCCAAGCGCGCAAACCCAAATGCGCCGAGTGTCTGATTCAGGACGTGTGTGAATTTCGGCAGAAGCAGTTTGGGTAGATGCAATAAACATGCGCATTGCACCGGATGTTTTATTCGGCGCAATAACGATTGCATCCTGCACGGGC
>CAZRZH010000149.1:0-6245 GCA_964604485.1 uncultured Sideroxydans sp.
TGAACCTGCCGGTGTGACCATACGCACCATCCGCGGACTGGGTTACATCATCGACAAAGTCACCGAGCCACGTAATTAGAAACTCTACATGGAAGGCAATGTAGTCTCCCTTCGCGCCCACCTCATCAATTGGCTGCTCACGCCACTGTTTGTGTTGTGGCTGTTCAGTACCATCGCGGGCTACGTCGCCACACTTAACTACGCCAACAAACCTTACGACATGGTGCTGCTGCAACGTGCGCAAGCGGTCGGTGAACAACTACGTTTGGGGGGCGGCAAAGAACGTCTCAATCTTGACCTGCAACTGCCGGATGGCAAGTCCCTCACCATGCCGGACGAGGTGTTCTATACCGTCAGCGACAAGGAGGGCAACAAACTCGCCGGCAACGTCAACCTGGGTCGCCCGCTGACTTACCGATACGGCAAGATCGGCCCCCTTTTCACCAACGGCGAACACGACGGTCGCAAGACGCGCACGATCAGCCTCATCTTCTTCAACCCGGACAGCAAGACCTTGTATCAACTCTATTTGTCGGAAACCATCAATCAACGCCAAGCCCTCATTCGCGGCATCCTCGCCAACATCGTCATCCCGCAGCTCCTGTTGATTTTGATCGCGGTGGCCGCAGTGTGGTTCGCCCTGAAGCAGGGACTCGCCCCGCTGGAAGATCTGCGCAGACATGTGATGTACCGGAAGCGTGACGACTTGCGTCGTTTGGATGGCAGCCAAGCACCGGAAGAGGTGCGCCCACTCATTGATGCGGTGAACGATCTGCTGGAACGACTCAAAGCGGTAATGCGCTCGCAACAGCGTTTCGTCGCCGATGCGGCGCATCAGCTGCGCACACCTTTGGCGGGACTAAAAACACAATCCGAACTGGCGCTGCGCGAGCGCGATGCGGAGCGCAAACAACAGGCACTGGAACACATCCTCACCAGTGCCCAGCACGGCACACGTTTGGTCAATCAACTGTTGGCACTGGCGCGCAACGAGCCGGTCGAGTTGACCGCCGACACGTTCACCCAAGTCAACCTCAGCCAGATCGCGCAAGAGTGCGCCGCCAACTGGGTACCGATGGCGTTGGAAAAACGTATCGACTTGGGATTCGAAGGAACAACCGAACAACAAGTCGTTTTGGGTGACACACCGAGTCTCATCGAGCTGCTGAACAACCTCATCAAACACACGGTGGAACTGAGTGTGGAGGACGATGGCCTCGGCATCGACCCCGAACACCGCGAGCGGGTGTTCGAGCGTTTCTATCGCGTATTGGGAACTGGACAGAGCGGTAGCGGGCTCGGACTCGCCATCGTCGCCGAAGTGGCGAAACGGCACGGTGCACAGATCCGAGTGGACAGCGGCACCAATGGCATCGGCACGCGCTTCAGCATCAGCTTCCCAAGACCCGCAACAGCCTAATCCTCGACCAGCAGATCCAGTTTCTTCGCCAGCCACTTGGTGGTAGTCGCCTGGATGATGATGGTCATCAGGATAGCAATGAAGGTAACCGACGCGATGATCTGCGCTCCCGGTGCGTTCATGCCCACCAGCATGCCTGCCAGCGCCCCCGGGATCACGCCTGTCTCACGCGTCCAGCACATGAACAGCATCTCTTTCAGGCTCCACTTGGCGCGTCTATCCGGCAGGGCGCACAGGAACACGGTGACAGGTCGCGCCACCAGCATGAACACCACCACCACGGCGATGCCTGCCCACAGATATTGGTCCATCAAGGCGAAGTCCACCTGCGCCCCCAACAGGATGAAGATGAACATGCGCATGATGAGCGAGGTGGTCAGCACGAAGTCTTCCAGCGTGTGGTTCTCCTCGCTGCTGCGTTTGAATCCCAGCGACTCGACGTTGCCCAACATGATGCCGAACACGAACACCGCCATGAAGCCACTGGCATGGAATCCATCCGCCGCCATGTACGCCCCGATGACGGCCATCAAAGTGACAACAGGGGCGAATTCGGCGAGGAAGTTGAACTTCTCATGTGCAATGAGTACGGCGGCCAGATAACCCAAGATGCCACCGATCAAGATGCCGATGACGGATTGTTTGAGCAGGTCGGCCAAGGCATCCCCTGCGGAGAATTCGCCCGCCCCCATCGCTACCCCCAACACAGTGAAGGTCAGGATAGCGCCCATCGCGTCGTTGAAAGCGGACTCGCTCATCACGGTCTGCGCCACACGCTCTTTGATCTTCACTTGTTTGAACACGGGAACCAAGGTGGCTGGATCAGTCGAGGCTAGGGTCGCGCCCAACAGCAGGGCGACCATGACAGGTACGCCCAAGAAATAATAGGCCGCCATACCGGTGATCGCGCCCGTGATGAGCACGCCGATGGTGGCGATGACCACGATAGTGATCCACACTTCTTTCAGCACCTTGAGGCGTATCGATGCGCCCCCGTCGAACAGGATGTAGCTGGAGCCGAAGATCAGGATCAACTGGTTAATCGTTGAGTCCGCCTTAATGTTGACCCATCCCAATATACCCGGCCCGATCAACATACCCACCAGCAGGAACACCACCACATCCGGCACTTTCGCCAGTCGCGCCAGCAAACCGGAGAACGCCCCCAGCGCGAGGATGATGCCGAAGATCAGCAGGGTGTGTTTGGCGAGTTCCAGCGAAGCTGAGGTTTCCATATTTTTCTTTCCTTATTTCCATCCGTTAGTTTTTGCAATATTACAGTCGATTTACACGCGATCTGTGGCACGCTTTTCAGGCGAAATCATATCTCGATCCGCGTGCCCATCTCGATGACCCGATTGGTCGGGATCCTGAAGAAGTCTGCTGCATTCACCGCATTCTTTGACAAGGCGATAAATAATTGCTCCCTCCACAACATCATGCCCGGTTGGGGTGCCGAGACGATCAACGCACGTGAGGTGAAAAACGTGGTTTCCATCATGTCGAACGGCAAGCCGCGCTTGCCGCATAACTCCAACGCTGCAGGCACATCAGGTGTATCCATGAATCCGTAAAAGATTCTAACGCGATGAAATCCTTTGCCCAAATTGTCGATCAATAGCCGGTTGCCTTCGGTCACATAGGGCTTCCCTTCGATGATGACGGTTAACAACACATTGCGTTCATGCAGTACCTGATTGTGTTTGAGGTTGTGGAGCAAGGCAGCGGGTGCGCCTTCGTTCAAGGCTGCCAAAAATACCGCTGTGCCGTGCGCACGGTTGATGCTGTTGGCACTATCTACAAACAGTTGTACAGGTACGGAGCGCCGCGCGATCTCTTCAAAAAGTAATTTTCTGCCGCGTTTCCAGGTGGTCAGCACGGTGAATGAAATCAGAGCGACACCCAGCGGGAACCATCCACCTTGCGGGATCTTCAGGGCATTCGCGGCAAAATAGGCCAAATCAGCGCACAGGAAAGTGCCAATCAAGGGCACCAGCAGCAAGGGCGACCAGCGCCAGGCAACCAGCACGAAAGCGATCAGCAGGGTATCGATCAGCATGGTGCCCGTCACCGCAATGCCGTAAGCCGCCGCCAGATTGCTGGAGCTTTGGAAGGTGAATACCAGATAGATGACCGCCGCATATAACGTCCAGTTGGTGAAGGGAACGTAGATTTGACCGTGCGCCTTGTCCGATGTCTGGCGTATCTCCATACGCGGCAAAAATCCCATCTGCACCGATTGGCTCGCCACGGAGAACGCGCCGGAGATCACCGCCTGCGAGGCGATCACGGTTGCTGCGGTAGCGAGCAGCACCATCGGCAACAGCGCCCAGGTCGGTGCGAGCAGGAAGAATGGATTTTCGACCGCCTGCGGATTGCTCAGCAGAAGTGCGCCTTGCCCGAAATAATTCAAGACCAATGCGGGTAATACAAAAGAGAACCACGTCAGCCTGATCGGAAATTTTCCGAAGTGCCCCATGTCTGTGTACAGTGCTTCGCCTCCCGTCACGGCCAACACCACTGTCCCCAGTGCCAGAAAGGACAACCAAGGGTCGAGCGTGAGAAATTGGTAGGCATAGAAGGGATTGAGCGCATACAAGACCTGCGGACTTTGCGCGATAGCCAATCCGCCTAACACGCCCAAGGTGGCAAACCAGAAGATCATGATGGGGCCGAACGCCATCCCCATCGCGCCGGTGCCATATTTTTGCACCATGAACAATGCGGTCAGCACCATGACGGTGATCGGAATCACGTAACCACCCAGTTGCGGGGCGACAACATTCAATCCCTCGACTGCGGAAAGCACGGAGATCGCCGGAGTGATCATGCTATCCCCGTAGAACAAAGCCGCCGCAAACACGCCGAGTACAGCGATGATCCATTTGGAATTCGTGCGTGTGGAATACAGCTCCGTCGCCAATGCCAGCAATGACAACGAACCTCCCTCGCCATGATTGTCCGCACGCATGATGACGATCACATATTTCAGCGACACCAGCAGCATGATGGTCCAGAACATCAAGGAGAGTACGCCAAGGACATTGGCCTCGATGACGGGTAGCGGATGATGCCCCGCGAAGGTCTCTTTCAGGGCGTAGAGCGGACTGGTGCCGATATCGCCATACACCACACCGATCGCACCCAGAAGCAGGGTGGGTAATTTTTGCTTCGTATTTGCGTTGCTCATCCAGTGGCCTTTGCGCTTGCCGAAATCGAGTGGGGCGGCACTTTACGCCCGTTGCAGGCTGATAACAATCTCATTGAAAACTTTGCCAAACCCCATGAAAAAACCCCGCCTTTAACAGCGGGGTTTTATTTGAAACACTACAACTTAGTGAGCCGTAGCGGCTTCTGCATTGATGCCGGTATTCTGGCGGACATACAGTTCGTCCCACATCTCTTCCGCACGTTTATCACGGGTGAACAAGGAACCCAAAATCACCATCAGGAAGCCCAATGGAATGGAAATCAATCCGGGGTTCTTCAACAGGAAGAATGGTTTTTCCAAACCCATCATGCTGGTGGTTTGACCTTCAACTTTTTTAAGGTCAGCCTCAGCTTTGGCTTTTGCCTTCTCCACCGCAGCGATGTCTTTCTTCACCTTGGCAATATCCGCCTCTGCGGCTGCCCTGGCCGTGACATCCACAATGGTGGGCAGTGCAGCTTCCAGCGGTTGCAGCTTCGCATTCAGCCCGGCCAACTTATCCGCAGCACCCAATTTCGCGGGTTTTTCAGGAGTAGCGGCTTGTGCCGGTTTGGCCAGCACACAACCCTCAAGCGCAAACAATTCACACATGAAGCTGGAACGCTCCACAGCGGGCGCCGCTTCTTTGGCAGGAACAGCCGGCTCGCCATTCAACACCTTGTTCGCGCCGGCGATGACGGCCTTTGGATAGGTCATGTTGGGGGAGATCATCACCAGACCGATTGCGGTCAACGAGCCGATGATCATGCCCATGATGATGCCGGTGGTGTTGCACTTCTTCCAATACAGCGTGAGGAACACGGCTGGCAGGTTAGAGGAGGCAGCCACGGCGAACGCCAGTGCAACCAAATGCGCCACGTTCTGACCTTTGGCCAGGATGCCTACGGTGATCGCGATGATACCGACGATACCGGAAGCCACACGCGCCGCAACCACTTGCTCTTTCGGTGTGGCATGGTCGCCACGGATGACGCCAACATAAATGTCATGCGCCATCGCCGAAGCGGCCGCCAGCACCAGACCGGCCACAACCGCCACGATGGTGGCGAATGCCACTGCGGCGACGAAAGCCAACATGAAGTTGCCCATCAACGATTGCTCGCCACCGCCCAGATATTGCGCCAGCAACGGACCTGCCATGTTACCGCCTGCGTCAACCGAAGCGATCTTGTCCGGACCGACCAACATCGCGGCACCGGTGCCAAGGAACAGCGTCAGCACATAGAAACCGCCGATGATGCCCATCGCCCAGATAACGGAAGTACGCGCAGCTTGTGCCGTCGGTACGGTGAAGAAACGCATCAGGATGTGTGGCATACCCGCTGTACCCAACACCAAGGCCAGACCCAAAGAGATTTGGTCAATCGGGTTCTTCAGGAACAGACCCGGTTCAAGGAAGCGTTGCCCCAACTCTTCCGGCGTCATCGTTGCAGCCTTGTCACCCAACAATTTGGCGACTTGTTTTTGCACATCAGGATCAGCGACCACGCTACCCAGATAGCCCGGCAGGCTGAAACCGTAAGGCGACCACACCATAAACACGAGGATCAACGATGCCATCACCAGCAACACCGCCTTGGTGATCTGCACCCAAGTTGTCGCCTTCATGCCGCCGAA
>CAZRZH010000150.1:0-6239 GCA_964604485.1 uncultured Sideroxydans sp.
CGTGGACGTGTTCTGTGCCCTTACTAACGACGATGAAAACAACATCATGTCCGCTCTGCTGGCCAAACAGATTGGCGCCCGCAAAGTGATCGGACTCATCAATCGCAGCGCCTATGTGGGTCTTGTACAGGGCGGCAAGATCGATATCGCTTTGTCGCCGGCACATGTCACCATTGGGTCATTACTCGCCTATGTACGCCAGGGCGATGTCGCTGCAGTGCATTCCCTGCGCCGGGGTGCAGCCGAAGCGCTTGAACTGGTCGCGCATGGTGACCGCCAATCTTCCCATGTGGTGGGTCGCCGCATCGAAGAGATCGATTCGCCGCGTGGCGCGACCATTGGCGCGATCGTGCGCGGCGATGAGGTCATCATCGCCCACCACGACACGGTGATCGAACCGGAGGACCATGTCATCGTATTCGTCATCGACAAGAAGATGATTCGCAAAGTCGAAAAACTGTTCCAAGTGAACATCGGGTTCTTCTAATGCAACGCGCTTTGACGGTTATCCACGCATTGGGGTTGTTGCTGGTGGTGTTCAGCATCGCGTATGTGATGCCGATCATCACTTCGCTGATTTATGGCGATTACACCCTGCTGTTCGATTTTGTGTTGGCGATGTTATGGACTGCTTGCGCGGGACTTTTGATGTGGATGCTGACTCGCCGCCACAAAGGCGAACTTTCCATTCGCCACGGTTATCTGCTGGTAGTGGCGATGTGGACCGCGATGCCTGCCTTCGGCACCATCCCGTTACTGATGATGATCCCCAACCTGTCATTCACGGATGCTTATTTTGAGACGATGTCCGGGATGACCACGACCGGAGCAACCGTGTTGGTCGGTTTGGACAATCTTCCTCCCGCACTCAATCTCTGGCGTCATGAGTTGAACTGGTTGGGTGGCTTGGGCATCATCGTGTTGGCCGTGGCCGTGTTGCCGTTGCTCGGTATCGGTGGCCGCCAACTTTTCAAGGCCGAGACCCCGGGGCCGATGAAAGATTCGGCATTGACACCCCGTATCGCCGACACGGCGCGCAACCTTTGGATGGTGTATGTGGGCATCACCCTCGCGTGCATTTTATTGCTCAAACTGGTTGGCATGAACTGGCTCGATGCAATCTGCCATGCGTTTGCCGCGATGGGCTTGGGAGGATTTTCCACACACGATGCCAGTGTCGGTTATTTCAATTCACCCGCCATTGAATTTGTTCTTATTGTGTTTATGTTGTTAGCTGCGATGAACTTTGCCACTCACTTCTTAGCCTGGCGCGGTAAGAGTATAAAAGCCTATTTGCGTGATGCTGAAGCGATTGCGACTTTTACTTTGATCGTTGGCAGTTGTTTCGGTATCGCCTTGTTTCTGTGGTGGCAAGGCACCTATCCCGAATTCTTGACGGCTTTGCGACATGCCAGTTTCAACCTAGTCTCGATGGCGACTGACTGTGGTTTTGCCAGTACGGATTTCAACCAGTGGCCGATTTTTGCGCCCATGTGGATGTTGTTTTTGAGCTGTATCGCGGCAAGCTCGGGTTCCACCGGCGGCGGTATCAAGATGATTCGCACACTGGTGCTGGTTAAACAGGCCGGCCGCGAGTTTCTCATACTGTTGCATCCGGCTGCAGTCAACCCGATGAAAATTAGCGGTCATGTGGTCGCCAACAGTATTGTGTTCGCTGTGCTCGGTTTCATTTTCCTGTATTTCATCAGCATCGCGTGCCTGACCTTTGCATTACTCATCAGCGGTCTTGATTTTATTTCTGCCTTTTCGGCTGTAATTGCCTGCATCAATAATGCCGGACCCGGCTTGAACCAAGTCGGACCTGCAGGCAACTATCAGGGTCTCACGGATTTCCAAACTTGGGTTTGTACTGCCGCAATGTTAATTGGCCGTCTGGAGATATTCACCGTGTTGATCCTGTTCACTCCACAATTCTGGCGGAGATAAACACATTGAGCGGAAACGGTGTGTGCTGTAGCATCCGCACTCGGATGGGGATTCCGCGACAAGCGCGGGTAAATAATAATGCAATTTCAGGGTGGAACAATTGAGCGATAGTCTGTCTGGTATCCGAGTGGTGCTCATAGACGACAGCAATACCATTCGCCGCAGCGGCGAGATTTTCCTATCGCAGGCAGGGGCTGCAGTGGTGCTGGCAGAAGATGGTTTTGACGGTTTGTCAAAGGTCATGGACAACAAGCCTGACGTCATCTTTGTGGATGTGATGATGCCGCGTTTGGATGGTTATCAGACTTGCGCCCTGATCAAGAATCACCGCGATTTCAAATCCACCCCGGTGGTGATGCTCACCAGCAAAGACACTTTGTTCGACCGCGCTCGCGGCAAACTGGTCGGTTCCGACCAATATCTGACCAAGCCCTTCAGCAAGAAAAGTTTGATCGAGGCCGTCTTGGAACACACTAAACGCTACAAATGAGGTAGAACATGGCAATAAAAAAAATATTGGTTGTGGATGACTCGCCAACAGAGCGCCATGTGCTAGGAGAAATTCTGGGCAAAGCCGGTTTTCAGATGACGTTCGCCGAGAGTGGCGAAACCGGCGTGGCCAGCGCCAAGCTCGAATTGCCCGATCTGATCCTGATGGATGTGGTGATGCCCGGCTTGAACGGTTTCCAGGCCACACGCGTACTCACACAGAACGAATCGACACGTCATATCCCCATCATCATCTGCTCGACCAAAGGGCAGGAGACGGACAAGATATGGGGTTTGCGCCAAGGCGCGAGGGATTACGTCACCAAACCGATCGACGCGGACGAGTTGCTCGGCAAGATTGCCGCGCTCGGCTGATCTGTTGACACCATGTCCAAACGCTTCAATCTTCGCGAATTCCAACAGCAGGTGCTGGATAGACTGCATATGGAGTCTAGCGGCAGCGCCCACCTTTCCACACTGGGTGTACAAGTTGGACAGGATTATTGGCTGGTCAATATGACCGATATCAGCGAAGTGATGTCGATGCCAATGTTGACTTCAGTGCCGCTGACAAAGCCATGGTATTGCGGGGTCGCCAATGTGCGCGGAAATCTGTACAGCATTGTCGATCTCAAAGCCTACCTGTCCGGCGAGCCGACCGTGCATGAAGCGGGGAATCGTGTGATGCTGCTGGGGCATCGCTTTGCGTTCAACACGGGCTTGCTGATCTCAAAGGTATTGGGATTGCGCAACACGTTTGATTGGCAAGAAAGCGAACTCGATGGGGTGGTTGGTTTTCAGGACGGGAACGGGCAGTTCTGGCGCAAGCTGGACATCACGCAATTGTTGTCACAACCGGAGTTTTTGCAGATCGGGGATTAGTCCCTTCAGCAAATGGAGAAAAAAATGGCATTAAAATTACCCTTAAAAAGATCCACACCGCCCGCCAAGTCCTTCACCGGACATGCAGACGAAATCAAGACTGTCCATATACCCTGGTTTAGTAATCAATCGTTTGACAATCAGTTGCGCATATTGGGTGCGCTTTTGTTGGTGTTCCTGATGATCGCTTCGGTGTTCACCTATTTTGACACGATCGCGGCCAGCTCCGGTTCACGTTATGTGGCCCTAGCCTCCAAATTGCAATTACTCTCGCAACGACTGGCCAAGCATGCCGAGGTTGCCAGTATCACCGGGGACTCGGAAGCTTTTGATCAGCTGAACGACACGCGTGCGCAATTTGCGGCGATCTTGAAAACGCTGGACATGGGCGATGACAACTTGGCTCCGACAGCCGACTCGGCACGCATTCGTTTGGATACGCTGTTGACCAAATGGCCGCGTTTGGTTGGTTACCTCGACCAGTTGGCGCAAGGACGCGCGGTATTGGTCACTCTGGAACGGGGAGCCTCGCTGCAACGCGGTATGTTGAAGCGTGCCGAGCAGGTGACAGCCACTGCCCCTGCTGCTTACAGCCAGAAGGCCAACCGCTTCCAACTCTTGCTTGAGCAAACCGTGGGCGCGGTGCAAACGGTACAGACCTCGACGTCGACCGAAGGACTTTCAGAGTTGCCGGAAAAGATGCGTACGGCTCAATTACTGTTGAGCGAGATGCCGCAGACCGATCCCAACGTGCTCGCATTGAAAGATGAGTTTGACAGTTACCAAAACGTGGTGGGTTTCATTGCCGCCAACAAAGACAACGTGCTGACCTCGCGCAAGGCCGCGCAAGGCCTGATGGAAGAAGACACACAAATGCTGGCGTTGACCCAGAATCTGGTGAAGAGTTATGAAGATGCCAGCTCGGGCCGGGCTTCGAGTTTCATCGTGGCGTTTTCGGGCGGTATGCTGCTGTTGCTGCTGTTGTTGTTGTCCAAGATCTATCTTGACGAATCCCAGCGCCGCGAACGTGAATCCGCCAAACTCAACCGGCAGAACCAGCAGGCGATTCTGCGTTTGATGAACGAGTTGTCGGACTTGGCAGACGGCGATCTGACCGCGAAAGCTACGGTCTCGGAAGATATCACCGGCGCGATTGCCGACTCGATCAACTACACCACGGACGAGTTGCGCAAACTGGTTTCGCGCGTTATCGCGACTTCGTTGCAAGTGTCCAAGGCAACCACCGATGCCGGCACGATCACCAAAGGTCTGCTGGCCGCCACCCAGAAACAGGCGGCCGAGATTCGGGATGCGGGCGGCGCCGTTGAATTGATGGCCAAATCCATTCAGGAAGTTGACCGCAGTGCGGCGCAATCGTCTGAAGTGGCGCGGCGTACGCTGGAAGTAACTGAACAGGGCGCACGCTCGGTGCGGAATTCCGTGGCTGGCATGGGCGGAATCCGCGAACAGATCCAGGAGACCTCCAAGCGTATCAAACGCCTGGGCGAAAGCTCGCAAGAGATCGGCGAGATCGTTGACCTGATCTCGGACATCACGGAACAGACCAATGTGCTGGCATTGAACGCGGCGATCCAGGCGGCTTCAGCGGGTGAAGCGGGTCGCGGATTCGCCGTGGTGGCGGAAGAAGTTCAGCGCCTCGCGGAACGTTCCGGCGAGGCGACCAAGCAGATCGGTATGCTGGTCAAGACCATTCAGGGTGATACCCAGGATGCGGTGTCCGCGATGGAAAAAAGCACGCAGGGTGTGGTCGAGGGCGCGCGGCTGTCCGATGAAGCGGGCAGATCGCTGCTGGAGATTGAACGTTCGACACGCGAACTGACCGACCTGGTGAATAGCATCTCGGTTTCCACCCAAGTGCAGACCGACATGGCTCAAGAAGTCGCTTCGGTTATGGGCGATATTCTGAAGATCACCGAGCAAACCTCCAAAGGTACGCAACTCACCAGTGCTTCTGTGTCGCAGCTGGAGAATCTGGCCCGTGAATTGAGTGGTTCCGTCGCAGGCTTCAAACTGTAAGGACTAGTGTGTCGGCATCGTTCAACTCACTTCCGTTGTTGTCGGTCAAAGCCGAGCTTGATAACTCGATAGCCGCGATCAGCCGCGAGCTGGAGAATTTCTTCGTTTCTGGTGGCGATCTGCAGTCGCTTTCTTTTGCCATCGCCGAATTGCACCGGGTGCGCGGCGTCCTGCAGATCTTGCCTTTGCCCGGACTCGTGGTGTTTTGCGATGAGTTGCGAAAGCTGTTGGATGAGTTCGCGAGTCATCCGCAGGACACTTCACCCATGCGCCAGGATGCGATTCGTCGGGCGCTATTCGGTATCACCCATTATCTGGACGCCATCGTGGCGGGCGCGCCCAATGCCACGCTGCGACTGTTCAACGAGTACCAGGAACTGCATCAGGCGCGCGGTCTGGATATGGCATTTGAAGTCGATCTGTTCTTCCCCGACCTGGATGTTAAATTGCCATCAACAGTTTTGGGCGAAGTCCAACTGGACGATGCATACACCCGCATCAAAAGTGCGCGAATGTTATATCAGCAGAATCTGCTGAAATGGCTGCGCCATGATGGCACGGTTCCGGCTTTGCGCGGAATGATGGCTGCGGTACGTACGGTGATGCTTTGCGTTGCGCAGGATCAGCAACGCGCATTTTGGTGGGTGGGCAGCGGGCTATTGAATTGTGTGATGCACGACGGCGTGCCCCCGGAATTGAATATCAAAAAAGCACTCAGCCGCATCGACCAGAGAATGCGTGCACAGCTGGAGAACAGCCCTTACGACGAGGATGCCGCGCTGAACGAGATGTTGTATCTGATCGCCCGCAGTCACACGGTAAGCGAGGCGGTAGACAGCATCAAGAAGACATACGAGTTGGACGATTACCTGCCGGATGAGCCG
>CAZRZH010000151.1:0-6175 GCA_964604485.1 uncultured Sideroxydans sp.
CAATCCCGTCTCAAGGCGGGCATCAGTCAGGCTGAGTTGGCGAGTCTGGCCGATGTTTCGCGTGCAACCATCAATGGACTGGAGAATGGTTCTATCAATGAAATCGGGGTGAATCGTCTGAATCGCATTCTCTCGGTGAGCCAAGGCTTGATCAGCGCACTCGATGCAACTCCACCCCCCATCCGAAAATCCGCCAGCCTTGATTTGTCATTTCCCTACGACTGGAGCAACTCCGCCATGTCCGACACGCTGCTGATCGACAAGGTGGTGGAGCGCGGATTGTTTGAGGATTTGGCGAAGGTTGCCGTCCGTTTTGGCACCAAGCCACTGCGCCGTTCCATCAATAAATTCATTGCAAAGAATCGCGCCGCCGCCCCCGCATTGAACAGGATGCTGGGCAACCTCGAAAAGGCCCTGCATGCTCAAGCTTGATAACATGCCGGAGCGCACGTGGCGCGTATTCGAAGTGCTGGCGAAAGAGCCTTTGATGAAAGGTTTTGTGCTGATTGGCGGTACGGCACTCTCCATCCAGATCGGCCACCGATTGAGCGAAGACTTGGATTTTTGGCTGCCCGGCCCCTCTCTGTCCAAAGATCGCGTGGATTCCATTTTGCACAACGTGGGGCAGCATGGCCTCTCACACGAATTCGCCACACCCGCCTGGAAAATATCGCAAGCGCGCATCAACGGCATCGACCTGTTATCGCAAAGCCGCGACCACATCGTCGGCGGCGTGAAGGTCACCTTCTTTGCCCGCAACGACGTTCCCTATCGCCACTTTGCGGGCATGAAAAGAATCAAAAGCAAAACCCGATTCAGCATCGCCGACGAAGAAGCCCTGTTCAACATGAAGTCATGGCTCATTTCGCAAAGAGTCAGATCGCGCGACCTGTACGACTTGATGATATTGATGCAACGCGGCAAAACGATACAAGACATCCTTGATGCAGGCGCGCAGGCCGACCCGTCTTTTCAGCGTGAATACGCGAAAGAAGTGCTGGTCGGCAATGTCCCGCTTGATGCCGACGACGAAGGCTTTGAGTCCATCGGGATTCAAGCCACGCTGGGCGACATGCGCGAATTCTTTCTGGCGATGGTGAACGAATATGAAGTGGTTCTGGCTGGCGCGATTGGCAAGGATATAGCGTCAAAGATGTAAAGGGGATTGAGTTGGTTTATGGAGAGATGGAAATGAAAAAATATAAAGGTAGTTGTCACTGTGGCTCAATCTCGTATCAATTTACGGCTCCTGAAATCACCAAAGGGTTGCGTTGCAACTGTTCGATTTGTATTCGCAAGGGAGCCGTAATGACTGCATTCACAGTGGCACCTGAAGATATGAATGTAGAGGTGCGTGGCGATTCGCTATCAACGTATCAGTTTGGTTTTAAAACAGCCAAGCATCATTTCTGCAATAAATGTGGGATATATACGTTTCACGAACCTCAAAGCAAGCCAGGACATTTCAGGCTAAATATTGGTTGTATTGAGGGAGTTGATTCACTAGCGTTATTTGTGGATGTTTTTGATGGTGCTTCGTTATGAGTGCAGAAAAAATGAAAGTCGAAACCCTACGTTGGTTCAACAATAGGTTGGAAATGATAGACCAGCGCATCCTGCCTGCTGCCTTTGAATATATGAGTTACTACTCGGCAGCTTCGGTGGCGGAAGGTATCCGCAGCATGGTGGTGCGCGGTGCGCCAGCCATTGGGGTGGCGGCGGCTTATGGGGTGGCGCTGGAGGCGCTGCGGTTGAGCCAGACCGTTGAAGGTCGTCATTCCGGGCTTGACCCGGAATCTAGTGCTTTTAAAAAACTGGATTCCCGCCTACGCGGGAATGACGGTGCTGTGGATTTCAAGGCAGGCATGGAAACCGGCTTCACTGTGCTGGCGGCCAGCCGCCCGACGGCGGTGAATCTGTTCTGGGCCTTGCAGCGCATGCGCAAGGTTTGGAAAAGCGTCGCGACACAATCTCCGCAACAAATTGCGCAACGCTTGCTGGCCGAGGCGCATGAGATCCTGGCTGAGGATATCCGCATCAACAAAGCGATGGGCGGACACGGTGCGGCCTTGCTGAAAGACGGGGCGCGGGTGTTGACGCATTGTAATGCGGGGGCGCTGGCGACAGCGGGGTGGGGCACGGCGCTGGGGGTGTTCCGTTCGGCGGTGGAGGCGGGCAAGAAGATCTCGGTGATCGCGGACGAGACACGGCCTTTCCTACAAGGCGCGCGGCTGACGGCGTGGGAGATGGTGCAGGAAAATATTCCGGTGACTCTGATCACCGACAATATGGCTGGCTACATGATGGCGCAGGGCGAGGTGGATGCCGTGGTGGTGGGGACGGATCGCGTGGCGGCCAACGGCGATGTGGCGAACAAGATCGGCACGTATATGGTTGCGGTGCTGGCCAAACGCCACAACATTCCCTTTTATGTGGCGTGCCCGCTTTCAACTATTGATCTAAATATTGCTTCGGGCAAGGACATTCCCATCGAGGAGCGTTCGGTTGAGGAGGTGAAGGGTTTTCGCGACTATCACTGGGCGGCGGAGGGAGTGAAGATTCGCAATCCGGCTTTTGATGTGACTCCGGCGGAGTTGGTGACGGGGTTGATCACCGAGCGTGGCGTGGTGTTGCAGCCGGATGCGCAAGGCATTCGGAAGTTGATGGTGGGAGTGGTCTGATCGTGTTTTGGTGATTTGAAGCGTGTTCCCCCCTTCCCAACCCTTCCCCCGATGGGAGAAGGGCTAGCTTCCCTCTCCCATCGGGGGAAGGGTTGGGAAGGGGGGCGGTCTTCGGATGTTTCCCTTAAATAGCTGTTTCCATTAGTGCATTCCTTTGGTACAATCCGCGCCGTTTTCAGATGGGCTTCGAGCCCGTTTTTTATTTGTGGGTGCGAATATGGATGTGGCGAAGCTGGTAGAAACGACGCTGGCCGGTATGGGATACGAGTTGGTCGATCTGGAAATGTCCGGTCGCGGGCTGATGCGTATCTTCATGGATAAACCGGAAGGCATCACGCTGGAAGATTGCGAACGCGTGAGCAACCAGTTGCTGCGTTTGTTCACGGTCGAAAATGTGGCGTATGAACGCCTTGAAGTATCTTCGCCGGGTCTGGACAGGGCCCTCAAGAAGGAAGCCGATTTTGTGCGCTTCGCCGGGCATAAGGTGCAGCTCAAGGTGCGTATGCCGATGCAGAATCGCAAAAACTTTGTCGGCATCATCGGCGAAGTGAAAGACGGAATTATGCAGTTGGATGTGGAGGGCAGCTTGGTCGCGATCGAGTTGTCGAATGTGGATAAGGCACGTTTGGTGCCTGTATTTTAAAAAGTTGTTTTAAAAATGCTGCGAAGGGTGTCTGCTGCGTTGCGCGGTGCTCGAAATCCTCACGTACTTGTTGTACGTTCCGGTTTCTGTGCTCCGTGCGCCTTGCATCCACCCCTTCTCGCGATTTTTAAATTCAATTTCTAAATTGTCGGAGAGCGCGATGAGTCGTGAAGTTCTGTTGTTGGTGGATGCTTTGGCACGTGAAAAGAACGTGGACAAGGAGATCGTGTTTGGTGCGCTGGAATCGGCTTTGGCCTCCGCCACCAAGAAGCGTTATTCGGATGAAGAAGCGGATGTGCGTGTGAGTATCAACCGCCAGACCGGCGAATACGAATCGTTCCGCCGCTGGCAGGTGATGGACGACGAGACGTTCGAAACCCCCGAGTTGCATATCAAACAAGTCGAAGCGGAAAAACTGAACCCCGGCATCCAGCTGGATGAGTTTGTCGAGGAGCCACTGGAGAGCATCGACTTCGGCCGCATCGGCGCGCAGGCGGCGAAGCAGGTCATCTTCCAAAAGATTCGTGATGCGGAACGCGAACAAATTTTGGCCGACTTCATGGAGCGCAACGAGCATTTGGTCTCCGGCACCATTAAACGTATCGAGCGTGGCAATGCCATCGTCGAATTCGGCAAAATCGAAGCTTTGTTGCCGCGCGACCAGATGATCCCGAAAGAAAACCTGCGTGTCGGCGACCGTGTGCGCGCCTATCTGTTGCGTGTGGATCGCACGGTGCGCGGCCCGCAGATCATCCTGTCGCGAATCACCACCGAATTTTTGAAGAAGCTTTTCGAGCTGGAAGTGCCGGAAATCGAAGAAGGTATTTTGCAGATCGTCAGCGCCTCGCGCGATCCCGGTTCGCGCGCCAAGATCGCCGTGCGCACCAATGACCAGCGTCTGGATCCGATCGGCACCTGCGTCGGCATGCGCGGTTCGCGTGTGCAGGCCGTGACCAACGAGCTGGCGGGTGAACGGGTGGACATCATTTTGTGGGCGGACGATCCGGCGACGTTCGTCATCAACGGCCTGGCACCGGCGGAAGTCAGCAGCATCGTGGTGGATGAAGACAAACACAGCATGGATGTGGTGGTCGAAGAAGAAAATCTGGCGCAAGCCATCGGTCGCGGCGGTCAGAACGTGCGTCTGGCCAGCGAGTTGACCGGTTGGGAGATCAACCTGATGACGGTCGAGCAATCCGCCGAGAAGAACGAGCAGGAGTTCTCGGTGATCCGCGACATGTTCGTGGCCAAGCTGGATGTGGACCAGGAAGTCGCCGACATTCTGGTGCAGGAAGGTTTCAACACGCTGGAAGAAGTGGCGTATGTCGAGCTGGAAGAAATGCTGGCGATCGAAGCGTTCGATGAAGCGACTGTGAACGAGCTGCGCAGTCGTGCGCGCAATTCTTTGTTGACAGCCGCCATCGTCAACGAGGAGCAGGTCGAACACAACATCGAAGACTTGCTGAAGATCGAAGGCATGGACGAAGACACTGCACGTACGCTGTCGGCCAAAGGTGTGGGCACGCAAGAACAGCTGGCCGATCTGGATGGTGATGAGTTGGTCGAACTGACCGGAATGGATGGCGATCGCGCAAACCAGTTGATCATGACGGCGCGTGCGCCCTGGTTCGTGTAATCGAAAATTAAGTCCAATGGGCTGAAGGAACGCAATGGGAAAAATGAATGTAGCGCAATTTGCCGGGGAGCTAGGTCTTCCAGTCGAACTGTTGCTTGAGCAATTACAGTCGGCCGGAGTCAGCAAGGAAACAGACTCGGACACGATATCGGAACAAGACAAAGCTAAGTTGCTTGAACATCTGCGCTCCGCGCACGGTGCGAGCAAGAGCAAGATCACCGTGACACGGCGCGAGACCACGGCGATCAAGAAATCCGACAGCTCGGGCAAATCGCGCACCATTCAAGTTGAGGTGCGCAAGAAACGCACGATTGCCCCGGCCGGAGCGCAAGCCGAGCCGACGCCTTCCCCTGCGCCTATTCCCGCGCCCGCTCCTGTGGTGGTGGCACCTGTTGCCCAGGTCAAATCCAAGCTAATACTGGACGAACAGCAACAAAAGATTCGTGACGAAGAAGCACGTCTGCAGGCCGAGTTGGCTGCGCGCCAAGCGGCCGAAGTCGAGGCCAAACAAGCACGCATAAAACGTAAAGCAGCGCCGGTTGTTGAAGTCAAGGCGGAGCCAAAACCCGTAGCTGAACCCGTGGCAGAAGTACAGCCGGTCGCGCCGCCGCCGGTGGCTCCAGTCGCAGAGATCGCCGATGGCACGCTGCACAAACCGACTCTCAAGCCGGGTGACAAAGTGGCCAAGCCGGCCAAAAAAGTTGACAAGGTCGCGCCCAAGGACAGTCCTTGGGATGAGGCTGGACACAAGAAACGCCCGCCTTCACGCAACCTGGACACGCGCGCCGGAGTGGGCGCGCGGGCAGGTAGCACATTGCGCACTGGGCGTCACGACAAACACACCAAGCATCAGGATGAGGGACAACATGCCTTCTCCTTGCCGACCGAACCAATCATTCAGGAAGTGACAATTCCGGAAACCATCACGGTCTCCGAGTTGGCGCAGAAGATGTCGATCAAGGCGGCCGAGATCATCAAAACGCTGATGAAGATGGGCTCCATGGTCACGATCAACCAGGTGCTGGATCAGGAAACCGCGATGATCCTGGTCGAGGAGATGGGGCACAAGGCCGTGCCGGCCAAGCCAGATGATCCGGACGCTTTCCTGATGGAAAACACTGAACATGTCGATGCGGTGCTGGAGCCGCGCGCCCCTGTGGTGTCTGTGATGGGACACGTCGACCACGGCAAGACATCATTGCTTGACTACATCCG
>CAZRZH010000152.1:0-6170 GCA_964604485.1 uncultured Sideroxydans sp.
GTCCATATTCGCTGCATCGCGTTGTGGGCAGCTATCTCGTGACGACACTGTCTAGTCTCCTCCGCCCGCGCCATCATGAACGAAGGCGCAACACTGGCGCAGGTGATGCCCGATGTCTGGGTACTTTCGCTGACCAGCGCGGTGTTCTTGGCGATTGGGGCGCTGGTGTTTAAGTGGGAGTGATGGCTAAGGCCACTTCCCTGTCGCCTTGACACGATGTACGCAACTTGCGTATATTCATCCCATGAAAGCCACCTTTATTGAACTGCCTCCATTCGAGCGGCATCGTCAAAACTATCTGAGCGATGAGAGCTTTCGCGAATTTCAAAAAGTGCTGATGGAGAATCCTGAAGCGGGTGATGTCATCGAAGGTACAGGTGGTCTGCGCAAGATACGTCATGTTGACGAGCGGCGTGGTAAAGGCAAACGTGGCGGACTCAGAATCATCTACTACTGGTGGCTTTCGGGAGATCAGTTCTGGTTGTTCACCGTTTACAACAAAGACGAAATGGATGATCTGACAGCCTCCCAGAAAAAACTGTTAAAAGACCTTCTCAAACAAGAAGTGGAAGCAAGGAGAGCAAAATGAAACGCAATCTATTTGATGAACTAAAAGAAGGCATCGGTGCGCTGCAATCAGAGCGTGAGGGCAAGCTCACTTTGCGCGCGCACACCGTTGAGAAAAAGCCTGCGATAACAATTTCCCCTGCAGAGTTGTTAAGCCTGCGTGAAAAGTTGCACATGTCCAGAACCGTCTTCGCAAGGTATCTGCGCACCAACGAACGAACGCTGGAAAATTGGGAACAAGGCAGAGCCAGCCCAAATGCGCAAGCAGCGATTTTGATTCGCATGGTCGAGCGTTATCCTGATACGGTGGAACGACTCTCGGTGATTTGAGTTTTGTATGGGACGATGCTCTGATTTTATCGGAATGACGACTAAGGGATGGTCGATGGCTCTGTGAAATTGAAAAGCAATATGTCTTGAAAATGAATGTTTATTTTTATCCGTAATCAATAGGCGGCGCTCAATGAATAAAACAATCTCTTTGGCTTCTTGTATATGTGCCTTTTGGCTTTTTCAATCTGCTGCATTTGCAATAGGCAATGACAGGAATGCCGACTTTGCTGCTCGCTTATTTTTTGAACAATGCATTGCATTTCATGCAAATCCTACTTCGATTAACGCGGACAATGATTTCCACCTAGCTCCTCTTGCCGCTTCAAAAGCTAAACCTTTTCTCAATAATCAAACTGGCAAAGCATGGGAGGCGCTAGGAACTTTTGGTAATTTTGTGTTGACCATTCACGACAACGGACTTTGTTCTGTACATATTCGTCATGTAGATTCTATAGCCATAAAGGAGGCGTTCTTATGGGATTTGAATTACATCGCTGGAAAGTCTGGAGAAGTTACTCAAACAGATGATAAACAACTAAAGTTTAAGTATGGCTTATTGCATCAATACAGCTACCAAGTATTTGGTGAAAAATTCGGTGCGTATATCGCCACCCTTCATTCAACAACAAATAACACAGAACAGTTTCAGGCGGTAATGTCGATAGCGCCTTTGCCCGACGCATTATTTACACGGCGGCAGACCGAGCATGCTATGCAGAGGTTTCTACAAATTTGTATGAATACTCTCACAGCACCTCAGATGATTCGAGATATCGCAGAAAGAAACGGGTTTAGAAGACTTCTACCCCCTGCCGCAGCTATGTTTCTTTCCGGTGCGGATGGCGAAGTTTGGGCAGAACAAAACAAGCTAGGAAACTATGCCATAGCAATACACACGGACGGAATATGTACTTTGTTTGTGCGAAAAATTGATGCTGGGAAATTAGAAACTGCCTTCAGATCATGGATGCCTCCCAAAGATTCTGGATTTATTTGGATTGAAAACCCTCAGACGCAAGATACATTAGGATTAAAAACGACAGGATATAACATCATGAAAAATAATTTTCTATTTGCAACATGGGTTTTGAGCACCTCAGTCAATGAAAATGCAAACTTTCAAGGCGCAATCTCCATGAAAAAATACTGAAAATGGGTCATTGAGCAGCGCTTTTGGCCTACACCTCATTTTTTAATGATGGGCTGCTTCCGTATCACAGACCCTCAGTCAAGTGCTACAACCCGAACTTGCATAAGGCGCGCCTTACAAAATATATTACCCCACTACCGCCTCATCAAGCGGACATCCGGAACAACCTTTGTTGCCCAGCGCCGCCCTTTCCACCCGTGATAAAATGCGCGCCTTTCTTGTTCACCCCTGTGGAAGGCAATTCATGTTCTCGCGCAAAAACACTCTCGCTCTCGTCGATCCTGATCTTTGGGATGCGATCCAAAAAGAAACCACGCGTCAGGAAGATCACATCGAGTTGATCGCGTCGGAGAATTACACCAGCCCCGCCGTGATGGAGGCGCAGGGCAGCCAGCTCACCAACAAATATGCGGAAGGTTATCCCGCCAAGCGTTATTACGGCGGCTGCGAATTCGTGGACATCGCCGAGCAATTGGCCATCGACCGCGCCAAGGCGCTGTTCGGCGCGGAGTATGCCAACGTGCAACCGCATTCCGGTTCGCAGGCCAATCAGGCGGTGTATGTCTCGGTGCTCAAACCCGGCGACACCATCCTCGGCATGAGTCTGGCGCACGGCGGGCATCTGACCCACGGCGCCTCGGTCAACATCAGCGGCAAGTTGTACAACGCTATTCAATACGGTCTGAATGACAAAGAAGAAATCGATTACGACCAAGTGCAAGCACTGGCCACTCAACACAAACCGAAGATGATCGTGGCGGGTGCTTCCGCGTATTCGTTGATCATCGATTGGAAGCGTTTCCGTGTCATCGCCGACAGCGTGGGCGCGTATCTGTTCGTGGACATGGCGCATTATGCCGGTCTGATCGCGGCGGGTTATTACCCCAGCCCGGTGGGCATCGCCGACTTCGTCACCACCACCACCCACAAGACGTTGCGCGGTCCGCGCGGTGGTCTGATCCTGGCCAAAGCCGAACATGAAAAAGTCCTGAACTCCGCCATTTTCCCGGCACTGCAAGGCGGCCCGCTGATGCATGTGATCGCGGCCAAAGCGGTTGCATTCAAAGAAGCGTCGGGCAAAGAATTCAAGTCTTACCAGAAACAAGTCATCGACAATGCGCGTGTCATGGCCAAGGTATTGACCGAACGCGGGGTGCGTATCATCTCCGGCCGTACGGATTCGCATATGTTCCTAGTCGATTTGCGCGCCAAGAAGTTAACCGGTAAAGATGCCGAAGCCGCTTTGGGCAAGGCCCATATCACCGTCAACAAAAACGCCATCCCCAACGATCCGGAAAAACCGTTCGTCACGTCCGGCATCCGCATCGGTTCGCCCGCGATGACCACACGCGGCTTCAAAGAACTGGAAGCCGAGAAGTTGGCCAACCTCATCGCCGATGTGCTGGATGCGCCGAATGACGAGACCGTGATCGCACGTGTGGTGGGCGAAGTGAAAAAAATGACCGCGCAATTTCCGGTGTATGGCGCCTAACGTTTTAAGAGTTACGGCTGGGTTGCGCGGCAGCGCTGCGCATTCTCAGACCGCTCCCCGCGTCTTTCTCCCCTAACCGACATGAGATGTCCCTTCTGCAAAGGTCCCGACACCCAAGTGGTGGACACCCGCGAGAGCGAGGAAGGCGACAGCATCCGCCGCCGCCGCCGTTGTCTGTCGTGCGACAAACGTTTCACCACGCATGAATTGGTCGAGTTGCGCATGCCGCAGGTGGTCAAACAAAACGGCATGCGCAGCGAGTTCGACGCGGACAAGTTGCGTACCAGTTTCACCCGCGCCCTGCACAAACGCCCCGTCTCGACCGAGTTGGTGGATGCCGCAATCGATCACGTCACGCAGAAAGTTTTTGCCATCGGCGAACGCGAAGTTGGTTCGCGCCAGATCGGCGAAATGGTGATGAAAGAATTGTTGAAGCTGGACAAGGTCGCCTACATCCGTTTCGCCTCGGTCTACAAAAGTTTTCAGGACGTGGGCGATTTCACCGACGCGGTGGACGCGGTGCGCAAGACACCTTCCCGCCAGCGCAAACCCGGATAACCATGCAGCCAATTGATAGTCAGTGGATGGCGCGTGCGCTGCAACTGGCCGCACTGGGGCTTAACACGACGTCGCCCAATCCGCGCGTGGGTTGCGTATTGGTCAAGGATGGAAAAATCATCGGCGAAGG
Organism: uncultured Sideroxydans sp.; assembly: GCA_964604485.1. Classification (GTDB taxonomy): domain Bacteria; phylum Pseudomonadota; class Gammaproteobacteria; order Burkholderiales; family Gallionellaceae; genus Sideroxyarcus. Next base: position 4,231 of record CAZRZH010000152.1, read on the forward strand.
TTGGCATCAGCGCGCGGGTGAGGCGCATGCCGAGGTGCATGCCTTGCGCGCCGCCGGCAGTGCCGCGCAAGGTGCAACCGCCTATGTAACCCTGGAACCGTGTAGCCACTTTGGTCGCACACCGCCCTGTGCCGGTGCACTCATCGCAGCAGGAATTTCCCGTGTTGTGATCGCCATGCAAGACCCCAATCCCTTAGTGTCCGGCCAAGGCATCGCTCTGTTGCGTGATGCCGGAATCGAGGTGGAGTACGGCTTGATTGAATCGGTGGCGCGCGAATTGAACATCGGTTTTTTTGCGCGTATGACCCGTGGCTTGCCCTGGGTGCGCAGCAAAATTGCCGCCAGTTTGGACGGCCGCACCGCGTTGGCGAATGGCACCAGCCAATGGATCACCGGCGAAGCGGCGCGGCAGGATGTGCAACGTTGGCGCGCCCGTTCCTGCGCGGTTGTCACCGGCATCGGCACGGTGCTGGCGGATGATCCGCAACTCAATGTGCGCATCGACACCGGGCGGCAGCCGTTGCGAGTGGTGCTGGATAGTGACTTGCGCATTCCACCCAATGCCAAAATTATTCAGCAAGGCACGCTGATATTTACAGCCTCAACACACGCCCACAATATTGCAGCGTTACAGGCGCGCGGCGTGCAAGTGGTGTTTTTGCCGGGTGCTGACAAACGTATCGATCTGCAGGCCGTAATGCGCGACCTGGCGCAACGCGGCATCAACGAAGTGTTGCTCGAAGCCGGGCGAACATTAAACGGGGCAATGTTGAAAGCCGGATTGGTGGATGAACTGGTGGTGTATCTGGCCCCGCAATTTTTGGGGGATGCGGCGCGCGGCATGGCGAATCTGGGTGAACTGACGCAACTGGAGCAGCGTATGAATCTGGTTTGGCAGGATGTGCGCCAAGTGGGGAATGACTTACGAATTACAGCGAGGATAAATGGGCATCACCAATAATCCAAATTTCGTCGCAATACGGCGTTGCTCACGAAAAATTACTCCTTACATATTAGGCATATGCCGCGTCGCAATTTTTCGTTCGCGCCTTGTCTTGCTTAGAACTTTGAATTATTGGAGGTGTCCATATGTTTAGCGGAATCGTAGGGGATGCGGGACTGATCAAATCGGTGAAAGATCGCGACGGCGGCTTGCGCCTGACGGTGGCGACCGAGGTACTCGGCATGCACGATGTGGTGCTCGGCGACAGCATCGCGGTGAACGGCGTGTGCCTCACCGTGGTAAACATCGACGGCAACGATTTCGCCGTGGACGTTTCGCGCGAAACGCTGAATTGCACCACCGGATTGGACAAGGAAGGCAAACACGTCAATCTGGAAAAAGCGTTACGTTTGTCCGACCGTCTTGGCGGTCATTTGGTGAGCGGTCATGTGGATGGCGTGGGCGAGGTAGTGGCGTTTAACGACATCGGTGAGAGCTGGCGCTTGGTTGTTCGCGCCCCGCACACCCTGGCAAAATACATCGCGATGAAAGGCTCCATCACGATCAATGGCGTGAGCCTGACCGTGAATCTGGTATCGGGAAACGAATTCGAAGTGAACCTGATTCCGCACACCTTGGATGTCACCACCCTGAATGAATTGAGCACCGGAGCCCAAGTGAATCTGGAGATCGACCTCATCGCGCGTTACGTGGAACGCATGATGCAGGCCGAAAACGCGACGCGGAATTAAATAGCCAGACCCGCCTGAATCTGGAAAGCGGCAGCCTGCATTGACCGCGCCAAGACCCCGTCCGATCAGTAGTTCGTGCACAAAATAGTGGTTCATCCGACTTTTGCATGAGTAAACACCAGATTATCCGGTAGATCGAAGACTCATTGTTTTTCCCCCAAGTGTTCCCCCTCCCCAGCCCTCCCCCGGTGGGATAACCAGCGACTTGCACGGCTTTATCGTGCTTAGTCGAATGGCTAGTAGTT
>CAZRZH010000153.1:0-6132 GCA_964604485.1 uncultured Sideroxydans sp.
ATTGGGTTCGAACACAATGGAAAGGGGAGGGTTGACGAGATCGTTGATGTCGAAGTGAGGAACCTCACCCGTGAGCTCTCCCAATCCGAGGCCAGGATTGGGGAGTTGAATGGCGATCTCAGTGCCAAGACAGCCCAGCTTAAATTGTGGCAACAGAATCAGGAAGGAAGCGGTCAGCACAATGCCGCACTTAATTACGAGATCGAACTGATCAAACTGGAAATGAAAAATCTGCAGGCCGAGAATCGAAAGGCCGCCCGTGCCTTGCGTAAATTCATCTTCGAGCAGACGCCCGCGACAGCGACCCAGCCCGCCAAGTTGTACCTGACTGGACAAGTACCGCAGGGAGAGCAAACCGATGGCTACCGTTGGCGTATCAAGAATGTACGTCAGGGTGAATTGAAACTGGTCGGCGGCGGCGAAGTGGTGGGAAGTATTCCTGCCGGCCTGCCCGGCATCGAGTTGCCAAAGATGAGTTGGGACATGGTTTCCGCTTTGTTCTCGGGTGCCCTGGTGATTTCACTGGTGGGATTTATGGAGGCGATTTCCATCGCCAAGGCCATGGCAGCCAAGACCAAACAGCGCATTAATCCCAATCAGGAGTTGCTTGGGCAGGGTTTGTCCAATGTCGTTGGCAGTTTCAGCCAGGCTTTCCCGGTCAGTGGTTCTTTCTCGCGTTCCGCCGTCAATTTAAATGCCAATGCACAGACGGGTCTATCCAATGTGTTCGCAGGCTTGGTCGTGCTGGTCGCCTTGTTGTTCCTCACCCCTTTGCTTTACCACTTGCCGCAAGCGGTGTTGGCTGCGGTAATCATGATGGCGGTAGTCGGCTTGATCAATTTCAAGGCCATCGCCCACGCTTGGCATACGCATAAACATGATGGCACCGCTTCGGTCGTGACGTTCATCGCGACGCTGGCTTTTGCGCCGCATCTGGATAACGGCATCCTAGTGGGCGCGGGGCTGGCGATTTTGCTGTATTTGTATCGCACCATGACACCGCGAGTGGCTATCCTGGGCCGTCACCCGGATGGCACGCTGCGTGACGTCAAAGTTCACAATCTGCCGGTCAGCGAAAATATCATCGCAATGCGTTATGACGGTTCGCTGTATTTTGCCAACGTGCCTTATTTCGAAGATGCTGTCTTGGAAGCGGTGGCGAACAACCCGCGCGCCAAGCATCTGTTGATCGTGTCTGACGGTATCAACCAACTTGACGCATCGGGTGATGAAGTCATCCATCACGTCGTGGAGCGTTTGCGTTCCGGCGGCATCCGGGTGACTTTCAGCGGATTGAAAAAACAAGTGCTGGATGTCATGCGGCAGTCCGGCTTACTGCAATACATCGGTAATGAAAATATTTTTGCCGACGAAGATAAGGCGCTGGATTCGATCTATGCGGATGTGCTGAAGGTCAGACCGGATGCAAAACGCCGCCTGCTGAAACAACATATTGGCGGTGACGACGGAATCAAAACCTGGCTGTGAAAATCGCGTCGTAATAGCGCATAACGGCATACCCTCAGATCGATTTCCTGCATCGGGATAACGCGATTTCCCCGTGTTGCCTGAGTCGGTGTAAGTCGCTGGTCATTGATTGGATGATCCAAGGCGCGGTTCCGGGCGTGACGACAGGTGATTGCTGACGGATTCTACGCAGCAGAGCCGTTGATCCTCCCCCTCCAAATTTCGTTATTTTCTGCAGCACAAAACTTCAGCATTGAAGCCTCTAAAACACCCGCTCTCATTGGGCTGTATCGGTGTTTTATCGGATTGATAAATAAGCATTTACTGATAAATAACCCCGAGGTGTTATAGGGATTACTCGTCTTGGGTATATACGCTAATAAAAGTGTAAGTTTTAATCCGCCACCGAGTTTGCCGGAGCGGTTTGGAGCGGATCAAATTGCACTGAGAAAATGCGCTTGGGTTGATCAAACCTCACAAGGGTGAACGCTTCCCGGAGTGCTCTGGTGGGATGTGGGCTGGGTTTGTACTGACCGGAAAATCAATAAGCGCGCAAAAAATTACAAAAATAAATTGTCGAGGGTTGCGCGTCATATTCGTGGACAGTGCCGGGTGTTTTCTGCAGTACACATTGGAAAAATTGAGGACAAGAAAAAATGGTCGAGAAAACACAAAGTGCCGAACCGAAAGTGGGCTTATGGGCAAGATTAAGGAGGCCGCCGAGGTGTTCGTTTCTGGCATTACTGGTCGCCGGTATCGCGATTGGTATCATTATCTGGGGCGGGCTCAACACGGCGATGGAAATGACCAATCATTCCGAGTTCTGCACGTCCTGCCATGAAATGACCATCCCTTTTGAAGAGTTGAAACAAACGGTGCATTACAAGAATCGCAGCGGTACCACGGTGAATTGTTCCGACTGCCACGTTGCCAGCAGCAAGACGCCCACTGACTACATGTACAAATCATTGCAAAAATTATTTGCCGCGCGGGACATTGTTGGGCATATAACGGGCGTGGTGGATACACCCGAAAAGTTCGAGGCTCACCGTTTGGAAATGGCCAAACGTGTTTGGGATCGGATGAAGAGCAGGGATTCCAAAGAGTGCCGCAATTGCCACAATTTCGCCACCATGGATCCCGACAAGCAGAAGTCGCGCTCCAAGATCAAACATGAAGAGGCGGAGGAAGACAAACTGACGTGTATCGATTGCCATAAAGGAATCGCCCACAAGTCAATTCACCACCTTCTGGAAGAAGAGGAAGCAGCCAAGGCGGGACAATAATTTGCAGCTGGGAACCGGCTTGGGTAGCGTTTCCCGATTTTTAAAACACACAATTTGGGAGTGGGGAAATGAATAAAGGAATCGTTGCGTTGATGTGTGCCGCTGTAGCCGCTCCGGTGTTCGCAGCGCCGGATTGGAGCAAAGTTCCGGCCAAAATTGTTCCCGTGTTTTATCCGGGTCAGTCGGGTCTTGAGTGGGTGTTGACCAAGAAAGACCACTCCGCTTCAAACCAGATTCTGGACAAGAAGCGCGCGTGCACCAAATGTCACGATACCGATGCCGTTGAAATCGGCGATAAGATCGTGGCCGGGAAGCCGGTGGGAAATATGCGCCAACCTTTGGATGGCGCAGTGCCCAAGGGCAAGGCCGGCTCAATTCCTGTTTCCGTACAGGCTGCGCATGATGACAAAAAGATCTATCTGAGATTTGAGTGGGATGCGCCGACAAGTGGCGGCGACAAAAAGATGGATGCCAAGAATGAGATGAAGTTGACGGCCATGTTCGACGACAGCAAGGTTGAGTTTGCAGATCGCGTTGGTTGCTGGGCAACGTGCCATGAAGACTTGCGCGGCATGCCGGCTGCCAATGATGCATCCAAGAACCATGCTAAATCCAAGTCACTGGGTTGGGGCGAAGGCACCACCAAGTACCTTAAAGAGTCACGCACCGCCTTGGAGATGACCGGCAAGGAGCGCGGCGGTTGGGACAAGCTGAAATCAGAATCCGAGATCGACGCAGCCTTGAAAGAAGGCAAGTTCATGGACTTGATCCAGTTCAGCAGCAATAAAGGTGAGACGGTTGATGGGTACGTTCTCGATTCGCGCCATATGGGAGGAGGCAAGAGCCTGATCAAGGCCGACGGCAAGAAGAGCGGCAAACATTGGACAGTGACTTTCGAACGTTCATTGGCGGCGGGCGGAAAGGGCGACCACACTATTGCTGCCGGCAGGCTTTACAACATCGGTTTTGCCATCCATGACGATTATGCGGATGCCCGCTTCCATCATGTATCACTGGGTTACACCTTGGGATTGGACAGCGACAAAGCTGACTTCAATGCGGTTATGCAATAAAGCAGCACAGCAACACCGTAGTACGGCAACAGGCAGTAACGGGGCGAACTGAAGTACCCGCTTTGGGGGCATTAGTCATTTTGAGAGGAGCAAAACATGAGAATAAAATGGAGTGAGTTGGCCTTGGCAGTGGGTGTCTTGGCTGTTTCTGCCGCAGCACAGGCTGTGCCGCCAAAAGTTGAAGTGGCGGTATTGCCGGGAGGCGGGACCATAGTCGTGCCCACGAAATCCGTTCCACCCAGTGTGGAGATGCTGTCGAACGCCTGCGCCGGTTGTCACGGAGTCAAAGGATCGAGTGTCGGCCCCAGCATGCCAAGTTTGGCCGGTCAGTCGAAGGTGTTTTTCGTCGATGCCATGAAAAAATTCAAAAGCGGGGAACGTCCTGGAACCGTCATGAGCCGTTTGGCTAAAGGCTATACCGACGAACAAGTCTTGCTGATGGCGGACTATTTTGCCCAGCAGAAGCCGCAAGCACAAAACGCTGCGGTTGATCCCACCTTGGTTACCAGAGGCAAAGCCGTGTATGACGCTGCCTGCAAACGCTGCCATCTGGAGAACGGCAAGGAGTTCGAGGAAGACACACCGGTTGTTGCGGGTCAGTGGCTCAAATATCTGCAAATTCAAATGAGCGAGTTCCAAAGCGGCAAGCGCAAGATGTCGGAAAAGAAGATCGAAAAAGTCAAAGCTCTGACCAATGCCGATTGGGACGCCGTGGCGCATTTTTATGCCAGCCAGAAATAACCAAGGAGAAAAGACATGACAATGGAACGCAGAAATTTCCTGAAATTCCTCGGCGCTGGCGCCGGTGTGGCGACACTCGGCTTGGCAGGGTGCGCAACGCAACCGGCTATGCAGAGTGGTACTCGCAAAGTGGTGGTGGTGGGTGGCGGCTACGGCGGCACGATCGCGGCCAAATACATTCGCATGATGGATCCGACGATTGAAGTGACGCTGATCGAGCGCAACGATCACTACATTTCCTGCCCGTTCAGTAATCTTTATCTCGGGGGAATCTTGCCCGACCTGTCCTCGCTCACCATCAAATACGACGCCCTAGCAAAAAATCACGGCATCAATGTGGTTCAGGCCGAAGTGACCGGTATCGACCCCGATGGTTACAGCGTAACGACCAGCAAAGGCGTATTTAAATACGACTCCCTGGTGGTGTCTCCCGGTATCGAGTTCCGCACGGATGAAATCAAGGGTTATGACCCGGAAATTATGCCGCATGCCTGGAAAGCCGGTCCCCAGACTGTGTTGTTGCGCAAGCAACTTGAGGCGATGCAGCCGGGGGGCACGGTTGTATTATCCATCCCGCTCGCTCCCTACCGCTGTCCTCCCGGACCGTATGAGCGCGTCAGCATGATTGCCATGTACCTGAAGAACAACAAACCCGGCTCCAAGATTGTTGTGCTTGATGCCAATCCGGACATCGTCTCCAAGAAAGGTTTGTTCCTGAAAGGCTGGAAAAAACATTACGAGGGCATCATTGATTACCGTCCTGCCAAAAAAGTCACCGAAGTGGACAACAAGAACATGTCCGTGTTGATCGAAGGTATTGACGAAGTCAAAGGCGACGTTATCAACATCATTCCACCGCAAAAGGCGGGTTATATCGCCCATGTTGCCGGCTTGGTTGGACCCGACAAGAAGTGGTGTCCGGTCAATCCCATGACGTTCGAGTCAACGCTGCATAAGGACGTACATGTCATTGGGGACTCTTCCATTGCGGGCGCGATGCCCAAGTCGGGATATTCCGCCAACTCTGAAGCCAAGGTCTGTGCCACAAACATTGTGGCCAAGATGAAAGGCAGAACGCTGGTCGAAATGTCCGGCGTTAACACCTGTTACAGCTTCATCTCTGCCACAGAGGCGGTGAGTGTTACAGGGGTTTATCAGGTGAACAAGGAGAAAAACACCATCGAAGCGGTCGCCGGTTCGGTGGGGGTCTCTCCCGATCTTTCTGAAATGGAAGCGCTGTATGCGGAGAGCTGGATCAAGAACATCCTCACCGAGATGTCTTCCTGACCCGGACGCTATTTGCAACAAAACAAACCGGATGTGCCAAGCGGTATATCCGGTTTTGCTTCACGCAGCTTATGGGGGAAAGGGATAGTTATGCCGCTCGACTCAATTCGTCATGAAATAGGCCGGGAAGATTATTGGGAACGACATTGCAGCGAGCAATCGATCGAATTGGGAAGCCTTCACCTTTCCTGTGCAGCGAACAGTGTGAGGGCGGGTAACGTACAGATATTCCTGCGCCCGATGGAGCTTCGTCTGCTGCATTTCCTAATGACTCATCC
>CAZRZH010000154.1:0-6074 GCA_964604485.1 uncultured Sideroxydans sp.
CCGCGAAGGCGGCCGTACCGTCGGCGCGGGTGTGGTTGCAAAGGTGATCGAGTAAAGATACAATGCGCGCCCTCGCGTGGCTCAGGCCACGCGTTTTCGTTCTTTAAACCAGCGGCGAAGCCGCAAAAAAGCTAGAGAAGAATATGCAAAGTCAAAAAATTCGCATCCGCCTTAAGGCGTTCGACTATCGCCTGATCGACCAGTCTGCTTTGCAGATCGTGGATACAGCAAAGCGTACCGGTGCCGTGGTCAAGGGCCCGGTTCCGTTGCCCACGAAGATCGAGCGCTTCGATGTGTTGCGTTCTCCGCACGTGAACAAAACTTCTCGCGATCAGTTCGAAATTCGCACCCATTTGCGCCTGATGGACATCATCGATCCGACAGACAAGACTGTTGATGCATTGATGAAGCTGGATCTGCCGGCGGGTGTTGATGTGGAAATCAAGTTACAGTAATCGTAGTAGTCATTCGTTGCATTTGCAGTATGGATCGGCTGACCAATTGAAGTCAGCCCCTTAATAAAGGAAATTAAAATGAGTTTAGGACTTGTCGGTCGCAAGATTGGCATGACCCGCATCTTTACTGACGACGGAACATCGTTGCCGGTGACGGTGTTGGACGTGTCCAACAATCGTGTCACCCAAATCAAAACTGCTTCTACCGATGGTTACAGTGCGGTGCAGGTTGCGTACGGTACGCGTCGTGCCAGCCGTGTGACCAAAGCAGCTGCCGGGCATTTCGCCAAAGCAGGTGTCGAGGCGGGCAGCATCCTGAAAGAATTCACCGCTACGCCAGAGCAGCTCGCTGCATTGACGCTGGGCGGCAATGTCGGCGTGGATCTGTTCCAGGTCGGTCAAAAAATCGATGTGACTGGCGTGACGATCGGTAAGGGTTATGCCGGTACCATCAAGCGTCACCACTTCAAATCTGGTCGTGCAACCCACGGTAACTCCAAATCGCACAACGTTCCGGGTTCCATCGGTATGGCGCAAGATCCGGGTCGAGTATTCCCCGGTAAGCGCATGACCGGTCACTTGGGTGACGTGCAGCGCACTGTGCAGAATCTGCAAATCGTTCGTATCGATGTCGAGCGCCAATTGTTGTTGGTGCGTGGTGCCGTTCCCGGTGCGCCTGGTGGCGACGTGATCGTGCGTCCGGCAGTGAAAGCGGGGGCATAATGGAGCTGAAAGTCATTAACGAAAACGGCAAAGCTGGTGTCAGCATCAACGCATCTGACGACTTGTTCGGTCGCGAATACAACGAAGCGCTGATCCATCAACTGGTTACGGCTTATCAGGCAAACGCCCGTTCTGCAAACAGCAAGCAAAAGGGTCGCAGCGAAATCGCCAAATCCACACGCAAGCCGTTTGCGCAAAAGGGTACCGGCCGCGCTCGCGCGGGTATGGCCTCCAGCCCATTGTGGCGCGGCGGCGGTAAGATCTTCCCGAACAGCCCGGACGAGAACTACACGCAAAAAGTCAACCGCAAGATGTACCGCGCCGGTCTGGCATCCATCTTTTCGCAACTGGTGCGCGATGGTCGTTTGAGCGTGGTGGATGGCCTTTCGGTCGAAGCGCCAAAAACAAAATTGCTGGCGCAAAAGATCAAGGGCTTCGGTCTGCAGGATGTTCGTCTGCTGATTATCACCGACAGTATCGATGAAAACCTTTACCTGTCGTCGCGTAACCTGCCCAATGTGCTGGTGGTCGAAGCGCATCAGGCCGACCCGGTCAGTTTGGTGCGTTTCCCCAATGTTTTGGTGACACGCGGCGGATTGGCAAAAATCGAGGAGTTGCTGGCATGAGTACACAACAATTCAATGAAGAACGTTTGCAGAATATCTTGCTGGCACCGCAGATCTCCGAAAAAGCGACCTTCGTCGCGGAGAAGTTCGAGCAGGTGATCTTTCGTGTAGTTTCTGACGCGACCAAGCCGGAAATCAAGGCGGCTGTGGAAAAGTTATTTAACGTTACCGTCGATAGCGTCCAGGTGAGCAACGTCAAAGGCAAGCAAAAACGCTTTGGCCGTTCCATCGGCCGCCGTCAGGACTGGAAGAAAGCCTACGTGAATCTGGCTGCCGGCCAGGAGATCAACTTTGCTGCAAGTGAGCAGGGGTAAAACATGGCACTGATTAAACTAAAACCAACTTCACCCGGTACGCGCGCCGTTGTGCGCGTTGTCAACAAAGAATTGCACAAGGGTAAACCTGAAGCTTCGTTGTTGGAAAAGAAGACGCGTACTGCAGGCCGTAACAACAATGGCCACATCACGACGCGGCATATGGGTGGTGGGCACAAGAAGCACTATCGTATCGTCGATTTCAAGCGCAACAAAGACGGCATTCCGGCCAAGGTTGAACATATTGAATACGACCCAAACCGTACAGCACATTTGGCCTTGCTGGTCTATGCAGACGGTGAACGACGCTACATCATCGCCCCCAAGGGTGTGTCTGTTGGCGCGCAATTGGTGAGCGGCTCCGAAGCGCCGATCAAAGCCGGCAATGCATTGCCACTGCGCAATATTCCGGTCGGTTCGACTATTCACGCCATCGAGATGTTGCCTGGCAAAGGAGCCCAGTTGGCTCGTTCGGCAGGTGCTTCGGTACAACTGCTGGCGCGTGAGGGAAGTTATGCGCAGTTACGTCTGCGCTCCGGTGAGATACGTAAAGTTCACATCGATTGCCGCGCCACCCTGGGTGAAGTCGGTAACGGCGAACACTCGTTGCGCTCCATCGGCAAAGCCGGTGCCAATCGCTGGCGTGGTATCCGCCCGACGGTGCGCGGTGTGGCAATGAACCCTGTAGACCACCCGCACGGTGGTGGTGAAGGTAAGACTGCCGCAGGACGCCATCCGGTCAGTCCGTGGGGTGTTCCGGCCAAGGGTTTCCGTACGCGTCGCAACAAGCGCACTACGGGCATGATCGTGCGTCGTCGCTTTCAGGTTTAAGGGGTAAACAGATATGGCACGTTCAATTAAAAAAGGTCCGTTCGTCGATCTGCATCTGCTAAAAAAAGTAGAGACAGTTCGCGCAACCAATGACAAGCGCCCGGTGAAGACATGGTCGCGTCGCTCGACTGTATTGCCGGATTTCGTCGGTCTGACGATCGCCGTACACAATGGCAAGCAACACGTGCCGGTGTACGTCTCGGAGAATATGGTGGGACATAAACTTGGCGAATTCTCTTTGACCCGCACCTTCAAAGGTCACGCTGCCGATAAAAAAGCAGTGGCCAAGAAATAAGGAGACATGATGAGTACAACAGCAGTAATTCGTGGTGTTCGCATTTCTGCGCAGAAGACACGCTTGGTCGCTGACCAGATCCGCGGTCTTCCTGTCGCACAGGCGTTGAACATTCTTGCTTTCAGCCCGAAGAAGGCTGGTGGCATTCTGAAGAAGGCGCTGGATTCGGCGATTGCCAATGCCGAGCACAACGATGGGGCAGACATCGACGAATTGAAAGTTTCCACAATCTACGTGGACAAGGGCGCATCCCTTAAACGGATGATTCCTCGTGCCAAGGGGCGTGGAACAGGCATTGAGAAGCAGACTTGCCACATTACGATCACCGTCGGGAGCTAAGTCATGGGTCAGAAAATTAATCCAATCGGATTCCGCCTGAGCGTCCAAAAAAACTGGACATCCAAGTGGTATTCCAACACTAAACATTTTTCAGAGCTGTTGCTGAAGGACATCGAAGTTCGTGACTATCTCAAGAAGAAACTGGCCGGTGCCGGTGTCTCCAAGATCATCATCGAGCGTCCTGCCAAAAACGCCAAGATTACAATTTACACAGCTCGTCCCGGAGTAGTGATCGGTAAGAAAGGCGAAGACATCGAACATTTGCGCAACGAATTGAAGAAGCGCATGGGTCTTCCGGATGTTGGTCTGAACATCGAAGAAGTTCGCAAACCTGAAATCGATGCGCAGTTAATCTCCGAGTCGATCACGCAACAATTGGAAAAACGTATCATGTTCCGCCGTGCCATGAAACGTGCGATGCAGAATGCGATGCGACTGGGCGCGCAAGGCATAAAGATCATGAGCGCGGGGCGTTTGAACGGGATCGAGATCGCACGTACCGAATGGTATCGCGAAGGACGTGTGCCGTTGCACACTCTGCGTGCCGATATTGACTATGGCTTCTCTGAAGCCAAGACCACGTACGGCATCATTGGTGTCAAAGTGTGGGTCTATAAGGGCGATCAAAACGGAGCTCAAGAAGCTGCCGCACAGATTGCAGCTGAGCCAGAAAAGAAAGTAAGAAAGTCGGGAGCAAAGCATGCTACAGCCAGCTAGAAGAAAATACCGCAAAGAGCAAAAAGGTCGTAACACCGGTGTAGCCACACGTGGTAACAAGGTGAGTTTCGGCGAGTTTGGTTTAAAAGCAGTGGCACGTGGCAGATTGACAGCACGCCAGATTGAGGCTGCGCGCCGTGCCATGACACGCCATATCAAGCGTGGCGGACGGATCTGGATCCGTATTTTCCCGGACAAGCCGATCTCGCAAAAGCCGGCCGAAGTGCGTATGGGTAACGGTAAAGGGAATCCGGAGTACTACGTCGCCGAGATTCGTCCGGGCAAGATGTTGTACGAGATGGACGGTGTGGAAGAATCGTTGGCGCGTGAAGCTTTCAAATTAGCCTCAGCCAAATTGCCGATCGCCACGACATTCGTAGTTAGACAGGTGGGGGCGTGATCATGAAGTCAAGTGAACTGAAGAACAAAGCAGCGGCTGAATTGCAGCAGGAACTGCTGGCTTTGGGCAAGGAACAATTCGGCCTGCGCATGCAATTGGCTACCCAGCAACTGAGCAATACAAGCCAACTGAAAAAAGTGCGTAGAAATATCGCGCGAGTAAAAACCGTATTGACCGAAAAAGGTGTGCAGCAATGAGTGCTACGAATCTGAAACGCGCGCTGACCGGCACTGTTGTCAGCAACAAAATGGACAAAACCGTCACTGTGCTGGTCGAACGCAAGGTCAAACATCCGGTGCTTGGCAAGATTGTTCGGGTTTCCAAGAAATATCACGCGCATGCCGAGAACAACGAGTTTGGTCAGGGTGACGTGGTAACCATCGAGGAGACGCGCCCCTTGTCCAAAACCAAGTCCTGGCGCGTAACCAAGTTGCTTGAGAAGGCGCAGGAGGCGTAATTTTCATTTAGTACTTGCGCGTGCGCGCAAGTTTGAATAGAATGCGCGGCTTCGTTTATTACCCTCTGTTTTGTTCCGCTAAGCGGCGACCGGGGGAATGGCAAATCAAGAATGAATGTTTTCCCGCTGCTTGCGGCGGCCTGACCCGAACGGGTTCCAAAACTAGCCGCCGCAGGCGGAAAAAGTTGGAGATTGAAAAATGATACAAATGCAGTCTGTTTTGAATGTAGCTGACAATACCGGCGCGCGCTCAGTCATGTGCATAAAGGTTTTGGGTGGCTCGAAACGCCGTTATGCCAGCGTCGGTGATGTGATCAAGGTCAGCATCCGTGATGCCGCACCTCGTTCGCGCGTAAAGAAAGGCGAAGTCTACAGTGCCGTTGTGGTGCGTACTGCCAAAGGCGTGCGTCGTTCCGACGGCTCGCTGATAAAATTTGATGGCAATGCGGCGGTATTGCTGAATAACAAGTTGGAGCCGATCGGCACGCGTATTTTTGGACCGGTTACTCGTGAATTGCGCACTGAGCGCTTCATGAAGATCGTCTCTCTGGCACCTGAAGTGCTGTAAGCGACAGTCGAGGATAAATCATGCGCAAGATTAAAAAGAACGATGACGTCATTGTCATTGCAGGCAAAGACAAAGGTAATCGCGGCAACGTGTTAAGTGTTGCGGGAGATTACGTTTTGGTTGGCGGAATCAATAAGGTCAAGAAACACCAAAAGCCAAATCCGGTAAAAGGGACGGCTGGCGGGATTGTTGAAATTGAAAAGCCACTCCATATTTCCAATATCGCCATCTACAACGCGGCAAGCAAGAAGGCCGATCGCGTGGGCGTTAAATCGCTGGGGGACGGTCGCAAAGTGCGCGTGTTTAAGTCCAGCGGCGAAGTAATAGCGTAAGGGGTAACAGCATGGCT
>CAZRZH010000155.1:0-6013 GCA_964604485.1 uncultured Sideroxydans sp.
GTCTGATCCGATGAAAGGCCTCAGGCTAGATCCTCTCGGTTTTGATGCCCTGTCTATTGCCTTTATTCGCCGACTTTCCAACGAACCCTATGGCATGGTGTTGGTGACGGGACCAACGGGAAGCGGAAAAACGACCACGCTCTACGCGGCGATCACCGAGATTAATCATGGCGAGGACAAAATCATCACCATCGAAGATCCGGTAGAATATCAACTGCCCGGAGTGTTGCAGATTCCGGTGAACGAGAAAAAAGGGCTGACGTTTGAGCGCGGTTTGCGTTCGATCCTGCGGCATGATCCGGACAAGATCATGGTCGGCGAGATCCGCGATTCGGAGACCGCGCAAATCGCCGTGCAGTCCGCGCTGACAGGTCACTTGGTGTTCACCACGGTGCATGCGAACAACGTGTTTGATGTCATCGGGCGTTTTATGAACATGGGCGTCGATCCCTACAGCTTTGTGTCTGCCCTGAATGGCATCGTGGCACAGCGTTTGGTGCGGGTGAATTGCACACAGTGCGCGGTTGATGACCATCCGGATAAAACATTGATCGTGCAGTCGGGGATTGATCTTGAACAGGTAAAGTCGATTCGTTTCCGTGCCGGAAAAGGCTGCGGGCATTGTCGTGGGACCGGTTTTAAAGGACGCAAGGCAATTGCTGAAGTGCTTTGTTTGAATGACGAGATACGTGAACTCATAATCGCGCGCCAACCTGTTCGTCTGATCAGGGAGGCAGCGAAGAGGAACGGCACGAGGTTCTTGCGAGATGGCGCCATTGATCTGGTTTTGCAAGGTGAATCGACTTTAGCGGAAATAAATCGTGTCACTTTCGTTGCGTGATGAATTGAGGGTTGTATTGAGTCGCGATCAAGTTCAACTGATCCGCATCGGACGCCAATTAACTTTGCGCGGCATGGACTGTACCGTTCTTGAGAAATCCGTATTTCCGTGTACTGACGTCACTGAGCCTTCATGGTCCAATTGTATTGAGACTCTGGAGTCCGCATTGTCCGAATTGTCATGGCAGCCGGCACTTGCCAAAGTGATTCTCTCCAACCAATTCATGCATTACGCGATGGTCGAGGTCGGCCATGATTTGACCAATGAAGCGGAAGAGGTGGCGTATGCGAAGCATCATTTCGGCCGGTTGTTTGGAACGATCGCTGAATCGTGGGAGATCAAACTGAATCAGGATTATGCCTCGGTTACGCAACTGGGCAGCGCTGTGGATGCGCTGTTTCTGAATGCGTTGCGCGACTTGTTCTCGCGTGTACATGTGAAGTTAAAATCGGTACAACCCTATCTGATGGCGGCGTTCAATAATTGCGCCGGTCAATTGCATGGACAGGATGTTTGGTTCGTCCTGCATGATCGTGGAATCCTGTGTGTAGGCTTGGTGCAGAACGGGCGCTGGCGTAGCGTGCGAAGCATGAAAGTGGCGGGCGATTGGGTAGACAAGTTAGCCGAACTGATTGAACGGGAGACATTTCTCTCCGAGTTGGATGTAATAACGAAAGAAATCTATATCTGGTCCCCGGAGAATTGGAAATCCAACCTGCCGCAGAGCGGCTCGTGGAAAATGCATAAATTGCAGCCCGTGATTCGGCCCGGATTTGCAAATGAATATGACGATAAATTCGCGATCGCGATGTGTGGATAAGACCATGAGTGAACTGCGCCTAGATTTTCAGAATCCAGGTCCCTTTCCGTGGGTGGGTGTGGTTTTGCTTGTTATGGCTTTGGCTTCTTTGTCATTAACCGCGTTTTATTTTTTCAGACTAAGCGATCGGGTGCATGCCTTGGAAGCTCAATTGTCGATATCCCAAGGGCAAGATACCGCGCGTGCGAGCAAAGTTCGTTCGATGATTTCAAGCCCTGCGGATATGGCACAGGAAGTGAAAAACGCGAATGATGCACTGCGCCATCTGAGTGTGCCGTGGGATGACTTGTTTCGGGCAGTCGAGTCATCGGGTAGCAACAAAGTCACCCTTTTATCTTTGGAGCCAGATGTCGAAAAGCGCCAAGTTCATATCAAAGGTGAAGCCAAGAATTTCAAATCGATTATGAGTTACATCACCCAAATGGAGGGGCATGATGTGTTTGGCTCGGTCTTCTTGCAAAACCACCACGTGCAGGAGGAAGACCCTGATCAGCCGGTACAGTTCGCGATCATTGCCACTTGGCAGGATAAGCAGAAATGATCAAAACTGGGAAAGGCTTGCACGCCGCGATTCGCAAACTACTGCGGCAGGGGGAGGGCATCATGTCCGCAAGTTCTATTGGATTGCTGTTGCGCCGGAAATCACGCGAATGGTTGCCCCAGTTGGCTTGGCCGGGCATTTTGGCCATCGGTTTGTTGGCAGTTTGCCCGCCACTCTACATTTCGACGATCCGACCATTGCAGAAGCGTTTGGATAACGCGACTTTCCATACCGCCGCTACGCGTGATCTGGCGATGCCTGGTAGCAAGGCTAGTCAAAGAAAAGGTGTTTTACCCGCTGACCAATTGGCAAAGTTCTACGAATTTTTCCCGTCGGAAAAAGATTTCCCGCAGTGGCTTGGCAAGATCGTTGAAGTGGCAGAAAAGGAAGGTATCCGTCTGAACCACGGTGACTACACGGTGGCGCGAGACAAAACAGGCAGTCTGCTTCGCGTCAAAATCACGTTTCCGATACAAGGCACTTATCCGCAAATCAGGAAATTTCTTTTTTCATTGACTGCGGAAGTCCCTGCCGTATCTTTGGAGGATGTTCAGTTCGAGCGCAAAGATATTCAGGATAATCTTTTGCAAGCCAAGCTCAGATTGGTGCTCTATTTGGTACGCTCCTCATGAGTTTCAGTCGAAAACATTGGGCCATTTTCGCCATCGTGTCCATTGCCATCATCGTCATGGCTCCTACTGAGACTGACGTGGTTCCTGCCAACTCATCCTCCCGAAATCAACAATCAAACAACCCGCAGTCGGCTGGCAGTCAACGCCCACAATCCGTCGGTCAGGTGGAGTTGGAGCGTTTGCCGAAGGTGGAAAGGCATAGCAAAGACAAATCTCGCGTCAATGATGTCTTTAACACCACCTCTTGGTATGAAGCACCGCCACAACCCAAAAATATCGCACCGCCCCCGCCGCCCCCCCCACCCGCACCAACTGCTCCTACATTGCCCTTCACCTATCTTGGCCGGTTTGGCGATTCGGCCTCACGTGTGGTCATTCTGGCTAAAGGTGATCGTGTACATACCGTGATGGTAGGTGATGTGATCGAGAATACTTACCGGGTAGAAGGATTCAAAGCGGGAATGGTTGTTTTGACATACTTGCCATTGAATATCGAACAAACCCTGCAGACCGGTGACGCGTTGTAGCTTGTGATGAAAAAGAATTCGCAACACATAAACAAATTTAATCAAGGACCTGACGATATGTTGAAAGTTAAATCGAAATTCAGGGTTGGCTATGCGTTACTGATTTTGACAACACTGTTTGTTGCCGGTTGTGCGACACAGAAATTGCATAGCAGCGGGTTGAATCTGGTGCAGGAAGGGCAGGTTGAAGAAGGTCTGGCAAAACTGGAACAAGCCAGCAACGCCGAACCCAATAATCCGGAATACCGATCCGATTTATTGCGCACGCGAAGTCAGGTGGTGAACAGATTAATGGCCAGTGCCTCAGGTGAACGAGCTCTTGGGCACCCTGATAACGCACGATCTATTTATGAACGTATCCTCAAGATCGACCAGAACAATCATCTGGCTAAATCCGCTATCGAACTTCTGGTGATGGATAATCGTCACGATGTGATGCTGGCAGAGGCGCGAGGACTTTTTGCAAAAGGCGAGGCTGTGGCCGCACGTGCTGCGCTCAGGCCGATTTTGATGGAGAACCCCAGGCACGGCCAGGCATCAATACTGTTGCGGCAAATCGATGAACAACAAACCAAGGTACAGTTGGCCGAACCCACTCTGACGGGCAAATTCAAGAAACCCATCAGCCTGCAATTCCGCGATGCCAACGTTAAGATGGTGTTCGAAGCACTGTCGCGTACCAGCGGGATAAACGTCTTGCTGGATAAGGATATCAAGTCCGATATCAAGACCTCGATTTTCGTGAAGGACGTTTCAGTTGAAGACGCGATCGACCTGATCCTCATGCAAGGGCAGTTGGAGAAAAAGATTCTCAGCGACAATACGGTGTATATCTATCCGAACACCCCCACCAAGACTAAAGATTTCCAAGATCTGAAAATACGCAGCTTCCATCTCACCAATGCCGATCCCAAGCAAATGATGACGATGATCAAAACCATGTTGAAGACAAAAGACATTTATATACACGAAAAAACGAATTCCCTGATCATGAGGGACACCCCGGATGCGATCCATCTGGCGGAAAAACTGATCGCCGATCAGGACATCCCCGAACCCGAGGTGATGCTGGAAGTGGAAGTACTGGAGATCAGCCGCTCACGGCTGAGCGAGATCGGAGCGAAATTCCCCACACAGCTTTCCTTTACTGCGCTTCCCCGCACTGTGACGTCGGCAGCTACCAATGCCACCGCAGCGGTGACCCAACTCTCTGTCGACGATCTGCGGACGATTAACGGTTCGACCATTGTGACCAGTCCGGCGCCTTCGATCACACTGAATGCCATGCTGCAGGATAGCGACACCAATATTCTGTCCAGCCCGCGTTTGCGCGTGAGTAATCGTGACAAGGCCAAGATCATGATTGGTGAACGCATCCCTATCATCAATAATTCCGTGACACCAATTACCGGCGGCACCGGTTCTGTGGTGACGGGAACAGTTACCTATCAGGATGTCGGACTGAAGCTGGATGTCGAACCAGATATCCACTTGGATAATGAAGTCACCATCAAGATTAGCCTCGAAGTCAGTTCGCTTGGTCTGGCGGTAACGAACAGTTCCGGTTCCCAGGTGTACCGGGTCGGCACACGCAATACCTCGACTTCATTACGTTTGCGTGATGGTGAGACACAGATCCTTGCCGGTCTGATCACCGACGAGGATCGCAATACGGTGGACAAGGTACCCGCCCTAGGACAAATGCCCATACTGGGACGTTTGTTTTCCAGCGACAAAGGTAACAAGGCTAAAACCGAAATTATTCTTTCCATTACACCGCATATCGTAGGTAACTATAAACTGCCCGATGCGCGTGATATGGAATACTGGTCCGGCACAGAATCGGCCCTGCGCAGCAACCAGTTGGTGTTGAAACCGCTCGGAACCGTATCGCTGAGCAGTAGTCCACCCGGTTCACCTTCAGCCCGAGCACAGCCGCTCGTGCAGAATTCCCAGGCAGCCGGAAATGCACCCGATGCTGCCGCGTCCCAGCCTTTGGGCTTGGCTTGGCTTGGAAGCAGCCAAGCCAAAGTGGGCGAAAAATTATCCCTGACGCTGAATGCACGTTCGATTCAAGGGGTGAAATCGTTGGGTTTCCAGGTTGGATTCGATCCTGCAGTGTTGAAAGCGGTTGACGTGATCGAGGGGGACGCGATGAAACAAAATAATACTGCGTCAAGCCTGTCCAAGCACATCGATCAGGTGGGTGGTGGCATCACTGTCGAATTGACGGGAGCGGGTGCGAATACTGCATCCGGCGTGGTCACCTTGCAGTTCGAAGTGATTGCGACAGCACAAGGCACGGCAGTTTCCGTCAATTCGATCACTGCGGCTGGCATCAATGGTGAGCCAATTACCTTGGCTGTCCCAGATGCACACGCGATCGTCATCTCCCCATAACAATGATCTTCCAAGAGAGCTGCAATCGAGTCGCCGACTTAAATTTGAATAATCGATGAACCAAAAAGGTTTCACTCTCGTCGAGTTGATCATGACGCTGGCGATCATCGGGTTGCTGGCGACGCTCACATTGCCGATGGCAGAATTGGCGGTGCAACATAGCAAGGAACAGGAGTTGCGCGTTGCTTTGCGCCAAATCCGCGAGGCCTTGGATGCTTACAAGCAAGCGTCTGACGATGGCCGCATCGAACG
>CAZRZH010000156.1:0-5908 GCA_964604485.1 uncultured Sideroxydans sp.
GTTGAAGCTGGCTTGGCCGCTGATGACGTTGCCGCCTTGGGGGTTGGCTTGGGCGGTCTGTACGCCCAATGCAAGCAACATAGCTGCGCCGGTTGCATTGATCTTGAACAAAGTTGTAGATAATGAATGATGTCTGTTTGAGTTTTTCATTTTTCCCCACCTTATCCAGTAGCATTTATCCATACAGCACGAGCAATACATGAAGCTGTGCGTAAATCAACTGCCCCCATCTTGGGATGATTTTTCATCCAACATCAATGCACTGCATTCTCAGCCTTGCCCGGTTTGATACGGTCCAGCAAGCGTCGCATATTGCCGAGTGAAGCCAAGTGCAGATAGACCATGCCCAGCGCACCGCTGCGGAACAACGCAGGCAGTTTGTCGTCCGGCAATTGGTTCAGCTTTGCTTCGTCGATAATGTAGAAGTCATTGAGCTGGAAAGTCTGGCCGCTCGATGTATCGAAGCGCGCCCCCTGTTGCACAAAGAATCCGAGTTCGTCCAGTTGCCTCGCCAATTGCTCGGTACGTGCAAATTCGTTCTGAAAATTTTGCAGGAACTGCATTACTTCGTTCATGCGCGGCTGCAAATTGCCGGCGTCGTCGATCAACACCTCGCCTTTTTCACCGTTCAATGCCGGGCATTCTTCATCGATGCAAACCAGTAGCTGCCCCGCCGCCCCGTCTTCGGACATCACGAACGGATAACGGCGCACGAAAGCGGGGATGAATTGCCCATCCCATTTGCCGTGTTCGTCGACAAACAAGTTCTCGCCGCTGCGCACCCCCAGCAACACGACCGGACGCATCTTGCCGTCGGGTGAACGTATGAACACGATGGGATATTCGCGCGCCGCTTCGGCAAATTCGATCGCCCCCAGCAGCACCGCCGTGGTATCGCGCACAAAATTGAAACTGACTTTCGACGCATCGAATCTCAAGTTGCGATGCACGTTCGAATTCAACGCCACGACTTTTTGATAGAACGCAAAACTGTTCACTTCATAACTCCCCGGTGAATGCTTTTATTGGCCGACGACACAAGCACCGCCGCCACTTAGATTGGGTTTGTCACTATCGCTTCCGTGTTTTTCGATGTGGTCGATTTTCTTGTCGCCGCCCATGAAGCCGGGGGTAGAGGACAAACGTGTCAGCACATGGGCATCGGTAAATCCGCTTTCACCTTTGCCAAGATCAACTTTGGTTTCACCTTGGGCCAAAATCACCTGGCCATCATGCACCGTGACATACAAACCCGGCTCTCCGCCGCTGGAACTTTCTTCAAACAACTTGTCGGTATTCGCGGGAACGCTGTCCGGCTTGGGTAGCGGGTTGTCTTTGATAGCTGAAGGTACAACCTGAACCGCTACCGGCTTGCCAGAGTCGCGCCCGATGATGGCGGCCTGATTCATAGCCACGTTAATCGAGCCGGTGGTTGAATTCAGCACCACTTCTCCAGACCACACAAACACTCCCGCACCCTCCAGGGGTTTGCCCTGAGTTGCGCCGAAATCCGCAGCGCCCTCGGCGCACGGCCCATTACACCAGGCATCGAATCCGGTACCCCGTATGCCGATGGTCGCGCCGGACATCCCGAATTTGTAGTTATCGTGACTGACGCGGCCGATCAAACCGGTAACGACGCGCACACCGCCTTTGAGAAGTTTTAACGAGGCACTTTCCTGTGAAGTCGCTTTCTCATATTTGAATTTCTCGACCTGGAACACGCTGCTCTCCTGCAACGTGATACGCCCGCCGTCGCGGAACGTGATCACCCCGTGCGACTGCACACTGCTCTTCAATGTGTCGCCTTCGAACACCGGCGAACCCAGACCCAGCTTGCGTATCTTGCCGCCGACCTCGACGGCCACCATCTCGCCCTGGATCAGCATCACACGTCCTACCGCTTTGGCTTGTTCGACGGGCGGCTTGACCGGTTTGGCGACTTCGCCGTCATCCGCACAATTTTTGGTCGCACACAAACGCGAGGTGAAATCGGTGCCGCGAATACCGATGGTCGCGGTCGCGGCGCGTAATTTGTAGGCCTCCGGATTGCCGCGTTTACCGATCAAACCGGTCACGGTGCGGAATCCGCCTTTGGCCAAGCGGAACACGGCACTATCGGCCTGCGGCGTTTCTTTTTTGAATTGATAGGTTTCGATCTTGAGATTCGAATACGGACGCAACGTCATCTTGGTGCCGTCGTTCATCACCACTTGCGCATAGCTGTCCTTGGCTGTCACCAGAGTGTCGCCCACCAACACGTCCGATTTTGGCACCATGATTTTGATCGTGCCGTCCGCCCGTTGCGCGACCATCGCGCCGCTCATGTAGCCGATCTTGCCTGCCACCTCGGCAGCATGAAGCGAAGTCGGCATCAGCAGAACCACCAATGACGCCAAAAATGGGAGCAGTTTTTTCAAGTCACACCTCGCCTTTAAAAGGTTGCAGACAGGGTCGCATGGATGCGCCAGTCGCCCGCCAACTGTTGCGGATCATTCCCCGCTTTCATAATGCGACCCGCATCAAGCCGCAACGCGTACTGATCGGAATACCCCGAGCGCAGACCGAAGCCAGCACCTGAAATAGAAGTGGTGTTGCCGCCTTTGGCTTTCACAACTCCGCCATCCAGGAAAAAGACACCGCGCACGATGACATCGTTTTTTTCATAAGACGGCGTAGTGATCTCCAGATTCAGTTTGCCCCCGATCTCGCCAGACTCGCTGCCTTCCGAGAAACCGCGCACACCGTCCGCGCCGCCCAGGCGCATTTGCTCGCCCTGGATCAGCAAATCACCGCTCCATTGCCCGCTAAACGCCGAGCGAAAATACCAATCTTTGGCGAAAGTTGCCGAATATCCCGCACCGTAACGCAACACTTTGTAGCCGGGTGTCCGTTTGGGTACATTCTGGTCGGGGTTGTAAGCGACGAAATCGGCCTCTTTGCCTTTGCCTGACAGAGGCACATTCACCGCGAAGGAAACGTTGAGGTTGGCATCACCCGACTTGCCCACTCTTCCCTGTGCTGCATAAGCCAGACTCAACGGAGTCGCCACAATGGCATTAAATATGGGAGTAGACACTCCAACCTGTTCGATCCTGCTGAACTTGCGCCAATCAAATCCGAAGGAGAGTCGCGGATCAAACGTTCCCCAACGATTTAGCGGGATGTTGTAACGTGAACTCAGCATCAAGCCCCCGCCCCTAAAATTTGTCAGTCCATCCACTAACGAATTGACGTTGGAGTACCCTCCAAAGAATTCCACACTGTGTCCGTATTGGTACAGCGGGATCTTGTAGCTTCCCCCGAACACATTCACGCGGCTCAGGTGCTGCGGTGAAAACTGGGTCTGGATCTGCATCACATGGTCGGCATCAAAAACATTGGCATGGCGGTATGAAAGTCCTAATCGTGAACGACCGGTCTCGGCACTGCCGGTATTGTCCAGAGTCATACTCACCGATTGCGGTTTGCTGTCGGTCACCAGCACACTGGCATCCACTTGATCATCGGCCTCACCGGCTTTCAGCACCACGTTCAACTGGCGCGCCGGGTTCTCATTCGCCAGTTTCAACTCTCTTGCCATCTTCTTCGCCTGGGGTACCGCGCCTTTGCGTACCGAACGGATCGCGTTCAATACATTCGCTTCCGACACAAAGCGGTTGTCCTTGACGACCACTTTGCCCAAGTGACTTTCGATGACTTGGAAATGCACCACACCGGCTTCCAATTCCTGCTCCGGCAACAAGACATGCACCGCCGAATAGCCGTGTTGCACATACAATTCCTCGACCGCTTCCAACGCATGCTGCACATCGGCAAAGTCTTTGTTCAGCCCCACAAAGGGGGCGACCGCACTGTCGAAATCGGTACGGGTGATCAAGGTCGCGCCATCCACAATAAATTGTTTGATATCGAAACTGATTTTCGGTGGCGGCTCGGCGGCAACAGGCACTTCGGCAGTTGCTACCGGTACGGCAGACGCTCCGTCTGCCGCGTTGGCCAAACCGTGAATGCCCAGCAATAAAGCGGGCAAAACTGCCCAAAATAAAACGCGATTGGTTTTTTTAATCAATTCGAGACTCATCGATACTCCTGTCATCGGCACACCGGCAAAACTTCCGCCAAACCGCCGCCTTCTTCATTTGAAATTTCTGAAACTGCCGCCAGCTTTGCGGCTCTCTCCCGCTCTTCTTCCCTGCTTCTCTGATTGCACCGTGCAGACTCGGGTGTTCCCATCAGCATCGAAATATGCGTGATCTCCTGCACGACTGTGGGTACAGGATGGCGCAACGTGCCGGGGAGCGTCGCGGGCGAAATGGTGAAAGCAGTGGCATTGCCCGCAGCTTGCGCAAAAATATAGTTGCCATTGTTTGCGATCAACCCGGAACCGGTTATTGCGTAACTGCCGACGTTGCTGGCGCTCGTTGCATTGCTCGTAAAACTCAATGTACCCGTTGTGGCAGAACCTAAATTCTGATTCAGGACGAAGCCCGTCACAGCACCGCCGAAGGCTGGATCATTTGCACCATACAACCGGCTTGCCGCGTTTGCCGTGTAAGTCAGCGTCACCGGAGTAACGGTGAGTACCCCATCGGCATAAGTGATGTTGTAATTGCCGGCGTTCCCCACGCCGAACACGGCCGCGCTGGGCGTGATGGCGTATTCGCCCACGATGGCATCACCTGCCGCACCGATACTGGTCAGCGTCACGCTGCTGATGCTGTCGTTGCCGAGCAATCCCACCGAAGCAAATGCTGTGCCGAGGAAATTGATGGTACTGCCATAAGATTTTGTGGCGTTATTGGCGGTGATACCAAGCACGTTGACTGTGGATGCGCTGATGGTCAGCCATCCTCCCGCAGTGTAGCTGATGTCATAACCCTGCTGATCCGACCACAACATTTCATATGAACCGGCATCGGTCACCGGTGCGTCGCCAAAGGGTGTAAGTTCGTGCAGCAACCCCGCTGCGGATTGAACCGAGTAAGTGAGCGTTCCCAATACGGGAGAGTTCCACGCAACAGCATCGTAGGTCTTGCTGAAATTGCCCGTGATACCGCTGGCCGTCACGTTCACCCGGGTCAGGAAAGACTTCAGCAACGGTGCGCTGTGCCCGTTGTAGCTACGCCATGTGTTGGCGAAATCCCATCCGGTGAAACTGGATTGCTGTTGCATCTGCAAATCAGTGAGTCCAGCGACACCCCAGTCAGAGAGGAAGAATTCGGAATCAAAGCCGATGCCATCCGTAAAACTCCCACCTGTCGTTGTAGAACTCCAGAAACTGTTGCTAATGATCGCGCCGCTGATGGAGTTGTTGTATCCCACCAGTCCACCCACAATACTGCCGACGCCGCCACTGACAGTACCGCCGCTCACGTAGCTATTGCTGATGTCCCCGACATAACTAGTGCTCACCGTGCCACTACGTGAGTCGTTGTAGCCCACCAAACCACCCACGTATGTGCTGCCAAAAATTGTGCTGGCCGTGACATAACTGTTGCTGATGATGCTGCGGTTGTAACCCACCAGTCCGCCTGCTTGCATCGCCGTTGCACCGGTAAAGGAAACATTGCTGACATAACTGCCGCTGATCGTGCCGCCGAAGCTGTGTCCCACCAAGCCACCCGCAGGACCAACATTGATGCTTTTAACGGTGCCGCCGCTGACATAACTTCCGATGACACTTCCGGTATTGTTATTGCCAACCAAACCACCGACTCCGCCACCGCTTGAAGTTCCGCCCCCGCTCACCACCGTTCCGCCTGTCACGTAACTTCCAGTGATTGTTCCCCAGTTCTCACCCACTAAGCCGCCGGCAGTCCAGTTACCGCCATCCACAATCATTGCGCCGCTAACGAAACTGTTGGTAATTGAGCCATCGTTGTGACCGACCAATCCGCCGACGCCA
>CAZRZH010000157.1:0-5870 GCA_964604485.1 uncultured Sideroxydans sp.
GCGGGAAGTGCAGCGCTACATCGCCAAAGTGGGCAATCCGGTAGCGACGCGGGCCGCAGACGGATCGCTGTGGTTGTTTTATGTCAGCGTCTCTCTGGGCGGATGGGCGGGCAGCTCGATCAATCTGATGACATCGCATGACGAGGGTGTCAGCTGGGGCAAACCGCGCCGGCTCATCACCTCCCCGTTCATCAATATCAGCACCCTGGTTAAAGGTGCGCCGTTTTTGTACGCCGACGGCACGATGGGCTTGCCGGTGTACCACGAGTTCATCAGCAAATTCGCCGAGTTGCTGCGGTTGGACAAGACCGGCAAGGTGATCGACAAGCAGCGCCTGGCGGCGGGCGGACAGGGTACGTTGCAACCGGTGGTGCTGGTTCGGAACGAAAAAGAAGCGTTGGTGCTGACACGGTATTCCGGCGCGAATGCCGAGCACCGTGTCGTCGGCATCACGACCGATAACGGTGGGCGACATTGGAGTACACCGAGCCCAACTCCGTTGCAGAATCCCGATGCCGCTTTGACGGCAATTGTATTGGCCGACGGGAAGCTGCTGGTCGTGCTGAACAATCAAGAGCAGGGGCGCGATACGCTGAGTTTGCAAGTGTCGGAAGATGGCGGCAGTACCTGGCGCGAATTACACAGACTGGAAGATATGAGTGTGCTACGCGATACGGCAACGGAGGAGCCGGTTTGCCTGAAACAGATCGAGAATTTGCTGCGCACGAGTGATGAGAAGCTACGGTCAGCCGGGGCGACAACGCTGACGGATTATGTGGATTCCGCCAAGGTACGAGTCGCGGACGGCGGTTGTCATTTCGAGTTTTCCTACCCCTACATGATCCAGGCGCTCAACGGTGATATCCATCTGGCTTACACCTGGAACCGCACCTTCATCAAACATCGGGTGTTCGATCCTGAGTGGTTGCAGCAACGTTTGCAAGAGAGGGCGAAATAATGTCGTTCACCGATTGGACAGGTCTTACCAGTTTGGCGCTGGTGTGGGTGCTGCTGGTTTTGCGTTTGCCCGTGTTTGTCCGACTTTCGGGTGTTCAAAAAATCGTATTTGTGGTGGCGGCGTATGGACTGGCGCTGCTGCCTTTCTTCGGTTTGTCTCTGGCGGCTTGGTTGCGCGGCATGCTCGGAGATCTGAGTCTTACCAGCGTGATGCTGTTGTCGATTTCGGTGTACCGCTCCGTGAAAATAAATCCCGGACAGAGCGGTGCAGAGCCGGGTTGGTGGAATCCGCGAGAGCGTTTTGCCTTGTTGGCATTTATAAGCGTTATTGCACTGCTGCTGTACCCCTTCGCGCTGGGCATCGGCATGGTGGATCCCTACCGTTCCGGTTTTGCCGGCGTGGCATTTATCGTGATGTTGGCATTGCTTGCGTTGTGGGCGTTGCGCCGCAGTCTGACGCTGCTGCCACTCGCATTGGCGCTGGCGGTGTTGGGTTGGACGGTGGGCTGGTACGAGTCCACCAACCTGTGGGATTACCTGATTGATGCACCGCTGGCGATCTACGCGCTGGTGGTAATTCTGCAATCTTTGTTACGCAATATCGGACGGGGGAAACGTGTCTAATCTGAACCGCAACGATTGTCCCACCTCCGACACGTTACTGGCGAAGCCAGCCGATTGCGGGAGGAGGTGCGATGCGACCACTCCCGCACCAGAGTGCTCCGCACCACCGCGTCTTGGTCGCACACTGACCCTGGCCGCCTTGGGCGGTACGCTGGAATTCTACGATTTCATCATTTACATTTTTTTTGCAGCGGCGATTTCGCAATTGTTTTTCCCACCCGACATGCCGGATTGGCTGCGCCAAGTGCAGACCTACGGCATCTTTGCGGCGGGTTATCTGGCGCGTCCGCTGGGCGGCATCATCATGGCGCATTTCGGCGATTTGTTCGGGCGCAAACGTATGTTCATGCTGAGCATCCTGTTGATGGCGGTGCCGACGCTGGCGATCGGTTTGTTGCCGACCTATGCCGCGATTGGCATCTGGGCGCCCATTTTGTTGCTGGTATTGCGCGTGATGCAGGGTGCGGCCATCGGTGGCGAAGTGCCCGGAGCGTGGGTGTTCGTCGCCGAGCATGTACCGCAACGCCATGTTGGTTTCGCCTGCGGCACACTCACTGCCGGATTAACCGGCGGCATTCTGTTGGGTTCACTGGTGGCGATGAGCGTGACACGCAGTTACACGCCCGCCGAACTGTTGGCTGAAGGCTGGCGCATCCCGTTTATTCTTGGCGGCGTGTTCGGATTGGTGTCGGTGTGGTTACGCCAGTATCTGCACGAAACACCGGTGTTCAAAGAAATGCAGGCGCGGCAGGAACTGGCCAAAGAATTGCCGCTGAAAACAGTGATACGCGAACACCGGCCGGCGATTCTGCTGACCATGCTGTTAACTTGGCTACTTTCCGCCGCTGTGGTGGTGATGATCCTGATGACGCCGACACTAGTGCAGAAATTATTTGCCATACCCGCTGTCACGGCGCTGCAGGCGAATAGCCTTGCCACCTTGTGCCTGAGTATCGGCTGCATTCTGTTCGGCGCGCTGGCTGACCGCTTCGGCGCGGGTCGAGTTTTATCACTGGGCTGTGTTGCGCTGGGTGTCACGTCGTGGCTCTTCTACCAACAAATGAGCACGACCCCGGAACACATTTACGCTCTGTATGCCTTGTGCGGATTTTTCGTCGGCGTGATCGGGGTCATTCCCAGTATGGCGGTACAGGCCTTCCCGGCTGTGGTGCGCTTCTCCGGATTGTCGTTCTCATATAACGTGGCCTACGCGGTGTTCGGCGGATTGACGCCGGTATTGGTCAGCCTGCTATTGCCTTTGGACAAAATGGCCCCCGCGTATTATGTTGCCGCGCTGAGTCTGCTGGGAGTGTGCATCGGATTGTATGTGCGGCAGCGCGAGCAGCGAGCAGGGGCCCCGCAAGGCGGGGATGTGAGCGTCCGCGAGTGATGCCAGCCGACGACAATGGTGTCGGAGGGAAAATGCGCAAGGAAAAGAGTCGGCAGCGCGAGCAGCGAGCAGGGGCCCCGCAAGGCGGGGATGGGGCGGTTATCGAATGATTCAGCTTTATGCGACAATGCGCACCGCATAAAAGAGCGCGCCAACGCGCCAACTGGCAGTAACGATTCTGGATAGGAAGGCTTCTTGGAAAATCTCAAACAGTTGCTTGCGTCTGACATGGATGCGGTGGATGCGGTGATTCGCACCCGCCTGCATTCCGACGTGGCCTTGGTCAACCAGGTCGGCGCGTACATCATCAACAGCGGTGGCAAACGCTTGCGTCCGGCACTGGTGCTGCTCTCGGCACAGGCCTTCGGTTATACCGGGAAACACCAACATGACTTGGCTGCGGTGGTGGAATTCATCCATACCGCGACGTTGTTGCATGACGACGTGGTGGACGAATCCGCGTTGCGGCGCGGACGCGAAACCTCGAATGCGCTGTTTGGCAATGCGGCCAGTGTGCTGGTGGGCGATTTTCTGTATTCGCGCGCGTTCCAGATGATGGTGGATGTGGGTGAAATGCGCGTGATGCAAACTCTGGCCGATGCCACCAACGTCATCGCCGAAGGCGAAGTGTTGCAGTTGCTCAACTGCAATGATGCGGACGTGGACGTGGCCAACTACATGCGCGTTATCCACTGCAAGACCGCCAAGCTGTTCGAGGCGGCGATGCGTCTCGGTGCCATCCTCGGCAAATCCTCGGCGGTGGACGAAGCGGCGGCATCGAAATACGGCATGCATCTGGGTACCGCGTTCCAACTGATCGACGATGTGCTGGATTATTCCGCCGACGAGGCGCAGACCGGAAAACATCTGGGCGATGACCTGGCAGAAGGCAAGCCCACGCTGCCGCTGATCTACGCCATGCAGCACGGCACAAACGAACAGGCTGCCGTGGTGCGTGCCGCCATCGAACAGGGCGATGTGGGCCAGTTTTCCGAGGTGCTGGAGATTATCCGCAACACCGGCGCACTTGAATTTACCCGCCAGCAAGCGCTGCGCGAGGCGGATGCGGCGTGCGCTGCAATCGCCGCGTTTGCCGATTCAAAACATAAACAGTGTCTGCTAGAATTGGCGCACTTTGCCGCGACGCGGCAATTTTAGTTTCGTCTTTTTTGTTTTAGCGCAGACCATCCGGTCTGTATGAGCGGGGTGTAGCTCAGCCTGGTAGAGTACTGCGTTCGGGACGCAGGAGTCGGAGGTTCGAATCCTCTCACCCCGACCAATCATCCAACCGACCCCGGTTGGTATTTTGTGGAGCATGACGCATGAGTCGCTTACTTTTTCTGCTGGCTGTCGTCGGGGTCGTGTATTGGCTGCTCAAGACTTACCGCAAACAGCCGCCACGGGACGAGGTCAAAGCGAAGAGTGAAGACATGGTGCGTTGCGCGCAATGCGGAATGCATTTGCCAAAAAGCGAAAGTATAAACGCGGGCGGCAAGTCTTTTTGCAGTGACGCTCATCGGCGCGAGTTCGAAGCCAAATAATCCTCATGCGGGATAGCGTGTCCCCTTCCCATTGGTCGTTTCCCACCCTGCCGGTGGCGCAGCCGCTGTCGGAAGAAAGCCTTTGGCGTTCACTCAGCTTCTTCAATTTGTACCGCCTGATTCTAGGGGGCACGTTGATGTTCATGTCCAGCCTGTTTGGTGCGGCGCTTGCGTTGAGTCTGCGCGAACAGGATGCGTTCTTCTGGGTCAGTGTCGTCTATAGCTTGCTGACCTTGATGTCGGTACTGGCGATCACTTTGCGCAAGCCGCGCCCCGGCTGGCAGCTGGCACTCCAGATTTGCACGGATATCGGTTGTATCAGTCTGCTCACCTATTTCAGTGGCGGCATTCAGAGCAATCTGGGGATGTTGCTATTGGTGTCGCTGACGTTCGCCGGATTGATCAGTCGCGGTCGTATCACCCTGTTGTATGCGGCGTTGGCAAGTATCGCCATCCTGCTGGAACACGGCTTTGCCGTGCTCACGCGCGAAGCGGTGGTCGCGCAATTCTTCCAAGCTGGCATTTTGAGTATCTCGTTCTTCGCGATCGCCTGGCTGGCGCACACCCTGTCGAAATATGCCGTCGCCAGCGAGAAGCTGGCATTTTTGCGCGGGGTTGACCTGAGCAACATGGCGGAAGCCAACCGCCTGATGATCCAGGATATGCCGGACGGCGTGTTGGTGGTGGATGAACGGGGCGAAGTGCGCCAGTCCAATCCGGGGGCGGCACGGTTGTTGGGTTATGATTTTCCGGCTTCCAGGCAAGTCAATCTGGCGGACTGTTCGCCCTTGCTGGAGGCGCTATTTGCCGCGTGGCGACAAAACAAGGCGCTGGGACACGAGGTGTTGCGCCTGCCCACTAGCAACCAGATGGTGCGAGTGCGTTTTCTGCCGGTCGAACGTGAAGGATTCTGGGGCGCGGTGGTGGTGCTGGAAGATATGCAGCGTGCGCAGGAACAGGCGCAACAGGTGAAGCTCGCCGCATTGGGGCGGCTTACCGCCAACATCGCGCATGAAGTGCGCAACCCTTTGTCGTCTATCAGTTATGCGACCGAATTGCTCAAGGAGCGTAGCAGCGATCCGGGCAAACAGCGCTTGTTGCAGATCATTCTGGACAATACGTCGCGCCTCAACCGCATCGTGCAGGACGTGATGCAAGTGAATCGGCGTGACCGCATTCAAGCCGAGGTGTTTGATCTTGGACAACGTTTGCCGGAATTCATCGACAACTTCTGCCAGGTGGAGAATGTGGAACGCAGCGTATTTGTGTTGACCGTGCCTGAGGTGTGTGAAGTGTCGTTTGATCGCGGGCATTTCGAACAGATGGAGCATGATCCGGCCGACCGGGTTGGCGCTACG
>CAZRZH010000158.1:0-5797 GCA_964604485.1 uncultured Sideroxydans sp.
TTCGTCTCCACAAACGGAACCAGATAGGCGTAGCCACGAATACGAACCACAAACATGCGTTGGTTCGGATATTGAACTGTGTTTGGATGGTCAAGCACGACAAGAAGGCCACCATTCGACATGGCCGACACGACCTCCTCAAAAGACACGCCGCGTTCAGCTTTGAGGCGGATGTTTTTCTCGGTGTTCCAGCTCACAGGTTTCATGCTGCGGATAATACACTCGTGTGCCTTATGGCATCAAGTGGGCTAACGTGAAACTAAGAGGTTAAGCATCTTAAAGCGATGACATCGTTCTGGGGGCACTGTGCAAACTCATTGGTATTTTCCAAAAAACCATAGCGCCTGCAAGAAGCCCTGGCGGCTTCGACGTAGGCATTTTCAGCAGCTTCATGCTGCTCTTGGCGAGGCTTTCACAACCGGCGAGAGTGAACGCGAGACAGGCGAAAGTGACGGGTAGCAAACGCGGAAACGTGGCTGAGCAAACTTTACCGGCAGAGATCACGACAGTCTCCTGAGTTTGGATTTATACAATGCTGGAGTTAGCTCAGACTGACACCATTTCTTCCCAATTGGGCGACAGATATTGTCGTGCATAAAGCACTAAGACATAGCGACAGAATTCATCGTTGTTTTTGAATGACAGTTGTTTTCCGTCGAGTGTCATGCTTATTTTGGAACTAAAAACGCTAATTTTTACTGACCCGCCATGTAAATTTATCAACTCTGCTGCAACGGGAAAGCTGTTCGCACTGCTTAACCTCGTATAAAGTTGCCGTTTCTTAAGTTTGGAAGACAATTGCGGGAATTTTTTGTCAATTTGAATTGTAACGCTCCAAATTGTGATGCTTGTGCCCATCACGTTCACAATGTCGTTTAGATAAATTGCAGCCTGAAGTTCGCGCGCTTTTATGAGTTGCTCTGCATAATCCCTAACTTGTTCATCCTTGCCGAAGTAGCGAGTCAAGTATTCAGTCTTCAGCTTATTGGAAGCGTATTTAGAGTTTGCATATTCCTGATTTTCAAGAAGCTGAAGTTTGTACGCAAATGCAAGTCGCCATGAAATATTCGCCAGATCGTTGTAATCAGAATCAATGCTTGGATAGAAGCCAACAGCTATGGCCCAAGCTTTTTCAAGGGGGTCAGTAGCGAACGGTGTTTCACAATCAAACTCTGATGAACTGGCATTATGCGACTGCTTTTCACGTGTCGTATCGTATTGTTGACGCCTCGACGGGTCAGAGAGTGTTTCGTAAGCAATATTTATCGCTATTATCTTTTCTCGTGCCTCTGAGGACGCGTTTTTATCTGGATGGTAAATCACCACCAATGCTCTATATGCACCTTTAATAACGGCATTCTCTGCGCTCGGCACTACGCCTAGAACGTTGTAGTAGTCATCGGTAACGGACATGCTGCTCCTCAATGGTTATCGTATAAGTAGAGGCTGCGCGCTTTTGCGCAGTCCCGCTTGACTGCCGGGTTAGAGTCTTCTTGGAGCACTCCTGAGTGTTTCATCGATAGCGGCAATGAGCTTGTCAAAACTTTTTGTAACATCGCTTCGAGTTTTCTCTGACTCGGCTTTTGTTTCGTGTTTTGTGTCTTGTGAAATGTACCAACTGGCAGATTGCGCAACATCGCGAAGTGCGGAAGCAATTCTAGGATAACGAAGAAAACGACCTGTGGCAGTGCGTAAGAGCTGTAGTTTTTCTCGTGCAGTAGATCGCTCCTCGTCAGAACGAATATTATAAGAGAGCAAATCTTCGACAAGGTGGCCTGCGGTGTCCTCAAGCTCAGAAAATCGATTGAGTTCTTTTTCCCAAAGAACTTTCCTTCGCTCTCGCCCTTCATTGAGATGTGCACTCCAAAAGAGGTTCACGATTGAAACGGCTGCGGCGACACAGGCAACAATAATTGCTGCGTAATCCTGGAGTGCAGCTAGTAATTCTTCCATGGCTCAAACCGTAATGAATAAAATGGACAGACTCGAATTATTCGTTGGGTTTAAAGAAATCAAACATTAACCATTACCCCTGCACCCAACCCCGCGCCTCGTCATAATTCCCAAACGCCCGAATATCCGCATCCACAAATAATCTTGATAACCAAGCTTGCCAAGTGAGCCACTGGTCTTCGGTTACGACGGCAATTTTGTCGAAGTCGTGGTTGTGTGTGCGGCTGAAGAATTTGATTTCTTCCCAGGCGACATCCGGGGTGTAGTCGATCATGCCGCGCAGGTCGAAAAGCAGGTTGGTGTTGCTGCCGCCTTTGAGTTTGTACAGCGCGTGTTCTTCAAACTGTTTGAAATCGGCGAGGGTGAATTCGCCCATGACGGCGATGTTGACGAGGTTGTTGCTTTCTTCGATGGTGATCATGTGCGTTATTCCTAAAGTGTCTTGAGAAATCCCGTTCGCGGTGAGTGTTTTTCGTTCGCTTCTTTGATACACCGCACTTCCCTCGATACACCGCGCTTTGCGCGGCACTCGGGACGAACGGCAGGGCGAACGGAAATGTATCGAACCGTTTTAGGCTTGTTCACGTTTCCTGATGCTTCGGTGCCAGGCGCAAGCTTAACATGCCGCTGGCGATGATGAGTGCCATGCCCAGCCAGGCACTTAGACTCAGCGATTCATCCCAGAAAATCAGCCCGAGCAGCGCGGAAAACACGATGGTGCTGTAGGCCAGACTGCCCACCACCAGTGTTTGTCCGGTGCGGTAGGCGCGCGTCATGGCGAGTTGGGCGAAGGTGGCAGAAGCGCCCAGGGCGATTAACAACGGCAAGTCGCCGAGGGCGAGTCGATGCAAGGTGTCGAGCAACATCCATACGCCGCTGACCAGCGTGGCGATGAGGTTGAAATAGAACACCACGCGCGTCCCCGGTTCGCCCAATACACCGAGTTGGCGCACATTGAGCAAGGCGATTCCCGCCAGCATTCCCGAGATGAGTCCGAGCAGACCGGGCAACAGTTGGTCGTGCTCAAGTGTCGGATGCAACAGCAACACGATGCCCGCGAAGCCGATGGCCAAGGCGCTGGTCAAGGGTGCGTGGAATTTATCCTTGAGCACCCAAACGGTGAGCGCGGAAAGGAAGAGCGACGAGGTGTAGTTGAGCGTGATGGCGGTCGCCAGCGGCAACACCGCGATGCAATAGAAGAATAGCAACATCGCCACCGTGCCGGAGAGCCCGCGCCACAGATGGCCGCGCCAGTGTTGCGTGGAAAGCGAGATGTGCGAACGGCGCAACATTGCATACACAATGAGCAGGCCGAAGAAGGAGCGATAAAAAACGAGTTCGCTACTGGAAAATTGCGGGCTGCCGAGCTTGACCAGCGCGCCCATAAAAGCGAAGAGCAGACCGGCGACCAGCATCCACAAAGCTCCCCCTCCCTCAGTCCCTCCCCCGATGGGATAACCAGCCACTTGCCAGCTTGCTGGCTTAGTGGATTGGCTAGTAGTTCCATCAGAGGGAGGTTTAGCCCTTCTCCCTCCGGGGGAAGGGTTGGGAAGGGGGATTTGATCTTCACACTTAAACAAAAATCCCCCTCACTCCCCCTTTTTCAAAGGAGGGCTGAATTTTCCTTTGAACTTTTTGGATTAAAGGCATGTTAAAAAACGCTGGATTCCCGCCTGCGCGGGAATGACGGTTAGGGGCGAAACGGTGATAAGTGCGGTGCCAGATTGCGCCGCAGATATTCGTGAAAATGCAGCATGCCGTCTTCGGTCGGCGACTGGTACGGCCCGGCTTCTTCGATGCCGCGCTGGAACAGGGATTTGCGTCCCTGATGCATCTTGAGGCAGATGATGTCGTCTTCCACCGCCGTTTCGTGATACGCCTTTTGCTCGGCTTCCACGTAGTCGCGTTCGAACAGGACGATATCTTCCGGGTAATAAAATTCGACGATATTGCTGCACGCTTCCGGCCCGCGCGGAACAATGGTGCTGATGACCAGCGTGTGCGGATACCACTCGACCATGATGTTGGGGTAATAGGTCAGCCAGATCGCGCCGTATTTCGGCAACTTGCCGCCATGCAGGCGCAGCACCTGCTCCTGCCATTTGCCGTACACCGGGCTGCCGACGCGGCGCAACGCGTTGTTGATGCCCACGGTCTGCACGCTGTATTGCTCGCCGAATTCCCATTTCAGATCGTCGCAATTGACGAAGCTGCCCAAGCCGGGATGGAACGGCACCACGTGGTAATCCTCCAGATACACCTCGATGAAGGTCTTCCAGTTAAAGGCGTATTCGTCCACTTCGATGCGGTCGAGCATGTAGCCGGAAAAATCCAGATCCTGCATCACGCCGACTTTGGCCAGATCGCGCGCGATGTCGCGCTCGCCCGAAAACAACAGGCCGTTCCAGTTTTGCAGCGGTGATTTGTTCAGGTGCAAACAGGGATTTTGCGGAAAATGCGGCGCCCCCAGTAATTCGCCGTCGGTCTTGTAGGTCCAGCGGTGCAAGGGGCACACGATGTGTTGCGCGTTGCCGCGACCTTCCAGCATGGTGGCTTGGCGGTGACGGCAGATATTCGACAGCAACTCCACGCCGTGGGGGTTGCGCACCAGCATTTGCGCCTGACCGTCCAGCACATGGTAATCGCCCAGCGTGGGCACCATCAATTCATGTCCGACATATTTAGGGCCGGCATCAAACAGCAGACGCTGCTCGGTTTTCAGAACCTTGGGGTCGAAGTACCAAGACATCGGCGGCTGCGCGATGACGGGATTGAATTGTTGTGATTTGGCGATCTCGGACATTCGACGGCCTTTGTGAAGGGGGATTTCAGGGGCGGGGATTGTCCCCGAATTCAGGGGGTGGGGCAACAAAAATTGGCTCTGACAATAGGCCTTGGGTAAAATGCCTACCTTTCGCAAGCAGGGGACAGGCAATGGCTGGAAAAACACAGAAGACGCTGAGTTTCGAATCCGCGATGGCCGAGTTGGAGCAACTGGTCTCCGATATGGAGAACGGCAAGCTGACGTTGGAAGATTCTTTGGTGGCCTACAAACGCGGGGCGGAGTTGTTGTCGTTCTGCCGCACGCGGCTCGAAGACGCGCAACAGCAGGTGAAGATTCTCGAAGACGGCGTACTCAGAGATTTCTCGACTGAAGGCTGATGACGACTGACTTTCAAAGCTGGGTCGCCCGGCGCCAATCTCAATTCGAAGACGTATTGCGCCAACTGCTGCCCTCGGCCGACGTTGCGCCGCAGCGCCTGCATGCGGCGATGCGTTATTCGGTGCTGGATGGCGGTAAACGCGTGCGGCCGCTGCTGGCTTTTGCGGCGGGGGAATTGGCCGGAGCCAGCGAAGAACGTATTAATTATGTGGCAGCGGCGGTTGAACTGATTCATGCCTATTCGCTGGTGCACGACGACATGCCCTGCATGGATGACGACGTGTTGCGGCGCGGCAAACCCACCTGCCATGTCGAATACGACGAAGCCACCGCCTTGCTGGTGGGCGACGCGTTGCAAAGTCTGGCATTCCAACTGTTATCCGATACACGGCTGTCGGATGATCCGTTCAAACAACTGAAGATGGTCAAACTGCTGGCGGCTGCCAGCGGATCACGCGGCATGGCGGGCGGGCAGGCCATTGATCTGGACAGTGTGGGCAAACAACTGTCATTGCCGGAACTTGAGGAGATGCACATCCGCAAAACCGGCGCGTTGATCCGCGCCGCGATTCTGCTCGGAGCCTATTGCGGTGATGCGTTGTCCGATGCGCAACTCGAAAAGTTGGATCATTTTGGCAAACTGATCGGACTGGCGTTCCAGGTGGTGGACGACGTGCTGGA
>CAZRZH010000159.1:0-5651 GCA_964604485.1 uncultured Sideroxydans sp.
CCCCCCCCCCCCCCCCCCCCCCCCCCCCCCCCCCCCCCCCCCCCCCCCCCCGAACTTCCCTTTGGAATATTGGGTTCATAAGCTGCGCGCCTTATTGCTCGGGGAACGCCATGTCAAAACTTTGCGGGCGGCTGGTATTGAGCCCCAAGTGTTTGGCGGTACGCAGATTGATCGCCATCAGCACGGCGCGCAACGGCACCATGCCGGACGACTCGTTTTCTCCGGAAGCCAGCCAGCCGAGCGCGGAACCCGCGAGATGGTGGCCTAACTCGACATTGTTGGGGTACAACGAGAACAGCACGCCGCGCTTGACATGGCCGAAGCTGCTGGAAAATACCGCCAGGTTCCGACTCCATGATTCCTGCAACACCAGCGGCAGCACCGCGCTTTCTTCCACTGTGGTGGAATCCTGCGGCAGCCACAACGCATCCCGGCTACTGTCGGCGGCGGCGAGTATCTCCTGATACGCATTCATCGCGCTGCGCAAGTCCTGTGCTTCGTAGACTGTGAGCTCAAGACCTTGGGCGCGCGCAGCCTCTTTCGCCAGTCGCATCATCCACGCATTCTGGCGCGGATCGTAGACGGCAAATACCCGCCGCACCTTGGGCATCATTCCCTTCAAGCGCGAGAACAGCAACGACGGGTCGGGCGACAAGCTGTTCACCTGATGATCGCGCACATCATTTTCCGGTGCCGACAACACGCCACCCACCACTACGCCGATGTTGCTATCCAGCGTGGAGGCGACTTTCACGCCTTGCCGCCCCAGCGCGATCACCACCTTGGTATCCTGACGGCGCAGCGAATTATTCAACTCACCGACATCCACGTTGGGACCGACAGCAAAATTGCTAACGCGCCCCTTGGCCTTGGCCTCAATGCCGTCAATGATCTGGGTAAATACACTGCGATAAGGCTCGCCGATGTCCGGGTAGATCACCGCGATGCCCCCTGTCACCGAAGCTTGCGCAACCTTGTTGGCAAGGTTCGGGTGTGCAATGGTTTTAACTGGACCGGCAATTAAAACGGGAAATACCACCACGTCCGGAAACGTCTCAATAGCGCGCATCACCTCGACGTCTTCTCCCTGTGCCAACCGGGGCAAAACGACCGACTCCCGGGGGAGTGACCATGCCGGAGCAACGACAGTGATCATCAATGCGGACGCGAGCAAGCCAACCCGCCGAGCGGTAAAAGGCGCGTCCTCAAACAATGAAAGTATTTTGAACATGCCCATGACTATCTTCGTCGAAGTCGCTCAGTTGAGGCCATCAGTTCACCGGGGTATTTTGTGCTCCACAAGGCGGGGTTGATGCTACCAGTTTTTTAAAGCTGTGGAACGATGATGAGCACCCGCGTTGTATCCAATTCCTTGCACCGACATTCTGTATGGGGGAGAATCCACGCGAGCTTGGCCCAAGTAGAAAAGTGTTAGCAGATTCAAAGTGCCGATCACGAAAATTCTATTCGTTAACTCGCCACTAACAACGATGAGTAGGAGGTTCAGCCATGCAAACATTGCTCCGTCAAACACTCTATGCATTTCTGGCTTTAGCCTGGGTCGGTGCTGCCTCCGCACAGTCCTCCGAGGAAGAAGATTTGGCACTGGCCTACGGCGATAAATCCACTATCAGCATTGCTACCGGCAGTTCACAACCCGTCACCCATGCACCTGCCGTGGCGACCGTCATCACCTCCCGTGACATCGAGGCCATGGGCGCCACCGATTTGGATCAGGCACTGGAAAGCGTGCCGGGGCTGCATGTTTCCAAGTCGCATGTTGGCTCAAAACCGATCTACAGCTTCCGTGGCATTCATACTTTCCAAAATTCACAAGTCCTGATGCTGGTCAACGGCATTCCGATCACCAATGTGTTCCAAGGAGACCGCAGTCAAGTATGGGGCGGCATGCCACTGGAAAATGTGGCGCGCATCGAAATCATTCGCGGCCCGGGATCGGCGCTGTATGGCGCGGATGCTTTTTCCGGGGTGATCAATGTCATCACCAAAACGGCAGCAGACATCAGCGGCACCGAATACGGTGCGCGTGTCGGCAGCTACAACAGCCGTGATGTCTGGATACAACACGGCGGCAAACTGGGGGTGCTGGATGCCGCCTTCTATCTTGGCGCGGGGAATACTGACGGACAGAAAGGCATCATCCAGAAAGATCGAATAAACGCTTCCGGCCCGGTGAGCGAAGAACGCAAGTCGCTGGATGTCCGCGCCGACTTATCCTATGAAGCATGGCGCATCCGGGCGGCTTATCAGCAACGCAAAATGGGGGTGAGCACAGGGATAGCAGGGGCTCTGGATCCCAACGCCCGCGTATCGGAAAACAGGCTGTATCTGGACATGGGCTACGAGCAAACCAACTGGGCGCCAGACTGGGATGTTGCCGGGGTTGTCGGTTACTACGATATCAAGCAAAAGCAGGCCGATCCGTCTTATACGCTGTTTCCCGCAGGAATCATTCCCGGCTACCCCAGTGGCATGATCGGAAATCCCGGGCACTCCGAACGACACGTCCATGCCAGTCTTTCAGCCGTCTACACCGGCTTCGAACTACATCGTGTCCGCATCGGCACGGGGCGGCGTCAGAACGATCTGTACGAATTTCTGGAAACAAAGAATTTCGACGCGAATTTTGCCCCCTTGCCCGGCTTGACGGATGCGACCGGCAATCCGGCACTGGTCTCCATGTTGCCGCACAAGCGCAACCTGACCTATGTGTTTGCCCAAGACGAATGGAATTTCGCCAAGGACTGGACGCTGACCGCAGGCATACGGCATGACCGTTATTCCGACTTCGGCAGCACCACCAATCCCCGCCTCGCGCTGGTGTGGGATGCGTCCTATAACGTCGTGGTCAAAGCCATGCATGGCGCGGCTTTCCGCGCCCCCACTTTCGCCGAACAATATGCCATCAACAATCCGGTGCAAACCGGCAGTCCCGATATCAAACCGGAGACCATCACCACCGATGAACTCGCATTCTCATGGCAACCAGTGGACAGACTGAAAACCAATCTGAATTTCTTTCAATACCGCATGAAGAACATCATTCAGCTTGTCACCACAAAAATGCAGAACGCCGGAGACCAGAGGGGACACGGAATGGAATTGGATGCCACGTTGGAGGTTACCCGCAACGTGCATTTGACCGGCAATTTCACTTTGCAGGATTCTTATGATCAGGCCACCGGCAAGGATGCGGGCAAGGCACCGCATCGCCGTTTGTTCGCACGAGCCGACTGGCGCTTCGCCCCGCTGTGGCAGTTCGGCACCACGCTCAACCATGTGGCAGACCGTATGCGCGAACCGGGCGATGCCCGGGCAAAAATCCCGGACTACACCACCGTGGATTTGACTTTGCGCCGCGAAAAATTTGCCGGTGGCTGGGATGCCCGTGCTTCGTTGACGAATCTGTTTAATCACGATGCGTGGGAGCCAACTTTTTTATCAGCGGGTATACCTTCCGACCTGCCGCTTTCCAAACGCGCCTTTTACATTCAGGTGCAGCACGGACTTTGACGCGACGTTGACACAAGCGCCAAAACTCATGTTTGTGGACAAAATGTTCGTCACA
This sequence comes from uncultured Sideroxydans sp., assembly GCA_964604485.1. Taxonomy (GTDB): domain Bacteria; phylum Pseudomonadota; class Gammaproteobacteria; order Burkholderiales; family Gallionellaceae; genus Sideroxyarcus. The sequence continues at coordinate 3,590 of CAZRZH010000159.1, forward strand.
CCCGGCTCTATAGCGTGACGAGCTGGATTATCCTAAAAACGGCAGTTGTTCACGCGGAGACGCGGAGAACGCGGGGAAATGCAAAGAGATAGGACTCATGCAATCATCATCCAATTGGTGAAGCGTTATTTTATGCAACAAGTTGTTTTTACTCCGCGTTCTCCGCGTCTCCGCGTGAGACAGCTTTTTCTAGGATTATTAGTGGTGTCAGAAAGATGTTCCGGAGTAAATTTCACAAGGCCTGAATCAGAACTTTCGTCCAGCACTCACAACGATTCACCTCTAATAATCCTAAAAACCGCAGTTGCCATCCCGCTCATGCTTCGATACACCTTGCTACGCAAGGCACTCAGCACGAACGGGATGGTCATCAGTTTGGTGAGAAACCGTTCGCCCTGAGTAGCACGCGTAGCGGGCGTATCGAAGGGTTGGCATCGTGCAACTGAGGTTTTTAGGGTAATTCGTCATTCCCGCCCTTCGTCAGGCTCAGGATAAACTGGGCTCCCGCCTGCGCGGGAGCGACGAGAAATGAATTTTTAACCCAGATTGTCCATTAGAACGTTTGTTCTTCGTCCGAAAAACTTTTGGCCGGGCACCCGTAGGAGCCCGACTTGTCGGGCGACCCAGAGCCATCGCGCAACAAGTTGCGCTCCTACAACAGCCTTTCCTTCCTAATGAACTCTCTGGGTTTAATGAATTTTTAGAGACTCTCTCAATAGGTCAGCAAGGGCGTTTGTCTAAAGTAGGATTGTCTTGAACTGGACGAAACGGCAGGCTGTTCCAACTGGCGCAAAATAAAATCCGCCACATCAGCACGCGAAATTTTTCCCGCAGTCACACCGCTCAACTCCGTCAGCACCCGATACTGTCCGGTGTGTGCGCCGTTCGTCAGCATGCCGGGGCGCACGATCATCCAATCGACTGTGCTGGCTTTGATAATTGCTTCTTCACGGTCTTTGTCTTCAAACATGGTTTTGAGCAGCAAGGGTTGAATGAGCTTGTCGTAAAGAAATCCGCCGTGTCCCCGGCTGTCTCCCGCACCGATTCCCGTGACCGATATCAATTTTACGTTGGGCGCCTTTTGCATCGCAGCCAACACGTTGCACGCGCCTTGCGAGAAAACATCCATCGGTTTGCGCGAAGGCGGCACGCCAATACAAACACACACCGCATCTTGCCCCGCTAAGGCGTACTCGACTGAAGCTTGATTGCGTATATCGCCCGTGGCGATGCGCAGCTTGGGGTGGGACAGCGACAGCTTGCCCGGATCGCGCAGCAGCGCGGTCACTTCATGTCCGCTCTCCAATGCCATCTTGGTCAAAACCAGACCGATGCCGCGTGTTGCGCCGATAACCATTATTTTCATATTTGCATCCTTGATTTTGAGTTTAAGCACGCGCCGGAATAGCGCCCAATTGCTGCATCATGCCCAGTGAATTCGTGGTTTGCCATTCAGCAGTCACTTTGCCATTTTTGACTTCACGCATGAACTGTCCGGTTGAATGAACCCGCTTGCCGCTGGCGGGGATACCCAAAAATGTTCCGGAATGGGTCATGTCGTTGGTGTAGTCCACCGCCACCAGGTTGCCCTCGACAATGACGCGCAGAAACTTCATGTCCATTTGTGTCATGCCCGCACACAACACGTTCTTCATGAAGCCGATGTATTGCGCCTTGTTGATGGGCGGATTAGCGTCGCCGGTGTACGTAAAGTCGTCCGACAGCAACCCATCCACCTTGTCCCATTCACCGTTCATGATCGCTTTGGAAACATTCAATGCGATTTCTTTATTCTGCCCGTTCATGCGTTGTCCTTTAAGGTGATTGTTTGTGCAAATTGCGGGCGCATGGTATCAATCCACTCTCATTCCAACCAGAACGCACCAATTAGTAAGTAACGTACCAAACAGGAAGTCATCCCATGAAAACAGACGTACATCTCCCGCCTTACGCCCTCGCCGAACGCCGCTACTACTGCCCCGTCCAGCTCACAGTCGAGGCGTTATCCGGCAAATGGAAACCGATCATCGTGTGGCATCAGGTGCTGCATGAAAAGATGCGC
>CAZRZH010000160.1:0-1040 GCA_964604485.1 uncultured Sideroxydans sp.
TGCCTGGGTAAAATTCAACGCGCAGGGCTGGGTAGTTTTAAACGCGCACCAACACGACAGACATTAAAAACTTTCGCTGGCATGACATTCGGAAGACGTGGGCATCTTGGCACGTTCAGAATGGAACGACGTTGCTAGAGCTGAAAGAACTGGGCGGCTGGACGGACTATAGAAGTGTTTTGGTCTATGCCCATTTGGGTAGCCAGCATCTTGCCAAGGTCGTCAATCTGCCTGTGGGTTCAGCTACACTAAAAGCTACACAAGTGGAAAGAGAGATGGCGTTAGCTGCTTAAATCTCTTGAAATTGCAATGTTCTTGATGGCGCTCTGTTTCTTGAAGCTACCCCCGACGGTATTGGGTTTGAAAGGAAGAGGGAATGCAACGAGTGTTCCCCCACCCTAACCTTCCCCCGGTGGGAGAGGAGGCAAAGCCCGGCGGGCTTCGCCCATCCTCTTCGACAAGCTCAGGACAGGCTTCGATACGGCCGCGCCTACTCAGGACGAACGGTCTTTGAGCACATACCAATCAGCATCAGCGCACAAGGCATCCTTCCGTGGATTTATCCCCCCTTTTCGACTATCATGCCGCCCTGCTTGTGTAGTACAGAATTTACGAATTGGCGGGTCTCCCCGCATTGCACTTTGGTGAACCTGGTCAGGTCCGGAAGGAAGCAGCCACAGCCAAGCGGTGCAAGTGCCGGGGGTAAGGCTCGCCTCCTATTTTTCGAGGGTGTTGCACTCGATTGGAAAGTGATATGTCAGCGACGTCTGTCTTAGCCCGCAAATGGCGCCCCAAAAGTTTTGCCCAACTGGCAGGGCAGGAACACGTCGTCCAGGCGCTGACCAACGCCCTTTCGCAAAACCGTCTGCATCACGCTTATCTGTTCACCGGCACACGCGGCGTGGGCAAAACAACCATCGCGCGTATTTTTGCCAAATCCCTGAATTGTGAAAATGGTATTACCGCCACACCCTGTGGTGTGTGCGGTGCTTGCACTGAGATCGACAGCGGGCGGTTTGTTGACTTGATCGAATTGGATG
>CAZRZH010000160.1:1050-5626 GCA_964604485.1 uncultured Sideroxydans sp.
ACGCAGGTCGACAACATGCGCGAACTGCTGGAGAGCGCACTGTATGCACCGTCCAGCGGGCGTTTCAAGGTGTACATCATCGACGAAGTGCACATGTTGTCGAAGTCGGCGTTCAATGCCATGTTGAAGACGCTGGAAGAGCCGCCCGCGCATGTGAAGTTCATTCTCGCTACCACCGATCCGCAAAAGATTCCGGTCACCGTACTGTCGCGCTGTTTGCAGTTCAACCTCAAGCAACTGCCGCCTGCGCTGATTCTTGCGCAGTTGCAATTTGTACTGGGTCAAGAGGGAATTTCGTATGAGACGGGTGCGCTGAATCTGATTGCGCGTGCTGCCCAGGGCAGTATGCGCGATGCACTGAGTCTGCTCGATCAGGCAATCGCGTATTCATCCGGCAAGGTGGAGGAGTCGTTGGTGCGAACGATGCTGGGTGCTATCGACCGGGGCTTTCTTTTCGATCTGTTGGTATCGTTGCGTGCGCGGGATGGAGCAGGGTTACTGCGAATTGCCGATGACATGGCGTTACGCAGCCTGTCCTTTGGAGCGGCATTGCAGGACTTGGCGACGCTGCTGCATCGCATTGCTCTGGCGCAAACCATCCCCCAGGCGCTTGCGGAAGATGAGCCGGAACGCGCGCGATTGTTGGGCTTGGCCGAACAGTTCACTGCGGAAGAAATACAGTTGAATTATCAGATCACCATTCATGGCCGAAATGAGATCGACTTGGCACCTGACGAATATGCCGGATTCACTATGACGCTTCTGCGGATGTTGGCGTTCGCGCCCCAGAACGCGACAACAAGCGTCCCCAAGCCAAAGGTAAGCTCTGCGTTGCCAACGACAAAAGTAACGCTGAGTACCAGCATTGAGCCCATAGCTGTCGAGCCCAAACCGCTTGTACCCGAAGCTAAATTAGCCTTGGCGCAAGAACCCGTGAATACGGTCAATCTGGATTGGACAGTTTTGCTTTCCCAGCTCAATCTGCAAGGCATGGCGCGAGAGTTGACCAAGAACAGCGTATTGGCCAGTTTTTCGGAAAACCGGGTAGTGCTGAATCTTTCGCCACAATACAAGCATCTGCAAAATAACAAGATCGCGCATGACAAAGTTCAAGCCGCGCTGAGCGAGTATTTTGTCAAGCCGGTCAAACTCACTATCCAACTGGGTGCGGCAAGCGACGTAGCCACGCCTGCGGCAGTTGAACAAAGCGAGAAGCAAATGCGGCAGCTGCAAGCGGAAGTGGCAGTCAGGCAAGACCCCTTTGTGTGCGATGCACAAACGCTGTTGGGTGCTCAAGTGATCGAGAGTTTGATCAAACCTGTATAACGAAATCGGAGGGAATGAAACATGATGAAAGGCGGCATGGCCGGACTGATGAAGCAGGCACAACAGATGCAGGCAAACATGAAGAAGGCGCAAGACGAACTCGCGATGATCGAGGTGGAAGGCCAGTCCGGTTCGGGGATGGTGAAAGTGATCATGACGTGTGCACATGAAGTGCGCCGCGTGAACCTTGATCAGAGCGTGCTGGATGATAAAGAGATGCTGGAAGACTTGATCGTGGCAGCCCTGACTGACGCCAATAACAAAGCGGCTGAGACTTCCAAGAAACGTATGAGCGGTTTTTCTGCCGGCATGAATCTGCCGCCGGGATTGAGTCTGCCGTTCTAGCGTGTGCCATGAAGACCCCTTCCAGTCTTGAGGATCTGATCAAGGCGCTGCGTTGTTTACCCGGCGTCGGGCCGAAATCCGCGCAACGCATGGCCTACCACCTGTTGCAGCGGGACAAGCCGGGAGCACTGCATTTGGCGCAATCAATCGGACAGGCAGTCGCCTCCGTCAAACACTGTAGCAAATGCAATAATTTTTCCGAGGAAGATATTTGTGACTTGTGCCGTTCGTCGCGGCGCGAGACGGATCTTTTGTGTGTGGTGGAGATGCCCGCAGATCTGTTGATGATGGAGCAGGCGCAGTGTTTTCACGGTATGTATTTCGTCCTGATGGGAAGGCTGTCTCCACTGGATGGTCTGGGTGCAGGGGAACTCCCGTTGCAGCGACTGCTCAAACGCGCGCTCGAATTATCGTGCGAAGTGATATTGGCGACCAACTTCACGGTCGAGGGTGAGGCAACCGCGCATTACATCGCTACCTTGTTGCAGTCACGGGGTATCAAGGTCTCGCGTATCGCGCGTGGGTTACCGGTTGGGGGGGAGTTGGAGCACGTGGATAGTGGGACTTTGGCTCAAGCCGTCCTGGAAAGACGAATGGTGACGGAATGAATGAATTGACAGGTACGAATCCTCAAGGCGAACGATTGCAAAAAGTACTGGCTCAGGCGGGTATTGGTTCAAGGCGCGAAATGGAGGAGTGGATTAGTGCGGGTAGAGTCAATGTGAACGGTAATGTGGCCACATTGGGGATGCGTGTTTCAGACGGCGACAGGGTGCAAGTGGACGGTCGGTTCGTGCGCCTGCAATTGCAAAGCGAACAAGCGATGCCGCGTATCCTGCTCTATCACAAACAAGAAGGTGAGATCGTCAGCCGGGATGACCCGAATGAACGAACCAGCGTTTTTGACAGCCTGCCGAAATTGAAAGGTCAAAAATGGATAGCGATCGGGCGATTGGATTACAACACCAGCGGATTGCTCATCTTTACTACGTCGGGCGAATTGGCCAATCGGCTGATGCATCCACGCTTTGAAGTGGAGCGCGAATACGCGGTACGCGTCCAGGGTGAGATGAAACCAGAGCAAATGCACCAGATTACCCATGAGGGTATCGAGCTGGAAGATGGGCGTGTGTTATTCGAATCGCTTAGTGACGAAGGGGGCGAAGGGTTCAACCATTGGTATCGACTCGTGCTCAAGGAAGGCAGAAATCGTGTTGTACGCCGTACTTTCGAAGCTTTGGGGTTGCAGGTCAGTCGTTTGATGCGGGTGCGTTTTGGCATTATTCACTTACCCCCGAGAATCAAGCGCGGAATGATGGCCGAGTTAGGCGAAGGCGAAGTGACAGAGATTTTGGAATGGGTCGGATTGCCGGTCGGATTTGTCAGGCAGATGTCTGAAAATGAGCAAAAAACCAAGTCTGCAGGCAAGCGCAAAAAAATAAAATGAACTGGCGGGAAAGGTGAACTCTCGTTAGAATTCGCGGGCTTATAGCGGGTAGTTGTGCTACCCAAGCACGGCAGGTATGTACATCGGACTGGATAAATGGAACAACGAGGCAACAAGACCATCATTTGTAGCGTTTTTTTCTTGGATATCGTCGAATATTCCAAGAAGTCGGTCTCTGGTCAGATATCGTTGAAGGAACGTTTTAACGCTTTTCTTTCCACAGCCATTCGGGATGTTCCAATTGCGGACCGCATCATTTTGGATACAGGGGACGGAGCCGCGATCAGTTTCTTGGGCGATATTGAAGATGCTTTGCAGGCGGCATTAAGCATGCGAAGCAGCCTGTTGAGCGAAGGGGTTCGCATGGAACCTGCTTTGCTGGTACGTATGGGTATCAATTTGGGGCCGGTGCGGTTGGTCAAAGATATCAACGGGCAGCCCAATATTGTTGGCGACGGCATCAATGTTGCACAGCGAGTGATGGGTTTTGCGGATTCGGGACAGATACTGGTCTCCCGTTCCTATTTCGACGCCGTGTCGCGTTTGTCGCAAGAATATGCGGGTATGTTCCATTACCAAGGGTCGCGTACGGATAAACATGTACGTGAACATGAGGTTTACGCCATTGGTTACCCGGGTGACTTCACATCCACTCAACGCAGTATCGTCATCAAGCAACAACTTGAAACGGCGCAGGGTTGGGACAAATTTGTTGTGCAAGCCAAGAGCTATTGGGGGGATTTCGTCCACCATGCCAGTGTAATTGAAAGGCGTGGATTAGAGACTTTTCGCAGGGCATCACCACAGCAGCGGGTTCTAGTTTTAGGTTTTATCACTATCGTGCTGTTGTCCATGGTGTTGGGAATTTATAAGCTTACCCAGCGCGCCACCCTATTGAATAATCAATCGTCCGCCTCTTTGCTGCCCTTGTCGCGTGTGGTTGCTGTCATACCTGCTTCTGCACCGTTGGCCTCGTCACCGCAATCTTCGACCGCGACACCGCGTTCTGTTCCTGTTCCTAAAGCATCCGAGGAAGTTAAGGTTGTCAGCAAGTCGGAAGGTGAGAAGAAAGTTCAGGGTATCAAGCAAAGCTCAAGGGTGCGCACTTTGGCTGAAACGACGGGGGGGCCGGCGCTAGTGAGTTTGGCCATCTTGCCGTGGGGTGAAGTTTATCTGGATGGCAAATTGCAAGGTGTGAGTCCGCCCTTGCTTGAACTGCAAGTAGTGGAAGGTAAGCATGTTATGGAAATCAGAAATTCGACTTTTCCGGTCTATAAACAAACTGTGGTTGCCAAGCCCGGCGAACAAATTAAAATAAAATATAGCTTCAAATAGTACGGTTGATTGGGGGAGTTTGATGAGATTGAGTTTATTGTTGGCGAGCATGTGCTCACTGGGGCTGGTGGGTTGCGGTTCGATAATAAGCACCTGCGATGATGGGGGCGGCGGCGTCAGGTT
>CAZRZH010000161.1:0-603 GCA_964604485.1 uncultured Sideroxydans sp.
AACTGGGGCAGGATGCGGTGGTTACACAGAATGTTTCGACCGTGTACCAGCGTATTCTGCAACACATCGTGGATGGGTTTGAGGCCGACAGTGGCTCACTCGCCCTGCTCGACAAGTCCCAAGACTGCCTGACCATTGTTGCCGGCATTGATTTGCCGGACGGTGTGATCGGTAGTCACGTCAGGATGGGCGAGGGGGTGATGGGATGGGTGGTGCACGAAGGCAAGCCGATATTACTGAATGGTGATGTTTCCAACGACTCGCGCTTCTGCCGTCGCCGGGAAAAACGCGGGGACACGAGAAATAATTCCGCGATCTGCTGGCCGCTAAAAATCGAGGAACGCACGGTTGGCGGAATATCCGTCAACAGATCGTTACAACAACACGGAAGCATCGAAGCGGCGCAATGGGAACCCGCATTCCTGGCGGAGGATCTGCAACTGGGCTCGGTGTTGTTGAACATGGTCAGCCTGGCTTTAAGCAATATCCAGTTGCATATCGATCAGAAGCGGCGCCTGGAGGAGTTGCAGGAGTTGAATGTCAAATTCGAGGAAGCGCAGACGCACCTGATGCAATCGGAGAAGATGGCCTCGATCGGGCAGT
>CAZRZH010000161.1:703-5525 GCA_964604485.1 uncultured Sideroxydans sp.
ACGGACGTATCGAAGTGCGCAGCGAAGTCGGCAAGGGCACCACGTTCCGCGTATGTGTTCCCATCAGGCAGAGCGCACAACGGCAAGAGCCTGAGTTTACAATTTGAGCGAGCGATTCTATGAAAGAAGTCATGATTGAGATGAATGACTCCATGCTCAAAGCTGCAATGGACCAGCATGCCATCGTCAGTGTGGCCGATGCACGCGGCAACATAATTTATGTGAACGACAAATTCTGTCAGATCAGCCAATACACCCGTACCGAATTAGTTGGACAGAATCACCGGATTCTAAAATCCGGTCTCCACGCGGCAGAATTTTATGAGGCGATGTGGTCGACAATCTCGCGTGGACACACTTGGCAAGGGGAGGTGTGCAATCGCAACAAAGCGGGGGAGTTGTACTGGGTCGAAACCACTATCGTGCCCAGTCTGGACGATAACGGACTACCTTGGCAATACGTTTCAATGCGTACCGAGATTACCCGCCTCAAACATGCCGAGGCGCAACTGGCACAAAACAAAGCCGAATTGGAAATACGCGTCGGTGAACGCACTGCCGAATTGGAATTGGCCAAACGCGCGCTGGAATCGGATGCGCTCGTGCGCAAACAAATCACCAACAAGCTGCTCTATTTCAAGAGCGTGCTCGATCACTCGCAGGAGACCATCTTCATTCTGGATGCGGAGTCGTTACACATCATCTATCTGAATCACAGTGCGGAGACTTGGTTTGGTTATGGCAAAGAAGAGTTGTTAACATTGTCACTGCCGCAACTCGACGCGATCATGCCGTTTTTGGCCAGCCGTGAATTAGTTGCCGCGTTGCGCGCCAACGGCAACGAGGACATTGCGCTGGACACCGAGTTTCATCGCAAAGACGGCAGTAAATTCTCGGTGGAGCTCACGTTGAAATTGGTCATGGGCGGGGATGGCAGAGCAGTGCTGGTGGCGATTGTGCGCAACATCGAAGGACGCAAGTCGGCGTACCAGGAGCAGCGGGAAAGTTATGCTGCGGTGCAGGCGCTGAACCGCGAGTTGGAGGAAGCGCAGACGCACCTGATGCAATCGGAGAAGATGGCCTCGATCGGGCAGTTGGCGGCGGGCGTGGCGCACGAGATCAACAACCCCATCGGTTACGTGTATTCCAATCTGGGCACGTTGGAAAAATACGTGCAGGACACCTTTGGCCTGATCGACCTGTACGAACAAGCCGAAGTGGCGATCACCGACAGCGGCTTGCGCGACAGGATCAAGACCGCCAAAGCCAAACTGGACATCGCCTTTCTGAAAGAAGACCTGCGCGCCCTGATGAACGAATCGAAGGACGGCATTACGCGCGTGAAGAAGATCGTGCAGAACCTGAAAGATTTCTCCCACGTGGACACCTCGGACGAATGGCATTTCTCCGATTTACACCAGGGACTGGACAGCACCCTCAACATTGTCAACAACGAGATTAAATACAAAGCGGAAGTGATCAAGGAATACGGCGTCATCCCCGAAGTGGAATGTCTGTCCTCGCAACTGAACCAAGTGTTCATGAACCTGCTGGTAAACGCGGCGCATGCTATCGAAGACCACGGCACGATCACGATCCGCAGCGGTCAACAGGGCGAAGAAGTGTGGGTGGACATCGCCGACACCGGCAAAGGTATCGCGGCGGAAAACATCAAGAAGATCTTCGACCCGTTTTTCACCACCAAGCCCATCGGCAAAGGCACGGGTCTCGGACTGTCGCTGTCTTACGGAATCCTGCAGAAACACCACGGACGTATCGAAGTGCGCAGCGAAGTCGGCAAGGGCACCACGTTCCGCGTATGGCTGCCGATCAAGCAACCGCAGGGAGTTAAACAAACGGCAATTGCACCGAGACAACTATGACCGAGCAAAATAATTCAGAGTCCGGGGCCGCACACGCATCAATCCTGTTCGTCGACGATGAGTCGAACATTCTGTCGTCCCTTAAACGCCTGTTCCGCCCACTGGGTTATCACATCTTCACAGCGGAGAGCGGTGCCCAGGGATTGGAAATCATGCAACACGAGATGATCGATCTGGTGATTTCCGATATGCGTATGCCGGAGATGAACGGCGCACAATTTCTGGAACAAGTGCGCGCGCGCTGGCCGGATACAGTGCGCATTTTGCTGACGGGTTACGCCGAGATCGGCGCGACCATTGATGCCATCAACAAAGGACAGATTTACCGCTATGTCTCCAAGCCGTGGGAAGAAAACGACATCACGTTGATTGTCAAACATGCCTTGCAGCAAAAAATGCTGGAACGGGAAAAGCTGCGTCTTGAGGAATTGACACATACGCAGAATGAAGAGTTGAAAGAGCTGAATGTACATCTGGAAGAAAAGGTGTTGGCACGCACCAGTGAACTGAACCAGACTATGCAATTTCTTGAGGTCGCCCACGATAAACTGAAAAAAAGTTTTATTACCTCAGTGCGCGTGTTCTCCAATCTCATCGAAATGCGCAACCCGGGCAAGTCCGGACACTCGCGCCGGGTCGCCGAACTGGCGCGTACACTTGCACAGAACTTGGGCATGAGCGCGACAGATGTGCAGGATGTTTTTATCGCGGGATTGTTGCTTGATGTCGGCAAGATCGGTCTGCCTGATCGGTTGCTGGACAGACCATTTGGCAGCCTGAGTGTCGAAGAGCGTACAGAAGTGATCAAATTTCCGCTCAAGGGCGAGTTGGCTTTGATGGCGCTGGAGCAACTGCATGGCGCAGCGAAACTGATTCGCAGCCACCGCGAACGCTTCGATGGAGCCGGTTACCCGGAACATTTGTCCGGCCTGTCCATTCCGCTCGGGTCGCGCATACTTGCAGTGGCCGAAGATTACGATTCTGCAGTGATGGGAACAAGCTTCGTCAAACCGTTGAAAGCGGCAGACGCCTCACTCTTCATACAGGACGGCAATGGCAAACGTTACGATCCGTCGGTGGTGGCCGTTTTTATAAAAGTACTGGGAGGGGGGCAATCCGTTGCGGAAAACCCTCTGGAACTGGCGTTGCGTTCCGGACAGTTACTTTATGGCATGACGCTATCGCGTGATTTATTCGCCCGGAACGGGAACCTGTTGCTGTCAAAAGGCCATGTTCTGAACGAACTGCTCATCGAGCAGATCAACGGGTTCGAACGTATTGATGGCCATCCGCTGACGATCCATGTGAACGCAAAAAAATGACCGGATTCACTTTCCCGATTGCCGGTTGGCAAGCGCAAATACCCAAAGAGAATCACAACTGTAGAAACCGTCCCGACCTCCATTTCAGGTAGCACTGAAATTGGCGTGATCGAAGATATTCCGCTCCGTTCTGTTTCGCAGCCGCAGAGTGAGTGCGCGAGTTTCCCGTGTTGAACTGTTTCCAGTCCTATATCGAATTTCGCTTTGTAAAAACAATCCGAGAGTTGAATTGGGAAGTTAACCTCCGGTACGGCGCTGTTTTAGAGCGCTACGGCGAATAAATATACCAAGCAATTCCTATGGTATTTTTCGTATGAAGGAAAGCGTACACTGCCCAAAACATACAGAAGGGAGTGGTGCCATGCGGAACATATCAATTGTTTTACTGTTCATTTCCCTATTCATGGGATGCCAAAAATCTTCCCCGCAAAACCCCGAGCAAATTGACGCGATTCCAGCGCAACAAATCACCGTTGCCTACACGTATCAACCGCAAAGCACTCTGGTTCATGTCGCCATGGCAAAAGGCTATTTCACGGAAGCCGGGTTGCAGGTGCGGCCGCTGATGCACACCTATGGCAAGGCGGCGCTACAATCCGTGATTGATCAAAAAGCCGATTTTGCAACCGTCGCGGAAACGCCGGTTATGTTCAATGTGCTCAAAAGCGAGAATATTTACGTGATTGCTAACATCGAATCGAGCAATACGAACAATGCCATTGTGGCCAGGAAAGCTGCAGGCATCTCGGAGCCGCGCGATCTCAAAGGCAAACGTATCGGTTTCACGCCAGGCACCACATCTGATTTCTTTCTGGATACGCTATTGACTGCAAATGGCCTCAGCCGCAAGGACATACAGCCCCTCGCTCTGAAACCGGAGGAGATGCGGGAATCCATCCTGGCGAAGAAGGTGGATGCAGTATCCACTTGGAACTACCCGCTGACCCAAATCAGGCTGCAGCTTGGCTCCGAGGGAGTTGTCTTCTACGATCGAGAAATTTATACCGAAACTTTCAACATCGCCGCCCGACAGGATTTTGTCAAAAATAATCCGGAGACAGTCAGGCGTTTTCTGCGCGCCCTGATAAGGGCTGAAGATTTTGTAATGCACAATCCCGACGAAGCGCAGGGCATCATGTCCGTTGCAACCCAAATCGACCGCGATCTTGTTCGCGAAGTCTGGGGCGCATTCAAATACCACGTCATGCTTGATCAAACACTGTTGTTGACGCTTGAAGACGAAACCCGATGGGCGATCAAACATAAGCTGACCGACAAAACCGACATGCCGGACTATCTTAACTTCATTCATCTCGACAGTCTCAGTGAGGTCAAGCCTGAAGCGGTCAGTTTGAAACGCTAAGCAATATGCGTATCACCACACAACTCAAACTCATTTCAGCACTTACGGTGGCCGCTATCGTTGTATTGGTGCCGGTGTTATTTTGGTCGCTTGCCGAATTCAAGAGTGCAAAAAATGACTACGTATTGGCAAGTGCCATATTGAACAACTTCTTCGAGCGCGCTTCTTTCAGAGACCAGTATTTTCTTTACCGCGAGGAGCGCGTTCGGAAACAGTGGGATCAAAACAAGGCAATTTCAGACCAACTGCTGAGC
>CAZRZH010000162.1:0-5453 GCA_964604485.1 uncultured Sideroxydans sp.
GCCAGATTATGTTTGAAGTCCGTTCGCATTGAGCTTGTCGAAATGTGAATGGATTCACAGCCTTCGACTGGGTCAGGCCGAACGGGGTTAATTTTTGACCGTGCCGGATCAATAGGCGAATTCTCCGGGTCAATTTTGACCCACCCCGGGTCATAAATGACCCGCCTATCATAACCATCTGATGTAAAACAACTAAGTGACTAAAACCATGCGTTTTGAGGACTAAACGCATGTCAATGAATGACCCACCCCCGATCATTGTCCACACGGAGTCCATTGATATTACAAGAGATTTAAAGTGAGCTTTGCTGGCATACAACTTGCGTTTATAAGCCCATGAAAGACAAAAGGAGCCAATCGCCAACTGCGCGAGATCCCGGAAAGGAAACACGAGACGAGATAATCGGGTATTTGCGCACGCACTCTGAAGCGGCCGACACGATAGACGGAATCTTGGATTGGTGGCTTCCTGCGCAACGCCACGAAAATGCAAAAAACGAGATACAGCAGGCGCTGCAATCATTGGTAGAACAGGGGCTGATTGAAGAAGTGGTGCTGGGGAATGGGAATCGGCTTTATAGGTTACGAGGCGTTAAAGTCAAGCAGACGTGACTATTTGCCCAGTTATCGGAGAGGTCGATTGATTGGAATTTGGAATTCTGCGCAGGTGGTTGCCGGTGGAGTTGGCAAACGCAGATGTGTCAGATGCCGAGGCCGCGTGGCAGAGTTGGTAAGGGAAGGGTTGTTAGTAACGCGCCACCTTCCGGATGGTAACGTCATTTTCACCGCAGACTTTTCGAATGGCTGAATTCGGCGTTGATTGGAATTTTGAAAGTCAGATATTCGGCCGCACCACCGTGCGGTACGCAATAAGTGAAAGGAGAGGTGGCTATGCCTGCAGCGTTGACTTACCCAGGAGTATACATAGAGGAAATTCCCAGTGGCGTGCGTACTATCGCCGGAGTCGCAACATCGATCGCGGCATTTGTGGGTTACACGAGCAACGGGTTTCCGGATAAGGCGGTGGCGATTACCAGCTTTGCCGACTTTGAGCGCCAGTACGGTGGTATCAATCGTGACAGTCCAGTGTCCTATGCCGTGCGCCAGTTCTTCATGAATGGCGGCACGCAGGCACTCGTGGTGCGCGTCGCTACTGGCTTTGCGAGTGCAGCTTGGACGCTTCAGGATGCAGCGCGGGCATCGGTTCTTGACATCACGACCGCCAACCCCGGAGCCTGGGGAAATGGTCTGCGCATTAGCGTGCAAACCACCGGCGTGCGCAATTCTGACGCCGACTTCAATCTTGTGGTCTCTAAGCTTCAGCCAGATGGCACGACGCTGCTGCCAATCGAGACCCACCGGAATCTGAACCTGGACTCGAACTCGGCGCAGTACGTCGAGTCGGTGATCAACTACGCGTCGGCCACGATACGCACTAATCGGCGAGGGGGGCTGGTTTTCGCGCAAAGCGGATGTGCGGTCAGCGACGCGATTACGTTTCCGCTGAACCCCAGCGACACCAAGATCGGGGGAACGATCAATGGAACGACGTCGTTCCTGCTAACGCTAGCCAATGCGCCATGGAACAACATGGCAGACTTGGTCACCGAGGCGAACAAGGCCATTGCCGCAGCGGGTCTCGGTGCGGCGCTGATCGCATCCGAATCGGGCGCCGACGGGAGCAACGGCCACCTGAAGTTGACTTCGAATACCGCAGGAGAATCCTCGAGCGTGCTTATCGCCGGCGGAAGCTTCGGCGGCTTGGCAGTGGCAATCAAGATGGGATTGGCAAATGGTGGCCGCGAGTTAACCGGTAATGCCGAGCATCGTCCGGCTACGGTTGCAAACACTTTGCCATCCACCAGCGGCGCCGACGGGTCACGTCCCGGGCCGACTGAACTGGTCGGCAGCGAGGCCAACAAGACAGGCATGTACGCGTTGCTGGACACAGACCTGTTCAACCTCTTGCTGATTCCTGAAACGCTCGACATGACCGACATCCAGGCAGCCGCCGTGATCGCGGCGGGTGTTGCGTTGTGTGAAGCGAGGCGCGCCTTCTACGTCGTTGATGCACCAGCGGGCAAGACGCTTTCCAACGTCGCCACTTGGGCGAATGGCGTTTCACAATCGCGTAACGCGGCTACCTACTTTCCGCCGGTGCGCATCTCGGATCCGCTGGATGGCTTGCGGCCGCGATCCATGGCTCCGTCAGGCACGATGGCCGGCGTATATGCCCGTACCGACGCGACACGTGGAGTATGGAAAGCGCCTGCGGGGAGCGATGCCACGCTCAACGGTGTACTTGAACTGGCGCTACCGATCAATGACCAGGAGAACGGCCAACTTAACCCAAAGGGTGTAAACGTGCTACGCAGCTTTCCGGCTTATGGTCGCGTTGCTTGGGGAGCACGCACGATGAAGGGCGCAGATTCGCAAGCCGACGAATACAAGTACGTCCCCATCCGTCGACTCGCGCTGTTCATTGAAGAGAGCCTCTACCGCGGCACCCAGTGGGTAGTGTTCGAACCGAACGACGAGCCGCTATGGGCATCTATCAGGCTCAACGTTGGGGCCTTCATGCATAACCTGTTCCGCCAGGGCGCGTTCCAGGGCACGTCACCGCGCGATGCCTACTTCGTCAAATGCGACAAGGAGACTACTACCCAGAACGACATCAACCAAGGTGTCGTCAACATCGTAGTGGGCTTTGCGCCGCTCAAGCCCGCCGAGTTCGTCGTCATCCAGTTGCAGCAGATCGCAGGCCAGATCGCAGTTTGAGACCATCGAAAATAGGAGAAACATGAAATGGCACAGTTCACTGTAAATTCGCAGCGATTCGATCCCTACAAGAACTTCAAGTTTCGCGTGAAATGGGATGGTCGTTATGTTGCTGGCGTCAGCAAGATCGGCGCGCTGAAGCGCACCACGGAGGTAGTCAAGCACCGCGAAGGCGGCGACCCCAGCAGCAGCCGCAAGTCACCGGGCCGCACCGAGTATGAGGCAATCACGCTGGATCGGGGTGTCACTCACGACAAGGAATTTGAACAGTGGGCAAACAAGGTCTGGAACTATGGTGCCGGGCTTGGTTCGGAAAGCTCACTCAAGGATTTCCGCAAGGACATCATCATCGAGGTCTACAACGAAGCGGGACAGCTCGCGATTGCCTACAAGGTGTTCCGCGCCTGGGTCTCCGAGTTCCAGGCGCTCGCGGAACTCGATGCAAATGCCAACGCCATTGCGATCCAGCACATCAAGCTCGAGAACGAGGGTTGGGAACGCGACACCGAAACGCCCGAGCCGGTCGAGCCGAGCTTTACCGAGCCGGCTTGATCCCGGCAGACTCGGCGAGATATCCGTATGCTGAATGGCGCAGAAACCAGGAGTCATAAAAATGAAAGCCCCGAATGCCGAAATCCTGCTGAGTGTTTGGGATGAGTTTCACAATGCCCACCCGATTTATCGGGCGCTGGCATTGCTTGATACAGCAGGGCTGGAAAAGGGTATTGAAGGTTGGGCCACTGCAACGATAGGTCAACGCGATAAGGGGCTCCTTGATCTTTACCAGACGTTGTTCGGACCGCAGTTACAGACGGTCACGCATTGCCCGCGCTGCAACGAAACTTTCGAATCCACTTTTGCAACGGGTGACATCAGCGTGCAATCCGACGTGCCGCTGTCGCAAGAAACGCTCAAATTCCGCAAGCAAGACTGCAGTATCGAGTACCGCCTGCCGAACAGCGAAGATCTACTCCATGTCATGGCAACCAGCGATGATCACTCAGTCGCGCAGATTCATTTATTGCGGCGCTGTGTAATCGAGGCCAAGCGAGCGGGAAAACGACAATCAGCAGAACAATTACCGGTTGAAATTGTGGATGGCCTCGCGGAAGAAATGGCCAGGCACGATCCCGGCGCCGACCTACAGATACAACTGACATGCCCTGGTTGCGGTCATGTCTGGAGTGTTTTCTTTGACATTGTTTCTTATCTCTGGAGCGCACTCGAAGATTGGGCCCAGCGCACGCTTGCCGATGTGCATCTGCTTGCCCGCGCGTACGGCTGGAGTGAACGCGAGATACTTAGCCTCAGCGCCACGCGCCGCCAACACTATGTTGAAATGTTGCGCGCATGAACAACTTCCTGACCAACCTGATCGCACGCGCATCGCAGCAGGCTCCCGTTCTGCAACGACGCCAAGCTGCGCTGTTTGAATCAGTTACTCCTTGGAGCCTGCCTCTTGAACATACTGGTGATGTGTCAGGCGTTGCCGCTGTGGCAGTGCAACCGATTGGTCCAGCGACTATCACTTCCGGCGGAGAGTTGAATTCAACTCATGAACAGAATCCGTCGCAAACAGATCAAACACACCTAAATCAGAAAGATTTTGTGCCCTTTGCACGATCTGCATCATTGCTTCCGTCAGCGCCACGAGTGGTTGATCCAGTTGTTAATGCGACCAAAGGTGCCATTAACAACAATTTGGATAGCAAAATTGCGACGACCGTACCGAACACCGGAACAGTAACTGAAGGTGATCCGTCTCTCGATTCGCACCGTGTTCTGCCAATTGCGCAGCCTTCCCTGGATGAATCTTCAGTATCAGTGCATTCATTTCTTACCCGGCAGCCGAGTCCGTCCCTAATACCGGAAGCCCTACAGAGCAAGCGAGCAGTCGTATCGCAGGCTGGATTTACTTCCACACAACTTTCAGGCAAAGCAAGGCAAAGGCACGAAGAAACTGCTACTGGTGTTCTGGTACCCGCTGCGCCAAAGATCACGCAAGCGGTCCAGCTGGCGAATATGGCGCAACCTCACGCAGCAGTCTCGTCTTCTTCCACCAACACCGAGAAGGATGTAGTGCAAATTACCATCGGACGAGTCGAAGTTCGTGCGGTCACGGGCGGCGAGCGACCCGCAGCGCGTGCTGCCAATCCGGCGACACCACGGCTAAAGCTCGACGACTATTTGCGCGAGCGTAGCGGAGGCCGATCATGAGCAGTGCTCTGGCCATTGCTGCCGTGACTGCGTCACTCAAGGACCGCCTCAACAATGGTCTTCTTGATTATGATATTTCCCAAATCGGCAACTTCTCTGTGACGGCACAGCCACCGGAACGGATCAGCAAAGACCCGGTAGAGTCGAACCTGCTCAATCTATTTCTTTACCAGGTCACGCCCAATCTCGGCTGGCGCAATGTCGACCTGCCGTCCCGCGACAATGGTGGTACCCGTATCAGCAATCCGCCACTGGCGCTGGATCTGCACTACCTGTTGACTGCTTACGGCACTCAGGACATGAATGCCGAGATACTGCTCGGCTACGGCATGCAATTGTTGCATCAGTTTCCGGGGCTGAGCCGTGAGCAACTACGCCAATCGCTGGTTAATCCTACTGATCTTGATGGAACGACTCATCCGGGACTTTTCGGCACAATGTCTGCGGCTGACCTCGCC
>CAZRZH010000163.1:0-5324 GCA_964604485.1 uncultured Sideroxydans sp.
CAGGCGCTTAAACTCAGCGAGCAGCGCTTGCGAACCATCATCGAAACGGAACCGGAATGCGTCAAGGTCGTTGATACCCGGGGCCATCTGCTTGAAATGAACGTCGCGGGTTTGGCCATGCTTGAAGCCGATACATTAGAACAGGCGCAACAAAACAGCCTGCTGGAGTATGTAGCGGCAGAAGACCGGGCTGCTTTTATGGCCTTGCACCATCGTGTGATGAATGGCGAAAATGGCATCGTTGAATTCAAAATCAACGGACTCAAAGGCACGTCGCGGCACTTGGAAACGCATGCAACACCCATGCGGGATGCCAGCGGCAACGTCGTCGCATTGCTGGGTATCACCCGCGATGTCACTGAAAACAGACGCAACGAACACCGGCAACGCATTGCCGCCACCGCCTTTGAGTCGCAGGAAGGCATGCTGGTCACCGATGCCGAAGGCTTGATTCTCCAAGTCAACAAAGCCTTCACACATATCACCGGATATGTCCCGGAAGAAGTCATTGGCAAGAACCCGCGCATGCTGAGTTCGGGGCGGCATGATGCGCAGTTCTATGCGGTGATGTGGAACAAATTAAATCTGACGGGCGAATGGGATGGCGAGCTGTGGGATCGCCGCAAAAACGGTGAGATATTCCCCGAACATCTCACCATCACCGCGGTCAAGGATCCCAACGGGCGCGTCACAAACTATGTGGCGACGCTGATAGATATCACCGCGAGCAAGGCGTCGGAAGAAGAAATCAAAAATCTGGCTTTCTTTGACCCGCTCACCCAATTGCCCAACCGGCGCCTGCTGCAAGACCGGCTGCAACAAGCACTGACCTCCTGCGGACGCAGCGGCAAAGAGGGTGCGATTCTTTTCATCGATCTGGACAACTTCAAAAACCTCAACGACTCGCTGGGTCATGACGTCGGCGACATGCTGCTGGATCAGGTTGCCAAACGACTGACAACCTGTGTGCGGGAGGGCGACACCGTTGCCCGGCTCGGCGGTGACGAGTTCGTGGTCATGCTGGAGGATTTGAGCGAGAACACCCTGGAAGCTGCTGAACAGGCGGAATCCGTGGGGAACAAGATTCTCTCCACACTCAACCAGCCGTACCAGCTTGGCCCCCACGCACACAACAGCACACCCAGCATCGGCGCCACGGTGTTCAATAACAACAAGTCGATTGAGGAACTCTTGAAACAGGCGGACATCGCGATGTATCAGGCAAAGAAAGGGGGGCGCAACAATCTGCGCTTCTTCGACCCGCAGATGCAGCTGGCCATCAGCGCCCGTTTGGGACTTGAACTGGAGATACGCAACGCACTGGACGAGCAGCAATTCGAGCTGTATTACCAAGTCCAGCTCGATAACTCACACGCTCCATTGGGAGCGGAAGCATTGATCCGCTGGAACCATCCTGAACGTGGCCTGGTTGCGCCCGCCGAATTCATACCGTTGGCGGAAGAAACCGGGCTGATTCTGCCCATCGGACTATGGGTGCTGGAGACCGCGTGTGCCCAGCTCAAGGCATGGCAACACAATCCGCGTACACGCAATCTGATGCTGGCAGTCAACATGTGCGCCAAACGATTTCACCAAACCGACTTCGTTGAGCAGGTGCGGTCACTCGTGTTGGCAAATGGCATCAAGCCGGGGTTGCTCAAATTTGAACTCACCGAAAGTATGTTGCTGGACAACATGGAAGAAACCATTGAAACCATGAATGCGCTAAGCGAAATCGGTGTGCGCATTTCATTGGACGACTTCGGCACCGGTTACTCGTCTTTGCAATACCTGAAACAATTACCCATCGATCAACTCAAAATAGACCAGTCGTTCGTGCGCGACATCGCCACCGATAGCAGCGACAAGGCCATCGTGCGCACCATCATCGCCATGGCGCAGAGCCTGAACCTGGACGTGATTGCCGAAGGTGTGGAGACAGAAGAACAACGCCAGTTCCTGCTTGACTCGGGTTGCACCAAATACCAAGGCTATCTGTTTGGCAGACCGGTACCGATTGACGTGTTCGAGAAGGAATTAAACCGGAATTGATCGGCCGCTTTGCTTTGCCTCAGCACGCGGTGACCGTAACGTCACCGTGTTAAACGGTGTGAAACTTGATGTAGAGCGCGAACAGGTCACCCCGTCCGCCTGCTTGATTGCCGTTGAACCTGTATCGGGACAGCGCCCACGCCCTGTTCGAACTGATGCTGGCGCTCAACACCCAGCTCAACACCAGCTTCATCATCACCCACGACGGGTACGATGCAGCGGCAGATGCGGCTGGTGGATGGGGTGTTGCAAGCGGCCTGATTTAGCCCTTTCTACACATTCAAACTTGACACTCTGTTTCGCAGAGCGATAAACTCTGCCAAACAGAGTTAGCTAATAACACACGTCCCAATGAACCGTTTGCTCATCCCCATCCTCGCCGCAACCCTCCTCACAGGCTGCGCAACGACTGCTACACATCCCGCATTGATGTCCGCTAAAGAAACCCCCGCTTTGATTCCCGTGCGGGATTTTGTGGCGAACCGGGGCAGCAATTGGAACTATCAAATTTCGCCCGACGGCAAGAAGCTGGCGTGGCTGGCGGTGCAAGGGGTTTCGATTCATATCTTCGTTAAAGACCTGGGGCGCAACAGCACGCGCACGTTTGCTGCCGCCAATTATTACGGTTTCGAGTGGGCGCAGGACAGCCGCCGTTTGATTTTCGCGCGCTCGCAAGGCGACGAGAGCGCGGCTTACGCGAGCTTCGATACCGAGCAGCCGGGCGACAAGCCGCAAGTGGTATTTCTCTCGCCGCAGGGCGGCGTGAAAGCGGTGCTGCTCAAACAGATTAAGGATGATGCGGCGCATGTGTGGATCGTCCACAACCAGCGTGACAAGTCACTGTTCGATTTGTACAAGGTCAATCTCGACACGCAAGAATCGGTGTTGGTCGCGCAAAATCCGGGCAATGCCAGCAACGTGTTGATCGACGCACAAGGCGTGTTTCGCGGACGCATCGTCAAGCAAGGCGACATTTCTTCCATCGAATTGCTGCAAGCGGATGCGACGTACAAGCCGGTTTATCAGTGGTCTTCCGGCGATCTGGTGGAAGTGACGAGCATCGCCGAAAACGGCGCGACCTTGTATCTGGTGTCGAACAAAGGGCGCGACCGCAAAGTGTTGCTGGCGCTAACGGCTACGACCGGCGCAGAGACGCTGGTGTACGAAGACCCGGTGGTCGATGTCTCGTCCATCTACACGCATCCGCTCACGGGCAAGCCGCTCATCGCGTTCACCGACCCGGATTACCCCAAGGCGGAGGTGCTTGATCCCGCGTTGCGCGATACGTTCGGATTTTTGAACCGGACTACACCCGCGCGCATCAACATGCTCAGCAGCGACCGCGCGTTTCAGCACCTAATATTTTCCTTAAACACGGACAAAGGCACGGAGTGGTATCTGTATGACGTGGCGCGCGCGCACCCAGAGTTACTCGGCGCATCGCCCAGCCTGGAATACAAAGACGAGCTGTCCGACATGATGCCGATTGAAATCACCAGCCGCGACGGTATCGCCTTGCGCGGTTATCTGACTTTGCCCAAGGGCGTACCGCCGCAGCATTTACCTATGGTGTTGTCGGTGCATGGCGGACCGTGGGGGCGCGACACTTGGGGCTACGACTCGGAGGCGCAGCTCCTCGCCAATCGCGGCTACGCCGTGATGCAGCTCAACTATCGCGGCTCACTCGGCTACGGTCGCCGTTTCGAGGAATTGGCCGTCGGCGAATTCGCGGGCAAGATGCAAGACGATCTGCTGGATGGCGTGCAATGGGCGATTGATAAAGGCATCGCCGACCCAAATAAAATCGCCATCGCGGGCGGCAGTTACGGCGGTTACGCCACGCTGGTTGGAATGAGTTTTACGCCGGAACAATTCGCCTGCGGCATCGACATTTTCGGCCCCAGCGACCTGACAAAACTGGTGGAAGATTTTCCGCCGTATTGGAAATTCGAGCTGGATAGATGGCATCGTTTCGTGGGCGACCCGAGCAAAGCGGCAGACCGAAAAATAATGCAAAGTAAATCGCCGCTATTCAAAACCGACAACATCAACAAACCCTTGCTGGTGATTCAGGGAGGCATGGATGTCAGAGTGCGGACGGACCAGAGCGAAGCCTTGGTAAAGCGCTTAAGAAGCGCGGGCAAACCCGTCGAATATTGGTATCTCCCCGCAGCCGGACACGGCATCCACCACTGGCCGCAGCGCTTGCAGCTGTTCAGGAAAACGGAAGATTTTCTGGCGGATTGTCTCGGTGGCAGGAGTAGCGGGTTCGACTATTACCAACTCGGAGCATGGCTGTTTTAATCACAAAACAACAATCTAAATGACTTGAGGAATCTCCGTGCAACGTCTCTTAAAATTATGTCTGCTCACACTCGCCATCAACATCACCACGCTGCTGGCAGCACCGACTGCCCAGGCAGATGGCCTCGCATCACACGACTCCGAGCTGCGCATATATGAGTTCCCTCTGCTGGATTTTCCCTACAACAGCAGTCGCGCGCCAAGCATGCGACAATCCCTACAGTTGAGCACCGACTTTTATCTTGCCTCGCACAATCTGATATTGGATGGATTCTCTGATTCAAACAGTAGTTCGCAAAATCAGGCAGGATTTTGGCCTATCGTCGCTTTAACCTTGCTCGATATCTCTTCGATATACGCACCACTAGGTTATGGCTGGACACATGAAGAGTGGCACAGAGCGGCATTGGGGCAACGCGGCATCGACAGCAAGAACAATATCTATCAATTCAAACTATTTACTACTTTTCAAATTAATGATTTGGCGAACTTGAAGCGCAACCATCCTCAAGATCTAGTACGCATGCTGTCTGCTGGAATGGAGTCGCAGTACGAACAAACATTGGAGGTCGAAAAGCAGGCCTTCTTTAACAATCATCAACCGTTGACGAATATCCTCGGCATCGTGACTATCACAAGTAATATTGGGTACATGGGCCAATGCATCTCAAATAAGATGCCAGACGGTGATTGCAACATCTGGGTCTATGAATTGTTCAGGCCCACTGCACCCAGCTATTTTCAAAGCTCAAAGATTCTTACCCCAGAGGAAAAGAATTACCTACGCCGCCAACATGATCTGTCCTATCTGAATCTAGTTGACCCGTTCCTATTTGGCAAAAGAGGTTTCACCACGCCTTCTGGCAACTGGATGTGGAACGCAAATCTGCGGCATGAACTCACGCCCTTCGGCTACTATAGTGGCCCCCGAATATAAGACAGTAGATTAAGCTGTTGTCCGAGACGAG
>CAZRZH010000164.1:0-5294 GCA_964604485.1 uncultured Sideroxydans sp.
ACCAAGCCGGAAAAGACGACGCAACTGGATGTGGGGATGAACTATCGCGGCGGCGCTGTATCCGGTTCTGTCTCGGCGTTCTATAACAAGATCACCGACTTCAATCTCATCCAGTCCAATGTCAACAAAGGCACGATGATGATGCCGGCCCTGGTGAAGGTGACACGTAACGTGAACGCTTCCACCTATGGCGCTGAAGCCGGCTTGGTCTACCCATTGACGGAAAATCTCAAACTGGATGGAAGTTTGGCCTATGTGCAGGGAAACAACGACACGGATGGCACAGCCTTGGGGCAGATAACCCCGTTGGAAATGCGCATCGGCGCCCACTACGACAACAAGGTGTGGTCGTTCGGCGGATTGTTGCGTGGCGTGGCAGCACAGGATCGTGTGGCAGTGAATCAAGGCAATATCGCCGGGCAGGACATTGGCACTTCGGGTGGATTTGGAGTTGCATCGGTGAATGGTGGATGGCGTCCAAACAAGACGCTGCAAGTTAGCGCGGGAATCGATAACGTGTTTAACAAAACTTATGCCGAGCACATTAGCCGGGCAGGTACAACGGTAGGTGGCTTTACACAAACCACTCGCGTGAATGAGTTGGGGCGCAATGTATGGGTGAAAGCCAACTTGGATTTCTAATCTGACAAATCAGGCTAAAATGACGCGCCACATCGCAAGGTGTGGCGCGTTTTATTTGGGGGAATGATGAGCATTGGAAAAATATTATTTGTCGGCGTGCTGTCAGTATTGGTTTCTGTTAATGCACAGGCGGGCGAACTATTGGTGAGTGATGCCTGGACACGTGCGACAGCACCGGGACAAGACAGCGCGATGGTGCAACTGATCGTTACCAGCCGGCATGAGGGCGTATTGACGGGTGCTTCAAGCAAGGTCGCCCAATCAGCCGAACTGCACAGCATGGTGCATGAACATGGCGTGATGAAGATGCGTCAAGTGGATGCGGTCGAATTATCAGCGGGAGAGGCTCTGGATTTTGGGGAGGCGGGTTATCATCTGATGCTGCTCGAGTTGAAAAAGCCACTCAAAGCGGGAGAGAAGTTTGCGCTGACGCTTTATGTGCAACTCGCTAATGGCAAAAAACAGGCAATGAAGGTGCAGGTAATCATCAGGCCGCTCACCGCAACCGTGGAGCACGAACACAGTCATCACCCTTAAACTTTGCATCGGAGGTCCGGTATGTGGCGCAGATTATTCTGTTTGACGAGTTTGTTGTGGGCAGGATATGCACTTGCCGGCGCGAATGATGTGGTGGTGGATCAAGTCTGGATGCGCGAGAGTGTTCCGGGTCAGACTTCAGTCACGGTGCAACTGAATCTCTATGTCATCAAACCGTCGCGTTTGATTGCGGTGAGCAGTCCGGTCGCGGCGTCGGGCGAGATACAGGGGGTGGTGATGAGCCGCGGCAAGATGAAGACTGAGGCGGTGGACAGCCTGCAACTGAAGCCGCACAGCAACGTCATTTTTGGGACACGCGGCATGTATCTGGTGTTGGTGGGACTCAAGCGGGCGATCAACGTGGGCGAACAGATCCCTGTAAATCTGGTGATTGAGGTGGCCGGCAAGCGCCAGACGGTGGAGATTCTGGCCGAAGTCAAAGCCTTGGAATTGAGTTACAAACACTACCAGGATCCTGCTGTGAAAGACCATCGTTAATCCGGCGCGAATCGTGTCGGGAAAAGACGGCCGCGAGCCGTCTTTTTTTGCGCATTTCTTGGGGTAGAATGCGCGCAGATTTTTGAAGGGAATCCCACATGCCATTGACCGCCGCCACCGCTGCCCAAAAAGCCCACACCCTGTCCGAAGCGCTCCCGTATATCCAGCGTTTCTTCGATAAGACCATCGTCATCAAATACGGCGGCAACGCCATGACCGATCCCAAGCTGCAGGAAGGCTTCGCGCGCGACGTCGTGCTGCTCAAACTGGTCGGCATGAACCCGGTGGTTGTGCACGGCGGCGGTCCGCAAATTAACGACCTGCTGCAAAAGGTGGGCAAGAAGGGCGAGTTCATCCAAGGTATGCGCGTTACCGACGAAGAGACCATGGATGTGGTCGAGATGGTGCTGGGCAAAGTCAACAAAGATATCGTCAACCTCATCAACCGCTTTGGCGGCAAAGCGGTGGGTCTCACCGGACAAGATGGCGGTTTCATCCGAGCCGAAAAACTGTTGTTGGAAAGTATCGCCGAACCGGGAAAAATGTTGGACATCGGCCTGGTTGGCGACATTAACAAAATCGACCCGTCCATCATCACCTTTCTGGACTCCGGCGATTTCATCCCGGTCATTGCACCCATCGGCGTGTCACCCGACGGCGAGACGTTGAACATTAACGCCGACGTGGTGGCGGGCAAGCTGGCGGAAGTATTGCGCGCCGAGAAATTAGTGTTGCTCACCAATACGCCCGGCGTGCTGGACCAGAACGGCAAGCTGCTTACCGGCCTCACGCCGAAGCAAATTGACGATCTGGTGGCGGACGGTACGTTGTCCGGCGGCATGTTGCCCAAGATCGGCTCCGCGCTGGATGCGGCACGCGGCGGAGTGAAGTCGGTGCACATCATCGACGGGCGCGTCGAGCATGCGTTATTGCTGGAAATTTTGACCGAAGAAGGGGTCGGCACACTGATCAAAAGCAAGTAATGAAAGCCGTTGAACTCCTCAAACCGTTCGTCCCGAGTGCCGCGCAACGCGCGGTGTATCGAGGGAAACAAGGCGTATCGAACTCTCTACATCCTTCGATACGGGGCTGCGCCCCTACTCAGGACGAACGGCCTAAGGTTTTCAAGTGAACGAATACGTGTGGATTTTTGATTTGGACAATACGTTGCACGATGCAACGCCGCATATTTTTCCGCACATCAACCGCAGCATGACCGCGTATTTGCAAGAACACTTGCAGCTGACCGAGGATGCGGCGAACGCCCTGCGAATGGATTATTGGCAGCGTTACGGTGCGACGCTCAGTGGTTTGATCAAACACCACGGTACCGACCCGGATCACTTTTTGTGGCACACACACCAGTTTCCGGACTTGCCGGATCAGGTGCTGCGAGAACCGAGACTGCGCCAAATGTTGAAACAGCTGCCCGGCAAAAAATTGGTGTTTTCCAACGCACCGTTACATTACGCGCAGGCTGTATTGAGATTGTTGCGGGTGGAGGATCTGTTCGACGACGTGTTTTCCATCGAACATTCACGCTACAAACCCAAGCCGCAAACGGCGGGATTTCGGCGCCTGCTGCGCAAGCATCGTCTGCACGCGTCACAGTGTGTGATGGTGGAAGACAGCGCGGAGAATCTGCAAACCGCCAAGCGACTGGGGATGCGTACCGTGTGGGTTAGCCAGGAAATTCGCGCGCCAAATTATGTGGATTTGAAGATACGTGACGTGATGGAACTGCCACGCGCAGTCTCCAAGTTATAGGGGGAAATATGGCAGCGAAACCTGGCGAACGAAAATTACAAATCCTGCAAACCATCGCCGGGATGTTGGAGCAACCCAAGGGGGAAAAAATCACCACAGCCGCACTCGCGGCAAAACTCGATCTTTCCGAAGCGGCGCTGTACCGGCACTTCGCCAGCAAAGCGCAGATGTATGAAGGCTTGATCGAGTTCATCGAACAAACTGTGTTCGGCCTGATCAACAAGATCACCACCGAAGAACAAGACGGACTCAATCAAGTCGAAAATATTGTGGCGATGCTGCTCGGCTTCGCTAAAAAGAATCGCGGCATGACGCGTGTGCTTATTGGCGATGCGCTGGTGAACGAAGACGAACGGCTGCAACAACGCATCAATCAATTCCTCGACCGTATCGAGACCACACTCAAACAATCGCTGCGCATTGCCACCACACAGGGGCAACTGGATGCCACTGCCGACATCGGCGCCCATGCCAACTTGCTGCTCTGTTACGTGACCGGGCGCTGGCAACAATTTGGCAAAAGCGGTTTCACGCGCGATCCGATGGCGCAGTGGCCGCAGCAATGGGCGATTCTTTCCGGCAAATAATTGACCGACACGGGAGCAGAGCATGATTCTGATACTGGGTGCGAATACGCAAATACAAAGCGCCGAATATCGGCGTCTGATGAGTCATCTGGAAACGCTGCAAGGCGTGAAAGTGCGGGTGCATACCGAGCACGGTGCAGAACAGTCCCTCACCGAAATTTATCTCATCGGCAACACCAAAGCGCTGGAATTGGAAGACATGCAAAGTCTGCCCTGCGTGGAACGCGTGGTGCGTGTGTCGCAGGAATACCGCATCCTCGGTCGCCACAAAGAGGACACGCGTCCCGCCCATTTCAACTACAACGGCGTGCGTTTTGGGCAGGACACGCTCAACGTTTTCGCCGGCTTATGCGCGGTGGACAACGCCGAACATGTGGAGATTATGTTGCGTGCCTTGCGCGACAACGGTCAGGTTTGCACACGTATGGGCGCGTACAAACCGCGCACCAGTCCGTATGCGTTTCAGGGGCACGGCAAGAATTGTCTGCCTTATGTATTCGAATTGGCGGGCAAATACGGCATCAAAGTGATCGCGATGGAGATTACCCACGAATCGCACTTGAACGAAATTTTCGAAGCACTGCATCAAACAGGAAATCCGACGGGTGTGATGTTGCAGATTGGCACACGTAACACGCAGAATTTTGAGCTGTTGAAGATCGTCGGTCGGCAGCAGGAATTTCCCGTATTGCTCAAACGCGGCTTCGGCATCACCCTGGACGAATCGCTGAACGCGGCGGAGTATCTGGCTTCCGAAGGCAATCGCAATGTGGTGTTCGGATTGCGCGGCATGAAAACCAACATGGGCGAACCGCACCGCAACCTGGTGGATTTCGCACACGTGCCGGTAGTGAAACGGCTGACACGTATGCCGGTGTGTGTCGATCCGTCGCATTCTGTCGGTACCCGCGCGGCGTCGCCCGATGGCATCCTCGACGTGATGCACGTTACCGCCCAAGGTGTGCTGGCCGGTGCGAACATGGTGCTGGTGGATTTCCACCCCGCCCCGCCGCAAGCCTTGGTGGACGGCCCGCAGGCATTGCTACTGAATGAGTTGCCCCACTTTTTGGAAGACGTGAAAATCGCGCGCGAGGCGTATTTGAAACGGGTGGAATTGGTGCGGAAATACAGTGCACTTTGATACGCTGACGCTTCAGCCGGTTTCGAATCAACCTAACAGTCCGAAAGTTATAATTTTCATCATGCGCATGCTGTATCGACAGCGCGCATCTACTCGAACTGCTTCTGCCGAAATTCACACAC
>CAZRZH010000165.1:0-5286 GCA_964604485.1 uncultured Sideroxydans sp.
ACACGTTGTAGGCCTGCACCGATTTGATGTAGCGGTTGCGCGCCACGGTGATGCGGTTCTCGGTGCCTTCCAGTTGCGATTGCAGATCGCGGAAAAGTGTGTCGGATTTCAGTTGCGGGTAATTCTCTGTCACCACCATCAGTTTGTTTAACGCCGATGTCAGTTCGCCCTGTGCCGACTGGAATTTGGCAAAAGCTTGCGCATCATTTATCAGCGCCGGAGTCGCCTGTATGGTACCCACTCTGGCGCGTGCCTCGGTCACTCCGAGCAGCACCTCTTTTTCCTGCTGCGCGAAACCTTTGACCGTGCTCACCAGATTTGGAATCAGATCAAAACGCCGCTGGTATTGGTTGAGCACTTCCGCCCAGTCCGCCTTAACCTGTTCGTCATTCGCCTGAAAGTCGTTGTAGCCGCAACCGCTCAACACCATCGCCATCACAATCCACATTAACGCGCGCATTTTTGATTCTCCTTGTTTGAACCTGTCCCGAAAAAAATATATCACTAAACTGCCTGCCCCGCCGCGACACCCGATGCCCACGCCCATTGAAAATTGTAGCCGCCAAGCTGGCCGGTTACGTCCATCACTTCGCCGATGAAAAATAATCCGGGGACGCTGCTGCACTCCATAGTTTTGGAAGACAAAACGCGTGTATCCACGCCACCGCAAGTTACTTCCGCTTTGGTATAACCCAGCGTGCCGGACGGTGTTACTTGCCAATCCTGCAACCGCGTTGAAATCTGCTTCCATTCCTTGTCGTTAAATTGGTTGAGCGGTTTGTTTTCAATATTCAAATTCTCGCCAAGTTGGGCGCACCACACATCGGCGAAGCTTTTCGGAAACCATTGCGACAGGAAATTTGAAAGGATTTTTTTACTGCTTTTGTGCTCTGCAAACACATCTTGCATATTGCAATCCGGAAGCAGATTGATGTGCAACGGTTGGCCGTGTTCCCAATACGAGGATATTTGCAGAATAGCCGGTCCGCTCAAGCCGCGATGTGTGACCAGCATGTTTTCGCGGAACGCGTGGTTACCGAAACTCACGATGGTATCCAGCGCTACTCCGGTAAGTTCGGCGTAGGGTTTCCAGTCATCGGGTGCAAAGGTCAGCGGCACCAATCCGGGTTTGAGTTTCGTTATGGGCACACCGAATTGTTCGGCAACTTTGTAGCCAAACGGTGTCGCGCCAATTTTTGGAATGGATAGCCCGCCGGTGGCGATGACCAGTGATTTTGCCGTATAGGTGCCGCGCGATGTTGACACTTGGAATTCTTCATGACGCTCGATTCTCTCGACGCGGCACGGCATACACCAGCGCACACCCGCAGCATCACATTCGCGTTTGAGCATAAGAATCACGGCTTCCGAACTTTCATCGCAGAACAGTTGCCCCAGGGTTTTTTCGTGGTATCCGATACCGTGTTTGTCCAGCAAAGCAATGAAATGTTGCGGTGTAAATCGCGCCAGTGCCGAGCGGCAGAAATGCGGGTTTTCCGATAGAAAATTATCCGGCTTGGTATTGAGATTGGTAAAGTTGCAGCGCCCGCCCCCCGAGATGCGAATTTTTTCCGCCAGCTTGGAAGCATGATCAATCAACACAACCGAACGCCCTCTTTGCGCGGCCGTCAACGCACACATCAAACCTGCCGCACCCGCACCGATGATCAGCACATCGGTCTTGGTCATGTTCATGGTTGCGGTGTGGTGTGAAATTGGGTGAATGTATTGAGCGCGGCGCGGAATTCCAACAAGCCGATGCTACTCGAATTTTCGTGTTCACCGCCTTCGATGAGCGCGATCGATTTGGGTTGCCGCGCTTTTTCGTAGAGCTGCAAACTCATCTTGTATGACACACGTTTGTCCCAAGTTCCGTGGATGAATAACACGGGTACTTTTAACTCGCTGATCTTGGCAAGATTGTCGAAGCGTTGATCGAGCAACAAATCAACCGGTAGCCAGGGGTACTTTAAAACCGCCATCTGATGCATCGAGGTGAAGGTGCCTTCGGCGATCACACCTGCCGCCTCGGGGTGACGCAACGCAAGATCAATGGCCACAGCACCGCCCAGTGAATGACCATAGATAAACGCTTTGCGCGGATCCTGGTGGCCTTTCTTGCGCAGGTAGTTCCAGGCGGATTCGGCGTCTTCGTACAACTTTGTTTCGTCCGGTTCACCCCCCGTACTTTTGCCGTAACCACGGTAGTCCGGCAGCAACAGGTTGTATCCTGCTTCGTGCAAATGCCGGGTATGGTCAATCATGTGACTAATGTTGTTTTTAGTGCCGTGAAGTACCAGCAGGGTCGGTGCATCCATTCTTTCGGCAGGTATCCACCACGCGCTGAGATCGCCCCGTTCCGCGCCCTTGCCCGAGGGGATGCTCAGCTGTTCATATTTCATCCCATGCCGGTCCGGCGTAGTTTGGAAAACCGTGCTCGGCTGATAGATCTTGGATTTCTGTGTGCTCCAGACGAAAGCGCAAACCGAAATATAAGCAAACACTGCCAGCAGCAGGATCCAATTGAGCGGATTTAACTTGCGTGAATTCATGCCTGCCCCTGAAGTTGTTTCCACACACAAGCGCCCTTGCTGGCTTTGTCAATTTCAGCCAACTGCAATTGATGCAAATCCAGTTCTTCAGTAGTGGCAGACAAAACTCGCACACTCATGCGGATCGCCTCACCGGCCGAATTGAAATGTACCCCATCGTCCGCTGAAGTTTCCTCTCCCAACAGACTCTCCTGCCCGCGCGTCATGCCCAGATAAACTTCCGCCAGCAGTTCGGTATCCAGCAGCGCACCGTGCAAAGTGCGGTGCGAGTTGTCGATCTGGTAGCGGTCGCACAAAGCATTCAGATTATTTTTCTTGCCGGGGTGCAACTCTTTGGCGACTTTCAAAGTATCGATCACCGGATTGTCCAAGCGGGGAAGTCCTGCCAGAGCCAATTCCGCGTTCAGAAAACCCATGTCGAACGGCGCGTTGTGGATGATAAGTTCTGCGCCGGCGATAAATTCCAGAAGCGCGGGTGCGACTTCGGAAAATTTGGCCTCGTTCTGCAACCGTTCCAGTGTCAGGCCGTGAACTGCCGCCGCGCCTTCGTCAATTTCGCGTTCCGGATTGAGATAGCGGTGGAATGTACGTTTTGAAACTTTGCGCCCTTCCATTTCGATGGCCGCAACTTCGATAATACGATGCCCCTGTTTGGGATCGAGACCGGTGGTCTCGGTATCCAGTACGATTTGTCTCATGTTCCGGCTTTCAGTTCGTCTATTCCCCGATTCGCCAAGGCATCGGCGCGTTCATTACCCTCGTGGCCCGCGTGACCTTTGACCCACACCCACTCGATTTGATGCCGTGTCACAGCCTCATCCAGTCTGCGCCACAGATCATCATTCTTAACCGGCTGCTTGCTTGCCGTTTTCCAGCCGCGCTGCTTCCAGCCGGGCAACCATTCGGT
This sequence comes from uncultured Sideroxydans sp., assembly GCA_964604485.1. GTDB lineage: Bacteria > Pseudomonadota > Gammaproteobacteria > Burkholderiales > Gallionellaceae > Sideroxyarcus. Next base: position 3,460 of record CAZRZH010000165.1, read on the forward strand.
GATCCCTTGCAGCACGTATTTCGAGTCGGTGTGCAGCCGCACTTTGCACGAACGCGACAAGGCTTCCAAGGCCGCAATCGCCGCCATCAACTCCATGCGATTGTTGGTCGTGTGCGCCTCGCCTCCGCAAAGTTCGCGCTCCTTACCCTTGTTGCGCAACAGTGCGCCCCAACCACCGATGCCGGGATTTCCCTTGCATGCACCGTCGCTAAAAATATCCACCACGTCACTCATCGTGTTCGGCCTTCTGAATTCCCTTGTTCAATTTGGGCGAAGCCGGCAACAGCTTTTGCACCAATCCCTCGTTCCATTTTGGCTTGATCAGATGCATGCCATGCACCCGCTTCACCGCGTGCAGAAAATACACCCCGCCGCCGCCCCCCCACCAGCGCTCCCCGGCGCGCTCCATGAATGAAAACCGATCCAGCAATTTGCGCTGGCGAAAGGGCGGCGCATAAGCCGCAAATTTTTCGCCCACCACTTCAAACCCCAATAACGCCAGCCAGTCTTTCATCCGCGTCAACGCAATAAAACGGCCGTTCCACGGATAGCCCTGCTTTCTGCCCAAGGCGCGGTGCAAACCCCACAAACTGTAAGCGTTGAAACCGCTGATGATCAGGCTGCCTTCCGGCATCAACACACGCTCCACTTCGCGGATGATCTGGTGGGGGTTTTCAGCAAATTCCAAAACATGCGGCATCAAAACCAGGTCGAGACTATCACCGGCAAACGGCAGATCGGAACAACACACGCGCACGTCGTTGCCAAACTGGTTACCGGCAGAAAAGCGCAGAGGAATTCTGCTGCTGCGCAAAAAGTCCTGGCTGTGCAAACCCAATTGCAGCGCGTTATAACCAAAAATATCACTCACTGTGTGATCGAAATAAGCCTGTTCGCGCGTCAACACATAGCCGCCCTGCGGACTGGCAAACCACTCACTCAAACTTTGTGCGATTACTTTAGAATTCGGCATCGAACCAACTTACCCGACATGTTGACCATCACTGCCATCCCCGCTCTAAAAGACAATTACATCTGGGCGATCCATAACACCCGCCACGCCATCGTGGTCGATCCGGGTGAAGCGGCCCCGGTTTTGGATTTCCTGCATCGCAGAAAACTTCAGTTGCAAGCCATCCTGTGTACCCACCGCCACCACGACCATATCGACGGCATCGCCGAATTGCGCGAAGTATATAACGTGCCGGTGTACGGGCGAAGCCATCCGCGCAATCCCCACATCACCAATGATTTGCGCGAGGGAGATGTACTTAAACTGGAAGCGCCGAGCATCAGTTTCGATATCATCGAAACGCCCGGCCACCTTGAGGATCACATCGTTTTCATCGCCCCTGATGCCGTGTTTTGTGGGGACATCATGTTTGGGGCGGGATGCGGAAAGAATTTCGAAGGCACCTATACAGAATTGCACCATTCCCTCATGCGCTTGGCTGCCCTGCCCGACGACACCCGAGTCTATTGCGCACATGAATACACCGAATATTGCCTTGGCTTTGCCAAGCTGTGCGAACCCAAAAATCCAGCCCTCCAGCAACGCATCGTTGACACGAAGAAGTTGCGCGCCGATGACCTGCCAAGCGTGCCATCGACCATCGCCCTAGAAAAGGCGACCAACCCCTTCATTCGCTGCTCCAGCCCAGAACTCATCCGCACCCTACAAGCTCATGGTCTGAACGAGACCGACGAACTAGCCGTTTTCACCGCGTTACAGCATTTCTGATTGCCTGAAACAGCGTTCTAGTTTATCCTGCGCGCCCTTTCGGAGAGGTGGATGAGCGGTTTAAGTCGCACGCCTGGAAAGCGTGT
>CAZRZH010000166.1:0-5227 GCA_964604485.1 uncultured Sideroxydans sp.
AGATCAGCAACACCTGTTGCACGGTATCGCGCATCTGCGTGCGTTTGTGCAGCCCCGGAATCAGATCGGCGACCGCCACGTAGATCATGCTGGCCGCCGCAAGCGCCAGTAAAGTCGGCACCCACGATTGCATATGCTGCAATGCAAAATAGCCCAGCACCCCGCCCACCAGCGTGGCAAAACTGGAGATGAGATTCATCTGGAACGCGCGCAGTTTGGTGTAGCCGGAATGCAACAAGATGGCAAAGTCGCCCACCTCTTGCGGGATCTCATGCGCGATGATAGCGAGCGCGGTGACGATGCCCAGATTCACATCGGCCAAGAATGCCGCCGCGATGATGATGCCGTCGACGAAATTGTGAAAGGTGTCGCCAACGATGACCATGGTGCCGCTGCGACCGTGGTCGTGCGCAGCGGGTTCTTGCGGTTCGTGGACCTCGCAATGGTCATGATGGCAATGACGCCAGATCAGGATTTTTTCCAGCGTGAAAAACAGCAGAATGCCCAGCAATACCGTGCCGCTCACCGCCGCCACATTGGGTGACATCTCGATAGCTTCGGGCAGGATGTCGAGAAACACCGCGCCCAGTAACGCCCCAATGGCGTAACTCACCAAGCCGCCCAGGTATTGCGCACGGGCGTTGAGCGCGAACAAAGCGGCAGCAATCACGCTCAGAATACCGCCCAATAAACTGGCGAGGATGATCCAGGAAAGAGTTGTCATTATGGGTGGAATAATTTCAGGGCGCGCATTGTAACTTACCAGCCGTCATTCCCGCGCGGGTGCATGACGGGGTGATATAAGTCGCGTGTTATTTTGAGATTTCCGAATTTGTAACTATTCTGAAGAAATTGCTTAGGTGCAATACCGTTTACACAAAATTCCGAACACCCCTAGATACTCTCTACTAAGTTCCTAATTTCTACTTCGTACACAACACAGGCCATCCAAAATGGATTCGCCAAAGGCGCTCAATGTCCTCTGCAAATTGTGCGTATTCATGTGGTTTTTCAAATCGAATCTCAGGCCACAGAACATACGAGAAACGCCACTTTTGGAGATCATTCAATGAGCTGCCTTTTACCGCGAGAGAGCCCATCCCTTCGCCCCCTCTGAACTCATCAAGAATGCGCTCGCGTAGTCCTCCACTCCCTTTAGCACCCAAACCGCCGATGCCGTTATAAACAAGGCGAAAACCCTGAACTTCACGATTACACACATGTGCGCGATGTGCGTGGCGCGTTATGGTGTTTCTGAAATCTACTGATTTTCTTTTTGGGCTAGGTGTTGATGTAAATAATTCATTGTCTGTATATGTCGTGTATATCCAGTAGAGGCCACTCTGTTTCGTTTTTGGACCATCCAACATCTTGAGTCGACCGTTGACTTGGCCAACTGATGAAAGTCGACTCTCTTGCATCGCATTTAATTCCTCTATGAGGTCTTTATACATAAGTGCAAAGTGAAAGATTAGTTCGAATTACGCTGCAACATTTCAGAGTGCCTTTTGCACATGAAATGTTGCTAATTCTTTTAGAGTAAAGGAGCCATTGCCCTTAAGTGTAAGCTCTAAATCAGCATACTACTTAAACCAAAGGTCGTTAAATGGATAGAATGTTTTAACATACTCCGTGCTAGGTTCGATAATTGCAATCGCCAATCTATCTCGAAAATCTGACAACAAAACTTCATACCGATCGTCGGCAATTTTCCGTTTCTTTTGCAAACGAATTGTTGTTGATGGCTCTCGTTTTGCTGACTGATTAGCGATACCGTACCGAATAGCAAGGGATTCATTGCCATGAGTATCAATCTGGTAGGTATAAGGCATAGCCTGCTCATCAGCATCTCTGTGCCGTTGCCGTTGCCGTTGCCGTTGCCGTTGCCGTTGCCGTTCAAGCTCTTCCTCTTCCAGTTTAGCCTTGCGCTCACGCTCATGCGCCTCAAACTTGGCTTTCTGCTCAAGTTCTTCTGCATCCAGTTTAGCCTTGTGCTCACGCTCTTCCGCCTCTTGCTTAGCTTTAGTCATGCGATCTTTCTCTAAACTTACTTCATAGACTAGTTTCGCTTTAGGGCTAAAAAAATGGTAGATGGACCTCAGTATGGCAATCGTAACCGGCACACCGACAATCAAAGCAATGACGATTAGAATAGGGACTATGAATTCAACAATTAGTCCAAAAATAATAATGAAGATAATTACTCCTGCTTTCATAAGCTTGCCTCCCAATCAGTTATTGCAAAAACATATCCGGCTAAGATTTTTGGGCCACCATAAAACTCCATGACGGTCTTCGATGTAACCAAGAATTTGGTCTAAATCTTGGCTTGCTGTTTCAAGCCAGAAGACGTGTTGCATTCTCTTTCAACTTTGCTTCTATTCTGACGCGGGCTTTTGACATGACTTCGTCATGAGGGATACGGACTGCGTTTGGCTCATCCGCTAATTGTAACGATTTCTCCACTTTTGCACGAAACCAAACGTCATAAGCATCGGCTTCGTCAGTTGTGGCGAATTGAGATTCAATCGGCGATAGGGCGGTATTCATGGGCGCATTTTAGGAGTGGGTGAATCAAAGTGAAAATTGAATTTGAGCCTCGGTCTGGAACGTGACAGGTGAATGTTTGCAATGAGGAAAGATTGCATGTGGCTGTTGTAACAGATTGAGCAAAACAATCGAAGACGCGGCTATCCCGCAAAGCCATCACTTATCCAACACCACATCCTTCGTCTCCGGCAAGTACAACAGCCCGACGATGGAAGCGAGGATCAGCATGCCCACCGGATACCACAATCCGGCCAGCGCATCTCCCGCCTGCACCGAAAGCAGTGTGACCATGAACGGTGATAATCCGCCTACCCAACCCGCGCTCAGGTTATGCGGCAGTGCGGCGGCAGTGTAACGTGTACGCGCCGTAAACAACTCTGCCAACACCGCGGTCTGCGGCCCGGTGATGAGCGCCACCGCGACCACCGGAATGAGGAGCAGCAGGAAAATCATGAACCGGTTCACCTGCGTGTCATCCGCTTTCTCAACCCAGCCGTGTTTCTTCAATTCAAAAATTGTTTCATCAACATGCAAACCATAAATCTCGGTGCTTGCACCGATGCTCAGCGTGTCGTCGATTTTGTCTCCGCGCGGCATCAAGGTGTATGACACGCCGTTTTTGACCAGAAATTCCTGCATACGCGCGCATTCATTGGCCGCCTTGCGGAACGGGCTGTAATCACAATTCTCCCCGTACAGCGTGACGGGCACTTCGGAATTAAAACGTTCCAGCGCCGGGTTGCCGTAATGCTGCAAACCCTTGAACACAGGCAAAATGGCGATAGCGCCCAACAACAATCCCGCCAACAAAATCGGCCTGCGCCCTACCCGATCCGACAGCCAGCCGCACAAGATGGTGAGCGGAAAAAGCACCAGCGTGCTGGTCATCACCAGCGTGCTGGCGAGTTGCGCATCAAGGCGCACCACGCTTTTCAGGAACACGTTGGTGTACACCTGCGAGGAGAAAAACAGCAGCGAACCGCCCGCCGAAATACAGAAAAATAACAGCGCCATGCCGCGCAGGGTATTGCGATCCGTCAGGCATTCACGCAACGGCGCTTTGGAAACTCTGCCTTGCGCCTGCAACTCGCGAAACACCGGCGACTCTTCCAGACTCATGCGCGTCTTGATCGAGATGAATAACAGCACGACAGAAAACAGGAACGGCACGCGCCAACCCCAGGAGCTGAATTCGGCCGCATCGAGAAACGCCAGCAACAATACGATCTGCAAGGTGGAAACCAGAATGCCCAACGGCCCCATCAACTGCAGGACACTGGTGTAAAAACCGCGCCGTCCCTTGGGGGCATGTTCGGTGAGATACACCGCCACCCCGCCGATCTCGCCACCCACCGCAAAGCCCTGCAACAATCGCAACAGCAGCAGCAACGCGGGAGCCAACATGCCAACCTGCGCATACGTCGGCAACAAGCCCACCAGAAATGTCGTAACGCCCATCAACGAAATGGTGGCGATGAAAATCGGGCGTCGGCCATATTTATCCGCCAGAGTACCAAACAACGCCGAACCCAATGGACGCACGATCATGCCCACGCCAAAGGTGGCCAAACTCGCCAGCAACGCCGCTGTGGGATTGTCCGGCGGAAAAAATAACACACTGAAATAGGTCGCCAAGGAAGCGAAGGTGAGAAAGTCGTACCACTCCAGAAAAGTGCCGAAACAGGCGGCGAGAACAACTTTGCGCTGGGTATGAGTAATTTCAGACATGTGTAAATATCATAAAAATTTTAAATATATTTCAATCAAATGCATGATCACACTTGGCCTCCAAGTCCAGATTTCCAATTCCAGAAAATCCAAACCCATTCCATTGATACACAGCTGTTCGAGTATCCTTGGTATTTTTGTTCATCACTACGAATGAATCCTTCCTGTGCAGTGCACATAGATAATCCGTACTGTCAGTCTCGAATCTAATTAGTTTGCCATCCACGAGAGGCCAAGCAAGCGCTGAGCCTCTCCATTTGGCGATAAGCCCATGTGGACTAACTTCGTATATGTAGGGGCGGGGGCTTGCTTCTTGATCGATACTGGAAAAATGACTCTCTAAAGTAAAAAGGAAATTCTTTTCCGAGCGGTCATTTATGAAATGTCCTTTTTCAATGGATAGAAGTCGCTTCGCCACTACAGTCCAGCCCCTCATGCCGGGTTTCTTCCCTTCCAGAACCAAGTCACCATCTACGAACTGGTTCTCATTCAATTTCGGGCGCATGACAAATTCATCAATCTCAAGTGAACTACGCTTAGCAACCTTACATTTAGCAATAGAGTGATATATATCGTTCGCATTGTTCGAGAGTTGAGGAAACGATGAGTTTTGTGGTGTTTCTGTGCCAATCCCAAAGCAGGATAGTTGATCCGCATTGATAGTGCATACAGCCATTAGCCCTTGCTTGGTTAGAGGGTACTTCTGGTCGAACACATGATTTCCAAGAGAGAAAAACACGGGCTTGCCTAGGATGCACTCTGGCTGTTGAATCACATGTGGGTGGTGTCCGATGATCACATCGGCTCCTTGTTCAATCATCCATTTGGCCATATCTCGTTGCTTTGATTGAGGCCAATCAGCAAGCTCCGCTCCCCAATGCACATTAATTACCACCCTACAGTGGACCCATCCGTCAAGACAGAAATCAGTCTAGTTTAAGCTGGTGTA
>CAZRZH010000167.1:0-5174 GCA_964604485.1 uncultured Sideroxydans sp.
TATGCGCGCGACCTTCCTCACTTCGCAGGCCTGCATCCCGCATTTGAGGAAAGCGGCGAATCCGCATGTGCTGACCTTGTCGCCGCCGCTGGACATGCAAGCGAAATGGTTTGCGCCGCATGTGGCTTACACGATGTCCAAGTTCGGCATGAGCATGGTCATGCTGGGCATGGCGAAAGAGTTCGCCGCCGACGGCATCGCCTTCAACGCCCTGTGGCCGCGCACCACCATCGCCACCGCCGCTATCGAATTCAACTTCCCCGAACCCATCCTGCGCGCCTCGCGCAAGGCTGCCATCATGGCCGATGCGGCGGCACTCATCTTTGCGCGCGACAGCAAGACATGCAGCGGCAATTTCTTCGTCGATGAGAATGTCCTGCGCGAAGCCGGTATCACCGATTTCACACAATATGCTGTAGATCCAACCGTTCCGCCGTTCAAAGATCTGTTTCTTGATTAACACGTCAACTCAGGGAGAAAAATATGACGACCAAGCTCGATGATGTGATCACCCCCGAACAAGCCGTCACTTTGCACGGATTATTCCTTGCGCGTGTGAAGCGTTCGCCAAACAAAGAGGCTTACCGCTACTTCGATGGGCCGCGCGCGCAATGGGTGCCGCTGACATGGAACCAGATGAGCGAGCAGGTGGCGCGCTGGCAGGCGGCCTTGGCGAAAGAAGGCTTGCAGAAGGGCGACCGTGTGGCGCTGATGTTGCGCAACTGCCCGCAATGGGTGATGTTCGATCAGGCGGCGATGTCACTGGGCCTGGTGACTGTGCCGCTCTACACGGTGGACCGGGCGGAGAACATCGCCTACATCGTCAACGATTCTCAGTGCAAGGTATTACTGTTCGAAACGGCCGAGCAATGGCAGGAACTGAGTGCGGTGCGCGGGCAGATGGCGTGTGTGCAGCGTTTTGTATCGCTGGATGAATTCAGGAACGACGAACCCAGGATGGCGCATGCGGTGAAATACCTGCCGCCCAGCGCGACCTTGCAGCCGCCCGTGCCGACGCAGATCGGCGAACTCGCCAGCATCATCTACACCTCCGGCACCACCGGCAAACCCAAGGGGGTGATGCTCAGCCACAACAACATGCTGAGTGACGGTTATGCGGCCTTGCAGTCGTTCGTGATGCACGGCAATGATTTGCTTCTGTCTTTTCTGCCGCTGTCGCACACCTTCGAGCGCACGGTGGGCTATTACATCGCGGTGATGACGGGGGCAACTGTCGCGTATGCGCGTTCCATCCCGCTGCTCTCTGAAGATCTACAGACCATCAAGCCGACTATTCTGGTCTCGGTGCCGCGCATCTATGAACGCATCTACGCCGCCCTCAATGCCAAGCTGGATGAAGCGCCGCCCATCCGTCGCAAGCTGTTCAACTTCGCGGTGGATGTGGGCTGGGACCGTTTCCTGCACCAGCAGGGGCGCGGCGGCTGGCGGCCTTGTTTCCTGTTGTGGCCGTTATTGAATAAATTGGTGGCGCAAAAGTTAAAGGATCGAATGGGAGGACGTTTGCGCACAGCGGCCAGTGGCGGTGCGGCGTTGTCTCCCGATATTGCGCGCATGTTCGTTGGCCTCGGGCTGCCCGTGGTGCAGGGCTTCGGCATGACCGAGACCAGCCCTATCGTCACGGTCAATAAGCTGGAGAATAATTTCCCCGCCAGCGTGGGCCAGCCGATACCGGGTGTGCAGGTGAAGCTGGGCGAACAGAACGCGATTTTGGTCAAAGGGCCGATCGTGATGATGGGTTACTGGAACAATCCCGAAGCGACCCAAGCGATGATCGACGCCGACGGCTGGCTCAACACCGGCGACATCGGACGCATCAGCGAGACAGGCCATGTGTATATCACCGGTCGCTTGAAAGAGATCATCGTGCTGGCGAATGGCGAGAAGCTGCCGCCCGGCGATATGGAATCCGCCATCCTGCACGAGAAACTGTTCGATCAGGTCATGGTGTACGGGGAAGGCAAGCCGTACATGGTGGCGCTGCTGGTGCTCAATCCTGATGCGTGGAAGAAGTTCGCGCAGGAGGTCGGCGTAAATCCGGATCATCCCGAATCGCTCACCGACAGCCGCGTGGAGAAAGAAGTGCTGTTGCGTATCGCCAAGCTCCTCAGCGCTTTTCCCGGCTATGCCAGGATTAATCGCGTGTTGCTGTTGAATGGCCCGTGGACCATCGACAACGGTCTCATCACGCCCAAGCTGAGTTTGAAGCGCAACAAGGTGGCCGAGAAATTTGCCGCCGAAATCGCCAAACTGTACGAAGGACATTGAGCGTGAGTATTCCTTCCAGTGTGCTACCGGATCGCCAGCCCACCCTGCGTGTGGCGGCGATGCCGTCGGATGCCAACTACACCGGCGACATTTTCGGCGGCTGGCTGATGGGGCAGGTGGACGTGGCGGGCAGCATTCCTGCCGTGCATCGGGCGAAGGGCAGGGTGGCGACGGTGGCGGTGAATTCCTTTGTGTTCAAGCAGCCCATCTTCGTGGGTGACATCGTCAGTTTTTACACCCACATCGTGAAGGTTGGCACTACTTCCATCACCGTGGATGTCGAAGTCTATGTGCAGCGTGATCCCGAGAACCCCACCTGCCACAAAGTGACCGAGGCGCAACTGACCTATGTGGCGGTGGGGGAAGACCGCAAGCCGCGTCCGCTGCCCCCGGAGAATTGAGCGGGAAACTTATTTGGTTGTCATTCCGGCGCAGGCCGGAATCCAGTGGGGTTATTGAACACGCTGTTTGATTTTGTCCGCAATGCGGAAATTTTTGTTTTGCTGGATTCCGGCTTGCGCCGGAATGACGGAATAAAGCGAGGAGTGAAGAATGAGCAATTTGCAAATCCGTAAAGTCGCCGTACTGGGAGCAGGTGTGATGGGTGCGCAAATCGCCGCGCATCTGGTCAATGCCAATGTCGAAACACTGCTGTTTGAATTGCCGGCAAAAGAAGGTGACCCCAACGCTAACGTGAACAAGGCGCTTGAGGGATTGAAAAAACTCGATCCCGCACCGATTGCCATCCCCGCCAAAATCACTTACATCCGTGCGGCGAATTACGACCAGCATCTGGAGCAATTGCGCGAATGTGATCTGATTGTCGAAGCCATCGCCGAACGCATGGATTGGAAATCCGACTTGTATCGCAAGGTCGCGCCCTTCGTGAACGCCAACGCCATCTTCGCCAGCAACACCTCCGGTCTGTCCATCAACCAATTGGCGCAGGCCTTCCCCGAGAATCTGCGCCACCGTTTCTGCGGCATCCATTTTTTTAATCCGCCGCGTTACATGCATCTGGTCGAACTCATCCCGTGCGTGGCCACTGAACCATCGTTGCTCGACCAGTTGGAGACATTCCTTGTCTCCACGCTGGGCAAAGGTGTGGTGCGCGCCAAAGACACACCCAACTTCATCGCCAACCGCATCGGCGTGTTCTCTATGCTCGCCACCAAACATCACGCCGCAGCTTTTAATCTTGGTTTCGATACGGTTGATGCACTGACCGGACGCTACCTCGGTCGCCCCAAGAGTGCCACCTTCCGCACGTTGGACGTGGTCGGTCTGGATGTGTTCGCGCACGTGGTCAACACCATGCGCGATAGCCTGACCGAAGACCCGTGGCACAAACATTTCGAGTTGCCGGGCTGGTTCAAATATCTGGTCGAACAAGGTGCGTTGGGGCAAAAGACCAAACGCGGTATCTATCAAAAGATCGGCAAAGAGATCCATGTGCTCGATTTGCACACCCAGCAATATCGTTTGTCCGAGTCGAAAGTGGACGACGGCGTGAAAGACATTCTGCGCGAGCGCGATTGGGCGAAGAAGCTCGCCGGGTTGCGCGAAAACCAGAATCCGCAGGCGCAATTTCTGTGGGCGGTTTTCCGCGATGTGTTCCATTACTGTGCATTAAATTTGGAAGGCATCGCCAACAATGCGCGCGATTTGGATTTCGCCGTGCGTTGGGGTTTCGGCTGGGACAACGGCCCGTTCGAGATTTGGCAAGCCGCCGGTTGGCAACAAGTGACGGGATGGATCGCTGCCGACATTGCGGCAGGCAAGGCGATGGCGAACACACCGTTGCCAATCTGGGTGGCCGATTCCAGTCGCAGCGGTGTGCATACCGCGCAAGGATCGTATTCACCCGTTACCCGCAGCAACCAGCCCCGTTCCGCGTTAGCCGTGTATCGCCGCCAACTTTTTCCCGACCAACTTGTCGGCGAGACGCGTCACTACGGCGAGACGGTATTCGAGACCGACGAAGTGCGTTTGTGGCACACCGGCGACGGAATCGCCATTCTCAGTTTTAAGAGCAAGATGCACACGGTCAGCAACGGGGTGCTAGATGGCGTGTTGCGCGCGGTGGATGAAGCCGAGGCGCATTTCAGCGCACTCGTGGTTTGGCAGACCGAGCCGCCGTTTTCCGCAGGTGCCAACCTGTTGCAAGTGATGCAGGGCTTGCAGGAACCGGCGCAGGATGCGGGCATGTTCGGCAAATTAAAACAAGCCGCGAACCGCGTGAAATATACCGTTGCGGGCGGGGGCGGATTGGGCGATGTGCTCAACGCCGCCACCGGCAATGTGCCCAAAGTGGAAGCCGTCGTCGCCAAATTCCAGCAAGTCTCGCAGCGTCTCAAATATGCGCAAATCCCCACCATCGCGGCGGTGGATGGACTGGCGCTGGGGGGCGGTTGCGAGTTCTCCATTCATTGCACACGCATCGTCGCCACGCTGGAAAGCTACATCGGCTTGGTCGAAGTGGGGGTCGGATTGTTGCCCGCAGGCGGCGGTTGTAAAGAGATGGCACAACGCGCTGCCGCTGAAGCGCGCGGCGGTGACATCTTCCCCATACTCAAACGTTATTTTCAGCACATCGCCATGGGCGAAGTGGCCAAGAGTGCCGAAATGGCGCGCGAGATGGGTTACCTGCGTCCCTCTGATCGTATCGTGCTGAACCGTTTCGAATTGCTGCACATCGCCAAAGAAGAAGCCAAAGTACTCAACGCCACGGCTTACCGTCCGCCGTTGCATCAGCGCCAGATCCCCGTCGCCGGCCGCACCAGCATTGCAACCTTCAAAGCCTCGATGCTGAACATGCTGCAAGGCGGCTTCATTTCTGAACACGACTACAACATCGGCTGCCGCGTCGCCGAGACCCTGTGCGGCGG
>CAZRZH010000168.1:0-5140 GCA_964604485.1 uncultured Sideroxydans sp.
ATGGCTCCCTTGGCCCGTATGGGCAGTGCTTGGTATTCTCTTTATCGTGGTGAGATATTCAAAATCAACGGTGCCGCTTCGTCGCTGGCTGCGGCCTATGTTGGCTTTTGCGCCACGCTGTTGTTTGGTGCATTGCATGCCTACCGCATCCAAAATTTTACGGATGCCACGCTGGCTTTCATCCTTGTATTTTTACTACCCCTAGTCACAGGGGCGGTGAGTCAGTTATTGCCGATCTGGTTGCGACCGGGAATGCAAACAGCTTGGCACGCGCAAATGCGGCACAAACTCGGTGCAGGGGGCGGCTATCGTGCCATGTTGTTTCTGCTGGGAGGAGTGTCGGTGGCGATGGGCTGGCGCGTTGGTCTGCTGTTCTCGATCACGGCACTCATCATCTTTTTAGGTCAGTTCGTTGTCACACTATACAGTCACCTGAGGCGCTCCAAAATTTACAGTGAGGATCGTGCACCCCATGAACCATCCCGATTTCTTTGATGCTATACCAAAAATCAGTTTGTATGATCCCTTGGCCGAATTCCTTGGCGCAACGGACGATGGCGTGATGCGCTATGGATACCTTGATGCAGTCAAATTGGCGGGACATTCCTGCCCAACTGTAGCCTGCGCCTATTGGTCAACCTACAGGGCACTCGCATTTCTCTATCCTGATACCTTGCCGGTGCGTGGAGATATACGTGTTGTGTTCGGTCAAGATGAGACCAGTGGTGTTACCGGCGTCATCGCGAATGTGGTGAGCATGTTGACGGGTGCCATGTCCGACAATGGTTTCAAGGGCATCGGCGGACGTTTCGATAGAAGAAACAAACTATTTTTCTCTGTGTCGGGCATGCAGCCAGAAATTCGCTACACCCGGCTGGACACACAGCAGTCTGTGAATGTGACTTCTACGCCACAGCGTGTTGCATCACCGCCACGATTGTCTGAATTGATGTCTGTTTGTCTGTCTGATAGTGCCACCCCAGATGAGCGCAAAGCATTCCGCCAACTGTGGCAAGACAGGGTTAGGCGCATTTTGCTGGAGCATGGTGATGACCCCGCCGTGTTTGTATTGACACCCGCTTGAGTTATTTACATCTCCCCGCCTCTATACGTGCAACATTGATATTCGACTGATACACGCTATGCTAAATAATTTCACTGCAGCACCACACCGCGTCATGTTCTTTGCAGGTGCGATCCAAACCCTGTTGGCCATGGCGTGGTGGTTGTTCGAACTCATGACACGCTATGTATTTCCTGCGCACATGGTGGCATGGCCAATATTCCCGACGGCGATCCACAGTTGGTTGTTGCTGTCTGGCATGCTGCCCTTTTTTATCTTCGGTTTCCTGATGACCACCTTTCCGCGTTGGATGAACGGCAAAGAGATCCCAGCCTCGCGGTATGTGCCCGCCTTCGTTTTGATGTTTATGGGCGCATTGATTTTCTATGCTGGATTATTCTTCGGGAAAGCGTTGATCGTAGGTGCGACCTTGTGTTTGCTGGCGGGATGGGCGATCGCTTTGTATGCTTTGCTGCGCGTGTTGCTGGATACGACTCATCTCGACAAGCGCCATCCCATCATGTTGTTCATCGCCCTGTGTCTGGGCTGGCTCGGTCTGGCAGGTTTCTTGGTTTGGTTACTGACTGGGGCGCACTTCTTCTTACAGTTCTTCCTGCGTGTCGGCCTGTGGGGTTTCGTGTTGCCCGTATTTGCCACCGTTGCTCATCGCATGATTCCCTTCTTCACCAGTAGTGCTTTTTCACAGCAGGAAATACCGCGCCCGTTCTGGCCATGGTGGACCATGCTGGTAGCCAGCGTTACACATGGCTTGCTGGAGTTATTCGCTATGCCGGGTTGGTTATGGTTATGCGACATTCCGCTGGCACTGTCATCGCTCTATTTCAGCTACCTATGGGGATTCCACCGCAGCTTCCGCAATCCATTGCTTGCGGTGCTGCATGTTGGATTCGCCTGGATGGGTGTGGCGATGTTGCTGTACGCAGTACAAAGCCTGTGGCTGCTCGCACATCACGGCACAGGCTTTATCTGGGGCTTAGCACCCTTGCACGCGTTGACCATCGGCTGTTATGCCACACTGATGATCGGCATGGGTACGCGCGTCACGCTCGGCCATTCTGGTTTGCCTTTTACGATCGACACCTCGATCAAGCTGATGTTCGTTGGTATCCAGATCACCGCTCTGATGCGTATTCTGGCAGACCTATTGCCGTTGCCTACGGTGTGGATGTACATCGCCGCCACCGTATTGTGGCTGGTTTGTTTTGTGGCGTGGGCGTGGCGTTATCTGCCGGCGTTTTGGCGGCCGCGCGCAGACGGTCAGCCGGGGTGATGCGATGAAACAAATATCTCTGACCTTCTTGCAAGCTAACAGGCTTTGGAGAGATGGTTCTTTTCATTCTAGGGTTACTTGTTAGGCAGGCCAATGTTCGTCAATCAGTTCAATGCGTTATTGCAAAGGAACAGCTCTAAATCTCCTTAACAATCAAATCGATTGTATTTGCCAGCCAAAGCCATTAAGATAGTATCCAATTACTTACTTGAGTGGTATTTGATGTCTGGGCAAAATATCAAATTTCTAGCTATCGGGCTTGGATTGCTCGCAATCTTTGGGTGGGTCGTGTTGACCCAAGGGTCGCTGGCGCCTGTAAAAGTCACTGTCGAACAAGTCCGCATCGGCAATCTAAGCAATGCGGTGTTCGGCATCGGCACGGTGAAAGCAAGGCGCAGTTACATCCTGGCATCCACTGCGACGAGTCGGGTCAAAAGCGTTTTGGTCGATCAGGGGGACGAGGTCGTTGCAGGGCAAGTGTTGGCCGAAATGGATCCCGTCGATCTGGATGACAAGTTGGCGAGTAGCCAGCGCGTGGTCGAGAAAACGGCGAGTGCGATCCAAGCGGTGGAAGCGCAAGTGAGTGAAGCGCAAAGTCGTTTAAAGACCGTCACAGCCACCGCGACTCGTTATCAAGAGCTGCGAGAAGGTGGTTTCGTCAGCCAAGAGATGTTCGATGCGAAGTGGCACGAAAAGAATGCATCCGCATCGGCATTAGCTGCTGCCTCGGCGAATCTCGCCATTGCCCGCGATGAACATGCACGTGCACAATCTGATGCGCGCGGCATCGGCAAGGCGCGTGCACAAACGCGTTTGATCAGCCCCATCAATGGCGTCGTTGCGGTCAGGTTGGCAGAGCCGGGGAGCACGGTCGTTGGCGGGCAAGTCGTTCTTCAGGTGGTCGATCCGAATAGTCTGTGGGTGGAAACGCGCATCCCGCAACAACAAGCGGGATGGGTGCGTGTAGGGCAAGCAGCCGAGGTCGTGCTGCGGTCACAGCCGCAAACTCCAATCGCGGGCAAGGTGGCCCGTATTGATATGGTGAGCGATGCGGTGACCGAAGAACGCATCGTCAATGTTTCGCTTTCTAACGCGCGTGCCAGCATCGGTGAATATGCGGAAGTCACAATCAAACTACCCGATCTGAATGACACGCGCAGCGTTCCTAGCGCTGCCGTCAAACGAGTGGATAAAGTGAGTGGCGTCTGGGTCTTGCAGGAGGGCAAGGTGACCTTCAAGCCCGTCAAGATCGGTCTCTCCACGATGGATGGCCGTACTCAGATATTGGTTGGCTTGGGTGAGGGTGATGAGGTGATCGTGTATAGCCAACAAGCTTTGCGCGAAGGACTCAAAGTCAAAGTCGTTTCCGCGCTGGTGAAAGGCTAGGCCGTGATTAATTTAGCGAGCCGCGACATTCTGCATGGTTGGGGGAAATTCGTTTTCACCGGCATCGGTTTGGGCTTGCTGATCGGCGTGACACTGACCATGGCGGGTGTGTATCGCGGCATGGTGGATGATGCGCGCGTGCTGATCGAGAATGCAGGAGCCGATCTGTGGGTGGTGCAGCAGGATACCTTGGGACCGTATGCAGAACCTTCCAGCGTGCATGATGATGTGGCCAAAGACCTGCTGGGCATGCCAGGTATACGGGAAGCGGGCAATGTGACGTATCTGACCATGCAGATACGTCACAACAACAAAGACATCCGCGTGATGGTGGTGGGGTTCGAGACGAGCAGGCCGGGTGAGCCGGCTTATCTTGTCGCAGGCCGTCCGCTCACCCGTTCGCACTATGAAGCGTTGGCCGATATCAAGACCGGACTTGTCGTGGGTGACACCGTTACCATCCGTCGTCACGCATACATCGTTGTAG
The DNA here is from genome assembly GCA_964604485.1 of uncultured Sideroxydans sp. GTDB lineage: Bacteria > Pseudomonadota > Gammaproteobacteria > Burkholderiales > Gallionellaceae > Sideroxyarcus. The sequence goes on from CAZRZH010000168.1 coordinate 4,228, forward strand.
GTTTGACGCGCCGCATGGTTTCTTCCGGTGGCGATCCGATGATCTTCATTCCACTTAAAGACGCGCAGGAAGTGCAGTTCCTTAAAGACAACGATGCGCTGGTCAACGAACGTGCGCGCACCGCTGCGAACCCCGCCTTCAATCGTCCCGGTGTTCCGGGATTGCTGGAGGCGATACAAGCCAGCCAGACCTCCAGCCGCTTCGTGAATGCCGTGTTGGTGCGCACTGTGCAGGGAAGCGAAGAGGCGGTATCCGAGCAGATCGTGCGCTGGAAACATCTGCAAGCCTATTCTAAAGATCAGATGGACGAGATATTGGTGGCACGTTTAATCGCCACTTCGTCCAAACAGATATTCATGTTCCTCGTCATCCTCGCCATCGTCAGCGCGGCCATCGTCGCCTTTATAATTTTCACGATGACCATGAACAAGGTACGCGAGATTGCCGTGCTCAAACTGATCGGGGCGACCAACAGCACCATCAGCGGCATGATCCTGCAACAAGCTTTGGGGTTGGGCTTGATTGGATTCTTGGTGGGTAAGTTGTCGGCGACCTTGTGGGCACCGCTGTTTCCAAAATACGTGCTGCTACTGTCGGGCGATGCCATCTTGGGATTCTTTCTGGTGATGCTCATGTGCGCACTGGCCAGTGTCTTTGCAATCCGTGCCGCGCTACGCATTGATCCTGCAACGGCGATTGGAGGCTGAGAACATGACTACCTCTAAAAGTCCAAATTTCGTCGCAATACTGCGTTGCTCGAAAAAAATTACTCCTTACATATCCACAATATGCCGCGTCGCAATTTTTTGCTCGCGCCTTGTCTTGCTTAGAACTTTGAATTATTAGAGGCTCCCATAAGTGGACATGCAGACTAACATGTCCCTAAAAGTGCTTCAACCCTTCCCCTGAAATG
>CAZRZH010000169.1:0-5112 GCA_964604485.1 uncultured Sideroxydans sp.
TACGCACCCGCGTAGGCCGTTCGCTGAGCCCCGATTCGTCGACAAAGACGATTATGCGTTCTTCCCTTTTGGCTTTTTTTTAAGCGCAGGCCAAGTCTGGTGCTTGAACTGCTCCGCTGCGGCATCATCGCGCTCAATGGCACGGCGCTCGGGCTTTTGGTTGCTGAAGCCAAGCGCCCCCAGTATGCGCCAGACATGCACTTCACTGTATGACACGCCAAACAGGCGTTCGATCAGTAGCCGTACCCGTTTGAGTGTCCATAGTTCGGTGCCAAAGCCATGCGCGGTCGGGCGGTCAAGCAAGTTACGGCGTAGCACGCCAAGTTGGCGTGCGTCCAGCCGGGCCGGACGGCCCTTGCCACCCATCGCACGCAGGGCATCCATTCCACCTTCATTGAGTACGTCTTTCCAAGTGTGTACTGTTTGCCGAGCCACGCCTACTGCTTTGGCAACCTCGGTGGGTCCCTTGCCCGAGAGCAACATGCGTCCTGCACGTACCCGGCGCCTGGTCGATTCGTCCATTTTCTTTGCCATGCAAAACCTCCGATATAAAAGCAATATCGGTATGACACATGAAACCAAAAATAGTTGTCATGATTTACGTAAAGATCAATAATTGACCGCTCTGCAAAAAAACTTATAAAAGTAATACTTCAAACCTGAATCCGCCCCTGTTTTTAGTGACTGTAGAAATAAGGCTGGTTTCCCCCGCAGTTCTCCGCTTTGAAATTTTCCTGGACTGATAACCTGAATCCATAAGACCCTGCGACCGGACCGGGTTTTCTGGGCTTTTTGCAAATCGCCCTAAAGTTTTAGTGAAACTGTTCGATAAAGTAGTTCGGTTAAAAAAAGAGCAGTGCGGGGAATAAGTTCATGGCCAAAAATTATAGCTCGATAAATTCAATTGCGAATGAGCCGTTTTATTGCGAATCTGAATCCGCGCAACTTAGCAGACCAGTTCTCAGAGTAAGCGCAATTGATTGGCGCTTTCCTGGGATTCGCGGCCAAGTAGACTCCTGCCGCACATTCCGACTCTCGCATATTCCTACAGGAAAATAAGCTAATTCCTACATCGGAACATTGGCCTGCCCAGCACAATTGCCTGCTCTCCAAGTCAGAGCCAAACGACTGCAGACAGCAATGGAATAATTGAGCCGGATAGATTGACTGGAATACTGAACCAGTGCGGGCTGAATAATGTGCTCCAGCGCGAACTCTGGACTGGTTCAAAGGTTACTTAAAGTTACTGGGGATACCGTATGCCAAATGATATGCTGAACGCCTTCAACGAATACTTCGAAGTCATCATTGCTGATACCCCGGAATTGTTGGAACAAGTATTTCGCCTGCGCTACACAGTGCTGTGTATCGAAGCACGTGCCCCAGGGTTTGAGGCTGCACATTATCCCGACGGGATGGAAACAGACGAATATGACCGCCACTCGCATCATATGCTGCTAAAGCATCGTCCTTCCGGCAACTTCATCGGCAGTGCACGCTTGATCTTCCCTGACCCCTCAAATCCCGGAAAACCGTTCCCTGTCGAGCATAATACCCAGATTGATTCCGCACGGATTGACATCAGCAAATTGCCAAGGCAGCACACCGTAGAGATCTCGCGTTTTATCCTTCTAGGCAAATATTCCAGGCGCAGAGAAGAACGTCGCAGATCTGATACCGGGACAAATGGTGATCAACGCGACCCAAGCAACCGGCGGCGCTTTCCGCATCCGATGCTGGCAATTTCTGTTGGCATCATACGTATGTGTGCCCGCAAAGGTATCACCCACTGGTTCTCAGTAATGGAGCCTGCCTTGAATAGATTACTGGGCCTCTATGAACTACAGCTTGATCCTATTGGACCGTTAGTCGATTACCATGGCCCGCGCCGGCCCTATTATGCCGAGATAAGCAAAGTGCTGGACAGGATGCATACCAACAATCACCCAATCTGGGAGCTGGTTACCGACCAAGGAAAAATTCAGCCGCTTGCTCCAGTTTGCACACCCGATCAAGCGCTTAATGCCAGCATGGTTGCCGAACTTGGAACAAGCAGTGCATTGGGCAATCTGTTTCAGCTCCCCATGAAAACAGAAGGAAGCGTAGGTAATCGTGACACCAACAGCTAAAAAAACGATGAGTGCCGGCCGCCATGTTTTGCTGATAGTCCTGCTGCTCGGGATGCTATCGGCTATTGGTGTCGCACGGGCACACGAGCATTATGAGGTCGTGGTTCACGCCAGCGTCAATACGCGTAGCCTTCCGAGTAATTCCCTGCGTGCCATTTTCGGCATGCGCCAGCAAACCTGGCCGGACGGTACACCGATAAAAGTCTTCGTCCTGGCCGATGATGCTCCGTTACACGATTCCTTCTGTAAAGAAAAACTGAGCGCTTTCCCCTACCAGATGCGTCAGGCCTGGGACCGGTTGGTATTTTCCGGCACTGGCCAGGCACCGATTAAAGTGTCTTCGAGTGAAGAAATGTTTAACAAGGTTGCCAGCACACCTGGTGCGATTGGCTATTTAGAAAAATCAAAAATCAGTGAGCGTGTCAATGTTCTCCAGATCAAGTAACCGTGTGCATAACCGGCGCGCATGGGTAGCCAGGCTGATTGCCATGGCGGCCATTCTGTGGAGTTTGCCTGCGCAATCTCAAGCGCTCCCTGACAGTCAACAACTTCCGAGCTTTTTAAGCGCGACCGCTGCACGGCTGAGCGCACTGAAGCTGCCCGACACCGTGCAGGTCCATGGCTTCGCCACCCAGGGCTATATGAATTCCACAGGAAATAATAATGTCTTTGGAAATAGCAACCAGGATAGCGGCAGCTTTGGTTTCAGGGAAGTGGGACTTAACGCCTCGGTGCAGCTAAGGTCCAACCTGCTGATCTCGGCCCAAGCGCTCCACCGCCACGCCGGTCAAGGCAGTCAAGATATTCGTCTCGATTATGGGTTGCTCGATTACAAAGCATATTCTGGTGAAAACACTCAATTCGGCATCCGTTTAGGCAGGATAAAGAATCCGCTCGGGTTCTACAACGACACGCGTGATGTCGCGCATACGCGGCCGAGCATTATGTTACCTCAATCGATTTACTTGGACCGCACCCGCAATCTCGCGATGGCATCAGACGGAGGCCATGTCTATGGCGAGACTCGCACCAGTAAGGGAGACTTTTTCTATCAGTTCGGCGTAGTCATGCCAATAGTTAGCGGTCCACAAACCGAGGCGGCCGTGCTGGGCAGCGCCAGCTCGTTGCCGGGTAATCTCACCTCGCAGGTGTCATATATCGGACGCGGGATGTATGAGTATGATGGCGGGCGTGTCCGCTTGGCCGTCAGCGGGACACAGCTGAATATAGGTTACGATCCGGCACGGGCGTTTCCTGGCGACCTGCGCGCAGGCTCGGTTCTATTCACGCCGGTTATTTTCTCCGCGCAATATAATGCCGAGCGCTGGAGCCTCACTTCTGAATATGCCATCCGCCACCTTGAATATAGCAATTTTGGTGTGTCCGCCCTTAATTTGAATTTTACCGGTGAAAGCTACTATTTCCAGGGCATCTATCGGTTTACCCCAAAGTGGGAAGGTGTCATACGTTACGATGCGATGTATACGGACAGAAACGACCGCAGCGGCAAGGACTACGCTGCAACGCATTTAACAACTCCCGCATATAACCGCTATGCCAAGGACTTGACCACAGGTATACGCTGGAATATCACCCCCTCGTTCATGCTGGCCGCAGAACATCACTATGTCAACGGCACCGCTTGGCTCGCGCCGCTGGATAACCCCAATCTTAGCGCCGGCGGGAGCGCGCACGCCCAGCATTGGCATCTGTTCGCAGTGCAAGGTTCATTTCGATTCTAAATGGCCATCCTGATAGAACACGATCCTCGGGAAGGCGCGGTTCCATCAGATGGCACTCGAAGCAAGCTGCGCAGTTTTTTTGGCTTAAAATGGAAAATCATGCTGCTGAGCAGCTTGATTCTACTTATCGTCGTAACTTCATTCAGTGTAATTAGTTACCGGATTCTAATAGATAATTTCGAGAATCAAAGCGAGGCACAATACCAGCGTTATGTCAAAGAAATTGAAGGTCTGATTGAACAGACTTCGCAGAATTTGCATCAGATTGCCGGATTGGTTCCTTTCCTGAAGGGCATGGATAACGCTTTGCTCGAGGATGATGGGAAAAGTATCACCCGCGCGTTTGACCTGCATTGGGCATCATTGCAGCTCAATAACGGCGTCCATCTGGTGCGCTTCTATGACAAATCAAACCGGCTCCTGGCAAGCTGGGGAACCCCTGAACCCGGCACCCATAAAGAAAATGATGCAATCCTGAAATGGGTGCGCAAAGTCAATGAGCGAGAACAACCTATCAGCCCGCTAAGTTGTGCAGAAAACTGCGTGCAATACGCCGTGGAACCCTTGCTGATAGAGGGTAAAAGTGTTGGTGTCATAATCCTCGGGACTTCTCTGGTCGACGCTGTGTTAGGCTTTGAGAATATCGCCGGCGCCGATATTGGCTTACTCATCCAGGAACAAGGCGGCGCACCTGAGAGTAACGATAATGCCATGCGAATCCCAGGCTGGAACACGCGCGTAGCAGCACTTACCAATAGCGAAAAAAATCTCGCCATCCTCAATCAAGTTGCCCAGGAATACCCAAACTTTGACAGCTTGGCGAATGGTATCGAGCTTGCTTGGAACGGCCGTCATCAGCAAGTAAGACAGTTGCCACTGAAGGGGATAAATGCATCCGCTGAGTCACGGCTGGTAGTTATCACCGATATCACCAAAGGGAACAAGCAGGTGGCACAAGAGAGCAGCAATGCTGGGTCACAGTTGGTAGTTATCACCGATATCACCCCTACCGTCACTGCTATTCGTAGTTCGACCCAGCAGAATATAGCGATAGGAGTTCTGGGCCTGCTGCTCTCCGAATTCCTGTTATTTATCACTCTTACCAAGCCACTGTCACAGCTGAAACACATAGTCTTTAACTTGCCGCTCTTGGCCAGAAGCGACTTCAAAAACTTCCGCACCATACTTCTTTCCGCCGATCAGAAACAATGGCTAAAAGATGAAATAGACATGCTGGATGA
>CAZRZH010000170.1:0-5075 GCA_964604485.1 uncultured Sideroxydans sp.
GAGATGGCGCTGGCACGTGCCGATGGTTCCGCCCAACGTTTTTACAGCTTGTCTGCGCAGATTCAACACGAGCGCAATGATTACTACAACGCGCTGGAGTTTGCACAAAAGGGCACGCTGGATGTGACTCAATGGCTGGAGTGGTTTCTGGGGTGTTTGCTGCGTGCGATACAGGGCGCGGGTGAGCAGACGAAAGCGGTGATTCACAAGGCGACTTTGTGGAGCCACTGGTCGGGCGCCTCCCTGAATGCGCGCCAGGTGAAGATGCTCAACAAGATGCTGGATGGATTTGAGGGCAATATGACCAACAAAAAATGGGTGGCCTTGAACAAGTGCTCCCCCGATACTGCGTTGCGCGACATCAAAGAACTGATGGATCGTGGACTACTGGCCAACGCCGGGGCGGGCGGGCGCAGTACGCATTACGTCTTGTGCGACTTGCAGAATCTTGTTTCAGAGCGTTCTGGCAAAACTTAAACCCTGGGGTTGATTTCAAGCGCGCAATACGGATATAGATAAACAGGATAAATACCCATGCCCCAACGTCTCATCTGCTTATGTTTGCTGGTGTGTCTGTGGTTAGCACCGGTGTGGGCGGATACGGCGCAGCCCTCTGCACCGCAGTTGAATGAGCAGGCCGATGCGATTTCCCGCCTGAACAATCAGGCGTTGATACATTTCAACAGCGGTCAATACGTAGCGGCTTTGCCCTTGTTCCAACGCGCCTTGGCGCTTTCGGAACAAACCTTCGGTGCTGTTGATGCAGGCACAGCCACCAGCCTGAACAATCTGGCGATGGTGTACAGCATGTTGGGCCAATACGAATTGGCGTTGCCGCTTTACCAGCGTGCGTTGGCTATTCGTCAACAGGCGTTGGGTGCGGAAGACAGTCTCACCGCCACCAGCCTGACCAACCTTGCCGTGTTGTATGAAACGCTGGGGCAATACGATGAGGCATTGCCTTTGCTGCAAGACGCACTGGCTATCGCGGAAAAATCCCCGATTCAAAATCAAGCCGATCTCGCACGTGGCCTCAACAATCTGGCGGTGCTGTACAAAACCTTGGGGCGCTTTGCAGAAGCCTTACCGCTGTTGCAGCGCGCGTTGGACATCAACGAAAAAACATTGGGCGCTGAGCATATCAACACCGCCGCCAGCCTGAACAATCTGGCCGCGACTTACGATGCGCTTGGCCAATATGAGCAGGCGCTGCCGCTGTTCCAGCGCGCGTTGGCGATCCGCGAAAAAGTCCTCGGTCGCGAACATGCGGACACCATCCTCACGCTTAACAATCTGGCTTTTCTTTACGGCCACACGCAGCAACCCGCGCTGGCCTTGCCGCTTTACCTGCGTGCTTATCGCGCTGCATTGTGGATGCACAAGCCGGATATGTTGAAGTTCGTTCAATACAATCTGGGCAGGTTGTATGCCGATCAGGGCAACGCGAGTAGCGCCATCTTTCACCTCAAGGGCGCGGTGAATACGATGCAGCGCATCCGCGCCGATGCCAAGGGATTGGACAAGGTGCTGCAAAAATCCCTGCTGAAAAAGAACGAAGAGGTGTATCGCAAGCTCGCAAATTATTTGGTGATGGCGGGGCGCCTGGCCGAAGCTCAACAGGTGCTCGCCATGCTCAAGGAAGATGAATATTTCGACTTCATCCGCCGCGATGCTGCGGCCGATATGCGCACCACGCACCTGAGCTACAGCGGTGCCGAGAAACCGTATGCCGAGCAGTTGGAAAAACTGGGCAAGACAGGCACGCGCCTGCTGGCGCAACGCGATGCTTTGATTTATGAACAAGAGAAGTTGCGCGGCGATATCCAAAAACAATTGGCCGAGTATGAAAAACAAACCCTCGCCTTGCTCAACGAAATTCCGCTCACCCTGCCCACGTCGCAGCAGAATCAACTCGCCCAGCAACGCGCCGAGCAAGCGCAACTTGCAGCCGGTATTCAACAGCAACTTGCACAATTGGGGCAGGGCGTCACGCTGGTGCAATACCTGCTGCTGGGCGACAAGATCCACATCATCGTCACCGACCGCGTGCAGCAGCGGGTGCGTGAAGCGCCGGTGGGCGAAGCGGTGCTATATCCCAAACTGGTGGCGCTGCGCAAAGTGCTGGAAGACCCGCGCTACGATGCGCGACCGCTGGCGCAGGAACTTTATCGTGATCTCATCGCGCCCATCGAAGCCGACATCCGGCACAGTCAAACCCTGATGTTCGCGCCCGATGGCGCCTTGCGCTACATCCCGTTCGCCGCATTACACGACGGCAAACAATATCTGGTCGAGCGTTATCCGCTGGCCTTATACACCGCCGCCGCGCAGGACAAATTGACGGCCAGCGGCCGCGCGTTATGGAAGATCGAAGGCTTGGGCGTTACACAAGCGCACCCCGGCTTTAGCGAATTGCCCGGCGTCAAAGCCGAACTGTCCGGCATCATCGGCAGACACGGTTTGCCCGGCGCGATACACCTCGATCAACAGTTCACCGCCGCACAAATGCAAACCAGCCTAAAACAGGGCCAGCCCGTTTTGCACATCGCCAGCCATTTTAAATTCACCCCCGGCACAGAAGCCGATTCCTATTTATTGCTGGGCGATGGCAACCACCTCAGCCTCAAGCAATTGCGCGAGGGCGACTATCCCTTTGGCCAGCTCGACCTGCTCACACTTTCTGCCTGCGCCACCGCCATGCAAGGCGGACACGAAGCCAACGGCAAAGAAGTGGAAGGTTTCGGTGCACTGGCACAACACAAAGGTGCCAAAGCCGTGCTCGCCACACTGTGGCCCATCGCCGACACTAGCACCGCACCACTCATGCAAACCCTGTATCGCAGCCGCCAGCAACAACACCTGAACAAGGCACAAGCCCTGCGACAAGCACAACTGGCATTGCTTTATGGCGGCACGCAGAACACCACCACCCGCATCACGCCTGACAAACGCGGTGGCAAATACGTCTCAATCGACGGCAAGAAAGATGACGCCATCCTGTTTCAAATCGAACCGGGCAAACCCTTTGCCCATCCCTATTACTGGGCACCGTTTATCTTGATGGGCAACTGGCTTTGAGTGGAAGCAGGGTGGCGGGTAGCAAGCTGAAATATTCACGGTGCAGCTGTCTTCAAATAGGAAAAATTGAATATTTCAGAATAGGAGATTGGTCCCATTGACAAAACCCTATCGCTGAAATTACATTGCACCCTCATCGCAAATCTTCACTGCCCGCATCAAACCCGCATAGACGGCTAGAGCACAGCGAAGGTCAACCAGAATGGAGCTGGCGCGATGGTGAGAGTTGGTCAAGCTCGGTGCAATGCCCGCGACAGCCATCAAATTAAACCGGCAGCATTCAGACCTCGGGGGAGAGTCTCGATGTTAAACAGCTCCATCACCGCGCACCAAGCGTTCAGCGTTCAGCGTTCAGCGTTCAGCGTTCAGCGTTCAGCGTTCAGCGTTAGAAAACCACCCCGGCAGAGTTCCCGCATCTCTGAATTTATTTTCGCCCGTCGCGTTCGGGCGTCTTGAGTTTTCCCGTTTGTTTTATTACGCCCCGCCAGCTTTATCGCGGGGCGTTTTGTTTTGCCACGCGCCAACCACTGGCTGTGTCGGCCATTGTTGGTCTGCGCATGCGCCTAGCCCCATCGACAAAATATTTGAAAACCTTCCTGACAAACCTGTGCCGGATCACGTCTCAGCACAAGCAATCAAACAATGCGGCAGCAGTAGGTTGTGGTTGAGCCCTTCGGCAAGATCAGGACAGGCTCCGTGAAGCCCAACAGTGCCCTTCTCCCCGTGGGATAACCAGCGACTTGCTCGCTTGCTGGCTTAGTCGAATGGCTAGTAGTTTCATCAGAAGGGTTGGGATGAGGGAAAGTGGCAGTAAACGCAGCAAAGCAGTGACAACAAAAGTAGCAGTAGGTTGTGGTTGAACCCATCGGCAAGCTCAGGACAGGCTCCGTGAAGCCCAACAAGCAACAAGATCAAGTGGCAGTAATCGCAGCAAAGCAGCAGGCAACAAAAGCAGCCGCAACAAAGTGAGTGATAAACGTTTGAATCAAACTAACCAAATGAGGTACGCAAATAATTTATGGTTTATTAAGGTTGTGCTGGAGGGTACATATCGTCCTCCCGAACAGTGGTTCAATAATTAACGGAGAAATGACATGAAATTTAGCTGGATAGTTGCAATAATTTGTTTAGGGGCATTGCCACAAGCCCATTCTTTTGATTTCACCTGTGCGAATGATGATTGCCGTCAAATTCTATCTGATCTTACCGGATTGCAGGGCGATTCAAAAATTGGGCGACCAGGCGCGCATTTGACAGCATCTGGCTCCGGCGGGCAGGCGACTATTGCTTTTGAGTATGACTCCAACAGAAACGACCAGTCCATACTACATTTCAACCACCTTAGTAAAAACGATAGGAAAAATTCATATGTGTTAGTCGTTGCAATTAGCACGCCAACCAGCAATGGCAACGATATTACCAAATTGGCAACTTTGGATGGTTTGGCCGATGCAACAAACATCGAAGCTAAATTATCAACTGCATCAAGTACATCAACAGTCATTGGGAATCCGTATTTTAGTGGCTCGCTTAGGTTTGGATACAAAGATTCAAATTATTACGAAAGTACTTCTCTTGTAAAAAAATCGTTTGCAACCAAACCTTGGTCATCAAGTATTACTTTGGGTACCTCGAATAAAGAGGGCGGTAAATCAGCCAGTCTGTCATGGGGGGTACAAATGACACAGAATGACAATCCAAGTTCAATTCATTGTCCAGCGCCTACAGGAACGGCGTTTACTTGCGTAAACGGACCAATCGGTGCGCCAGTTCGCGCAATAACTCACTTGACAAGCCTAGAGGTTAGATTTCCCTTCGAAAAATTTGTAGCAACCCCAAGTCTCAATTACGCAATAACAGGTGGCGTACATACAACTGGTGTCGATATACCTGTTTATCTGATCAAGGATGAGGAGAATAAATTTACCTCTGGTATTGATATAGGGTTACAGTGGACCCATCCGTCAAGACAGAAATCAGTCTAGTTTAAGCTGGTG
>CAZRZH010000171.1:0-5037 GCA_964604485.1 uncultured Sideroxydans sp.
TCTCCATCGGGGTTGATGGAGGCGTATTGTTACATCAATGGATTAGAAATGGAATAACACATTCGATAGTTTGATGAATAAGTTGTCTTGCGCTTCAGGTTAGTTTCGAACAAAAGAGTAATTTTACAATTAATGAGGAGCCATAACATGATATCCAAAGCACTGCTTCATTCTGCCCTGATTTTATCTGTTGCAACACTTTCGGGATGTACAGTTCATGCCCCTCTTATGGTCGAACTATCTGATGGAACTGAAGAGTTGAGAGGGGAAGCTGTTGCATCGCTTGCTCAGGGAATATTTAAGGTTTCGAACTCGCAAAACTTGTCTTGTAATGGAACTTATAACCAATTCACTACGACAGCAAAGCTTAAGGTGGATTTTAAATGCTCTGATCAACGAACTGGCACCGTTGAGGTAATGAGGTATGGCGAGGATCTTGAGAATGGTGTCGGAATTGGTATCCTTAGCGATGGAGTTAAAGTAAGAATCTCGATAGGGAAGGACATTTACGCTCGTGATGTGAATAAAGCCTTTAACCAAAAATGATTTATCAAAGAAAGGGGCAGGTTCGAGTCTTTTTGATGGCTATTTGGGGAAAGACACAGACGACAGATCGCGACTTTTTGCTCTCCTTAAAGATGATCGCATTCATATAATTGTTGTTGATGTGAGCTACCTTCCAAATGCGCGGGATTCTGGAGTGTTTCTAATTACACGACTTGTATTCATTGAATACGTGGTGGTTTGATGATGAGGAATAAATCTGCAAATTCGCCAATCGTTACTGCGATTGTTTAGGTCAGATATCACAATGTGTGCGGATAATGGCGATGAGTTTCTCAAAATAGCAAGAGAAAGACTTCCATTGTTTTCAGAAGGCCGCCTTTGCCCAGATCAATTTGTAGGTGAGATTCTGATAAACAACGGATTGACAGCAAACCCAGAATCCAATGAACTCAAAACTGACTTCCTTGTTCGACAACCCATTCCAGAATATTTGAGGCCATCAACGCCCAGCATATTGCTTGTTTTAGAAAGCCCACACACTACCGAATACGCTGGATGCCACCCTCGCCCTGCTGCAGGAAACGGTTATAGCGAAACAGGAAGAGCAATTAGGGAGATTTTTTGCGAGGCCATTCACTTACACAAATCGCAGCCGAATGGCAGATATCCACTATTCATTATCAATGCAATTCAATTTCAATGTTCTCTTGGAAACATCAAAAAGCACCGCGACGCAATATTTAGGAAATGTTGGACGGAATTTGCTCAGGAGAATTTCAGAAGTAGGTTTTTATCTATTTACAAGCATGGAGATATAACTATTAACGCATGCACTGCAGGTAAAAAACCGAAAGTTGACGAAGTAAAGATTCGCGAACTGATTAAGATCGAGATTGAGAAAATTACAAGCACTAGTTTTGAAGTTCAACATCCTGCCAGTTGGAGGCGTATTCGCAACACTGCAATAAAACGTTGCCTACCCCCATCCTTTCGTTGGCAAAAAAAAGCTTTCTGGAGACCTCAGACTCGAATTAAACGATGACGAAACTATCTGACCGCCTCAATGATTCCAATCTCGCGTTTCAGCAGATCGTTGACCAAATCTGAAAGGTCAACCCCTTTGGCATCGGCTTTGGCTGACAGATAAGTTTGCACACTCTCGTCAAGATAGACCGGGAGCTTAAACACAGCTTCGAGGTTGTAGAACTTGCCGCGAACCCCTTTAGAGAAGTCGTATTGATCTTTCATGGACTCACCTTTGATGTAAACCGCTAGCGCGGTATTTCTTCATATTCGCGGATTTCGTCACGTTCAGCTAGTCGCGCCGAAATGATCCGCACTTTCATTTCTGCAGTCCCTACCCACGATGCGGTGTGTATTACTACCAGAAACTGGCCGTTCGTAGCGCACCCCAATGTTACCCAACGTTCTTCATCATCGCTATGTCCGACATCATAAACCGTCAGCGCCAAAGCGTCCCTAAAAACGGTTGTCGCAAGCGGGAACGAAACCTCGTGTTTTTTCTGGTTACTGCGCGCTTTATTTTCGTCCCAGCCAAAATGATAGATTAGCTCTCTGCCCATACATAATCCTTGCTGTTCAATTGCTGTAATTATTGGGGGCAATTATGCATGAGTTAAGTGTTCAACCTCGATTTTCTATTCCCTCCGACTTTTCCCCGCCGATCTTCGCCAAGCGCAGGAAAGTCGCCAGTTCTTCCACCCATTTCAGGCGTTGCTCCGGGGTGAGTTGTTTGAACGCTTTCAAGCGTTCATCACTCACGTAATACGTTCGGTCGCCCGACGGGAAAGGACGGTTCATAGGGGTTTGACGCGTTGCAGGTGTTCGATATCGGAGAGGTCAATCGGCCTTCCGACGGCTTGCTTGAGTGCGATCAGATCATCTATGGAAACCACGCGGACCGGTATGTTGGCCACGTTAAAGATCACTGCGCGCCGGGACATCCCGGAAAATTCTACCGGCGGGAACAGCAACACATCCATCGTGACACTTGCGATATCCGGTGTACGCAACGCAAATGCTTCGAGGTTTTTTTCTGCATGCCACTTGCGCAGTAAGTCCAAATCATTGAACGATTCCAATGGAACGGGTAGTACCGGGGTGAGTTTGAGTTCTCTGGCCATTTCGATCAGCGCAGCCCGATTGGCCGGATTCATGGCGATGGTAATGTCCACGTCCATCGTGGCACGTTCGATGCCGTGCAGCGACACGGCCAAGCCGCCAATCAACAGGTAGTCAACTTTGTGCCGGTCAAGCGCTGAGAAGAGATCAATGTAAAACATGGCGGCAGTCTATCCAATGTGGGTTGTGCTGGGAACAATCTTGAGCAGATACTCATCATGCTCAGAATCAATACGTGCACCTTCTCGCATCAATTCAGCGTCGGCTCTCCACCCTTGGGGAACAGCACCCACAAGCGTCCGCTTTGTTTCATGCTGCCGGCCTTGATCCCCGCCAACTCGCCGAAGCCCCAGAAGAAATCCGCACGCACGGCGCCTTTGATCGCGCCGCCCGTGTCCTGCGCGAACACCAGACGGTTCAAGACTTCGGGTTTGTTGGGTTTGGTGGTGGCAAGGAATACCGGTACGCCCAACGGGATGCTGCGCGGATCGACGGCGATGCTGTATTCGTTGGTGAGCGGCACACCCAATGCGCCGAGCGGGCCGGATAAGGTGTCGGGCAGTTCGCGGAAGAAAACATAACTCGGGTTGTGTCCCAACAGGACAGCCAAACGCTCGGGATTTTTTTCGGCCCAGTTCTTGATGCCCTGCATAGACGCGTCTTCCAGTTTGAGCTCACCCATGTCGATCAACTTCTTGCCGATGGAGGCGTAGGGATGTCCGTTCTGTTCGGCGTAACCGATTTTCACGCGTTTGCCGTCTTCCAGTTCAATGCGGCCGGAGCCTTGGATTTGCAGGAAAAACAGCTCGATCTCATTCCCCACCCAATACAGTTCGCGCCCTCGGATCGCCGGGGCTATCCCGGCATCAATTTCGGCACGGTTGAAATACGGCACAACACGTTTGCCCTGCAACCGGCCGCGCACACGTTGTCCCCTGAATTGCGGATAGAGGTCGCCCATGTCCACTTCCAGCATATCGTCGGGCGGTGCAAATATCGGAAAGGGGAAGCGTTTGCTGCGCGTGCGGCTGCCTTTTAGCAGCGGTTCGTAATAGCCGGTGATCATGCCGCTGTCGGTGCCGTCCGGATTGAATATCTGGTAGGGCGTGAACCATGTCTCATAAAAAACTCTCCGCGCGGAGGCGTCATCGTTGCTCACTTTTTCCGCCGCTGCGCAGATCGGCAGCCATACCGGTTTCAGTTTCAGAGCGCGGCAACTTTGCTGCAACGCGGGCCAGGAGGCGGCGAAGTCTTGCGTGGTCCAGTCGGGCAGCGCATCCCATTTGCTCGGCAAAAAATCCGGGGTGGGTTTGCCGACGACAGGTTTGGGAAGCGGTACCGGGACGGGAGCCGGTTCAACCTTCACGCTGGGCGGTGGACAGGTGCAGCAGCCCGCCAGCATGAGGCCGGCCAGCAGAGTCAGCCAGAAAGATTTTTGTGCGACGGGTTTATTCATGACTGTTTTTCGTATGGGTGTTCGTGCCGGACTTAACGTGAAGTAGGAGCGCAACTTGTTGCGCGATGGCTCTGGGTCGCCCGACAAGTCGGGCTCCTACGAAGAACAAACGTTCTAATGGACAATCCGGACTCAATGCAGCGTGCGCGGAACACTCAACACGAATTGCTGAATGGGCACGGTGAATTCGCCGCCATCCACCAATTGCATCTGATAGCTGCCGGACATGGTCCCCACTTGAGTCGCCAACACCGTGCCGCTGGAATATTCGAAACTCTGCCCCTGTTTGATGACCGGCTGCTCGCCGACCACCCCTTTGCCGCGCACTTCCTGCACGTGATTGTTGGCATCGGTGATGATCCAGTGGCGATGCAGCAGTTGCACCGGATGTTCGCCCTGGTTGGTGATGGTAATGGTGTAGGTGAACACGTGGCGGTTGTCGGCCTCGTCGGATTGATCCGCCAGATAACGCACCTGGACAGCAACATGAACCTTGTATTGAGTGATGTTTTCCATCGGTGCATTTCACCGTATTTTGCCCGGCCTGACAAGCGCAGGTTCGTGCATTTATAAGTTTCGGTTAGAATATGCGTCCAAATTTCTAACGCTAAGGATCAAAACATGAGCTACCAAATCGCCCCCTCGATTCTCTCCGCCAACTTTGCAAAATTGGGCGAGGAAGTGGATAACGTGCTGGCTTCGGGCGCGGATATCGTGCACTTCGATGTGATGGATAACCATTACGTGCCCAATCTGACCATCGGCCCTTTGGTCTGTGAAGCCCTGCGCAAACACGGCGTGACCGCCCCCATCGACGTGCATCTGATGGTCAAACCGGTGGATCGCATCATCCCCGATTTCGCCAAAGCGGGCGCCACCTACATCACCTTCCACCCGGAAGCTTCCGAACACATCGACCGCACCATCGGCCT
>CAZRZH010000172.1:0-4969 GCA_964604485.1 uncultured Sideroxydans sp.
GCTCCACTGCATTCGGTTCGATCAGCCAGCCCTGCAAGTTGTCCATGACCAGATCGGTCAGTGCGTGCATCCAGTCGTTGCGGTCGTTGAGGCAGGGAATGTAGTTGTATTCGCCGCCGCCTGCGTGTTGGAATTCTTCCTTGCCTTCCAGCGCAATTTCTTCCAGTGTTTCTAGACAATCGGCGACGAAACCCGGGCACACCACATCCACACGTTTGGTTTTGTGTTTGCCCAATTCGTGCAGCGTGGCGGTGGTATAGGGTTTGATCCATTCTGCTTTGCCGAACCGTGATTGGAAGCTCACGACGTATTGTTCCGGCCTCAATCCCAATGCTTGACCCAACAAACGCCCCGTCTTGTGGCATTCGCAATGGTAGGGATCGCCTTTGTCCAACGAGTATTTTGGAACACCGTGAAAGCTCATCACCAGTTTTTCCGGTCGCCCATTTTTCATCCAATATTCATTGATGTTGTTGGCCAACGCTTTGATGTAACCGGCATCGTCGTGGAAATGTTTGATGGTGCGGATAGCCGGCGTGTTGCGCATTTGCTGCACGGCGCTAAACACGCGGTCGAACACGGTGGCGGTGGAGCTGGCCGCATATTGCGGATACAGCGGTACGATCAAAATACGCTGGCAATTTTGTTCTTTAAGTTTGCGCAGCACGCTCGCAATGGAGGGATTGCCGTAGCTCATGGCGTACTCGACCACGAACGGGGCTTGGGTGCGACTCGCCAGATAACCCTCCAGCAAGTTTGCTTGCTTGGCGGTGTAGACGCGTAACGGCGAACCTTCCGGTAACCAGATGCTGGCATATTTTGCGGCCGATTTTTTCGGGCGCACGTTGAGAATGACGCCGTTGAGGATGAGCCACCAGACCGCTTTGGGGATTTCCACCACGCGCGGGTCGCTTAGAAATTCTTTGAGATAAGGTCGCACGGCTTCCGCAGTCGGTGCATCGGGCGTACCGAGGTTGACCAGCAAAATGCCGGTCTTTTCGGGTGTGCCGTGGGTGTGGGTGGGTTCGGTTTGGTAGCTCATGTGTGAGTCGCTGATCGTATTTTTTCGTCATTCCCGCGCAGGCGGGAATCCAGTGGGTTTATCAAAAATGCAATCGGGTTTTGTCCCCGCTACGCGAGGGAATTTATTATTTGCTGGATTCCCGCCTGCGCGGGAATGACGGGCTTTGCAGGTTCTCATATTCCTTTAATGTTGGGAAAGAGCGTTGCTCAATAACTTGGCCGTGATGTCCACGATAGGCACGATGCGTTCGTAATCCATACGTTTTGGGCCGACCACGGCGAGTGTGCCGATGATCTGCCCATCGGACGTGTAGGGCGCGCTCACCACACTGCATTCATTTAATCCGGCCAAACCGGATTCGTTGCCGACGAAGATATGCACACCCTGTGCGTGACGGCTGGCATCCAGCAATTGCAGCAGGTCGGTCTTCTGTTCGAACACGTTAAACAGGTTGCGCAACTGGCTCATGTTGGCGGAGAGATCGTTGATATGCACCAGGTTGCGTTCACCGCTGATCACGTAATCCTCGCTTTTGCGCGCGATGACTTCATCGCTGGCAGCCATCGCGGCGGACATCAGCGCGGTCATGTCGTGCTGCAACTGGCGCAATTCGTTTTGCACACGCTGATGCATGTCGCCGAAAGCGAGGTCGGCGTAATGCTGGCTCAAAAAATTACCCGCTTCGGTGAGCTGAGATTGGCTGTAATCCTTGTGTGTCACCAGCACGCGATTTTCCACTTCACCGTCGGGCATCACGACAATGAGCAACACGCGCCGTTCGGACAAACGCAGAAACTCGATCTGGCGCACGGTAAAACTGGCGCGTTTCGGCGTGGCGACCACGCCGGCGAAATGCGTCAGTTCGGACAGCAGGTTGGAGGCTTGTGTCAACAGGCGCGAGGGGTTGTCCGGTTGCAGCTGGGTTTCGAGTTGCAATACCCTCGCCTCGGACAGCGGCTGCACCACCATCAGTCTGTCGATGAACAAACGGTAACCCAGAGCCGTCGGTACGCGTCCGGCAGAAGTGTGCGGGCTGGCGACCAGACCCATCACTTCCAGATCGGCCATCACGTTGCGGATGGTGGCGGGGCTGACTTCCAAACCGGAGAATTGTTGCAGGGCGCGTGAACCGACCGGCTGGCCATCGCTGATATAGCGTTCCACCAGGGTCTTGAGCAGGATCTGTGCGCGGTCGTTCAACATGGCGCGCATTCTAGCATTGCCGCTTTGTCATTAAATCGCGCCTATGGTTTAATCGCGCACTATGAAATTTCCATTCCAAACCATTGCCATCATCGGCAAACACAAGTCGCCGGACATGGCCATTCCCATTTTGTGTCTGGGCGATTTTCTGGCCTCGCGCGGCGTGCATGTGGTAGTTGACGGCCTTTCTGCCGAACACATCAAAGGACATCCGTTTACCGCACTCAGTCTGGATGAGATCGCCACAAGCGTCGATATGGCCATCGTCATCGGCGGTGACGGCACGTTGCTCAACATCGCGCGCGCGCTGGCCCCGTACGGTGTGCCGATTGCGGGCGTGAATCAGGGACGGATCGGGTTTTTGACCGACCTGTCGATGGGTACCATGCAGGACGGCATCGCGGCCATGCTGGACGGGATATTCGTCACCGAGCAGCGTTTGTTGCTGACGGCCCGTGTGATACGAGACGGTGTGGAGATTTTCAGCGGGCTGGCGTTGAACGAGGTGGTGGTACACCGCAGCAATATCAGCAGCATGGTCGAATTCGAAGTACGCATCGACGGCGAATATCTGTACAACCAGCGCGCCGACGGTTTGATTATCTCCACCCCGACCGGTTCGACGGCCTATGCGATGTCCGCCGGGGGGCCGATCATCCATCCCGGGCTGGATGTGGTGCAGTTGGTGCCGGTGTGCCCCCATTCACTCAGCAACCGGCCGATCATCGTCAAGGGCTCTTCCGAGTTGGAATTGTTGATGCATCGCACCGGAGACATCTGTGTGCGTTACGACAGCCACACGACTTTCGAAATGCAGTTGCACGATAAACTCATCGTGAAAAAATTCGCGCAGCCCGTTCTTCTGATGCACCCGGCTGGCCACAGTTATTACCATACCTTGCGCGAGAAGTTGCTGTGGAACCAGACGCTGTGATGCATCTGAACGTCGAAACACAGTCGTCATTCCCGCGTAGGCGGGAATCCAGCAAGAACACAATGCATCGTGCAGCGAGGACAAAACCCATCTCCATTTTTGATAAAGCCACTGGATTCCCGCCTGCGCGGGAATGACGCGGAACTTAATATTCATGCTCAAATTTTTAAGCATCCGCGATTTTGTCATCGTCGAATCCCTCGAACTCGATTTTGCATCCGGCTTCACCGCACTGACCGGTGAGACCGGCGCGGGCAAGTCCATCTTGATCGACGCGTTGTCGCTGGCGTTGGGTGAGCGCGGAGATGTCGGCATGGTTAGAAGCGGCTGCGAACGCGCCGAGATCTCCGCCGAATTCGAAATATCCGCGCTTCCCCAACTGCAGGATTGGTTGCGCGAACAGGCGTTGGAAGGTGACGCGGGTGTGTGTTTGCTGAGGCGCACGCTGGATGCCGGCGGTCGTTCGCGCGGCTTCATCAATGGCAGCAGTGCAACGCTGCAACAGATGCGCGATGCCGGCATCCACCTGTTGGACATCCACGGACAACATGCACACCAGTCTCTGTTGCGCGCCGATGCGCAACGCGAATTGCTGGACAGCCATGCGGGGTTGGACAAAGACTGTGCACGTGTCGCGGACAGTTTCAAGATTTGGCAGAGCCTGTTTCGCCGGCGCACCCAACTGGAACAAAATGCCGAGGCCGTGGCCGCCGAGCGTGAATTGCTGGCCTTTCAACGGCGCGAACTGGAGACGCTGAAATTCACGGCGGACGAATGGGAGACTTTGCAGGCCGATCACGCGCGTTTGTCACACGCGGCAAGTTTGTTGGAAACGGCGCAGTTCGGGGTGGAAATATTGAGTGATGCGGATACGGCGTGTCTGGCGCAACTGAATGCCTTGGTGACGCGTTTGCGTTCCGGACTGGAGTTCGATAACGCCCTGTCGGACACGCTGACCATTCTGGAAAGTGCGCAGAACGAATTGCAGGAAGCGGTATATGCCTTGCGCCACTATCAGGAAAAACTCGATGCCGATCCGCAACAGTTGCTGCAACAGGAGCAACGTATTGCCGCTGTGATGGAAGCCTCGCGTAAATACCGCGTTAAGCCGGAGCAACTTTTGCAAGCCTTGGAAACCATCGTGACACGGCTGGACGAATTGGGCGGCAGCGCCGATCTGGCGGAGTTGGCCAAACAGGAAACGACCGCGCGCAGCGACTATTTGATTGCGGCAAAAAAATTGAGTACTTCACGCGCCAAGGCCGCCACCACGCTTTCAGCCGAAATTACCGCTGCCATGCAGACGTTGGCGATGCAGGGCGGGCAGTTTGCGGTGGCGTTGTTGCCGCTGAATGAGGGCGGTGTGAACGGCTTGGAAGCGGTGGAATTGCAAGTGGCCGCCAATCCGGGGTCGCCGTTGCGCAGTATGGCCAAGGTCGCTTCCGGCGGCGAATTGTCGCGCATCAGTCTGGCGATCCAGGTTGCGGCCAGCCGCGCCGCGTGTGTGCCGACATTGATCTTCGATGAAGTGGACAGCGGTATCGGCGGGCGCGTGGCGGAGATCGTTGGCAGTCTGCTCAAACAACTGGGCAAACGCCATCAGGTGTTGTGTGTCACCCATTTACCGCAAGTGGCGGCGCAGGCTGATCAGCAGTGGCAAGTGAGCAAGGCCGTGGAGATGGGCGTCACCCTGAGCCATATCCAAGTGTTGAGCGGCGAGCGGCGAATCGACGAGATCGCGCGTATGTTGGGCGGCGCGAAGATCACCGAGACCATCGGGGAAGTGACGCTGGAGCTGGAAGGCTCCG
>CAZRZH010000173.1:0-4947 GCA_964604485.1 uncultured Sideroxydans sp.
GCTCTTGTCCGCTGGCGAGACTTTGTAATCAGCCGTTGGCTCATTCACTGAATATTTATAGGCGCTTGGCTTGAATTCCGTATAACAATTTCTTACCACCACTTCGTAATCAACCACGTCTTCCCAACTATGCTCCTGCATCTGCGCATGAATGAATCGGGCAATATCGCGCTGGTAGCAACGCAACACTTTGTGCGCCTCATCCTCAGTCAGGTAGCCGCAAAAATGCTTCACGGTCTGCGCGGCAAGGTCATATAGCAACTCAGCTTGATCGTCGTAAGAGACATCGTCGAAATCCACCAAGCCACTGACGATGTAATCCTCCATACGATTTTCTTCGATGCCGCCATGTCCCAGCGTCACTAGCTCGCGCTCATTCGTGCGCAGCATCTGCACCCACAACTCTTCTGACACCGCCGGATATTTCATCGCATTCAGCTTCAGCGCGAACGGCTTGAATCCCGCCTTCACCGCCCCCTTTGGCACCACCAGAATGCGCGGAATATCTATCGTCTGTTGCACCAGCGCAACCGTCTTCGCGACCACCGCAGCAAAATCAGGTTGTTCAATGGTTCCTTCCAATTTCATCTGCGCAGGCTGGTGTTGTTCTTGCACCGCTTTAACGATAGCGGCCTGCACCTCCGGCTTACTCAAGTGCGCTAATGTCGGCACAACACTCGGTTGATTCTCCAACTTGCGAATCACCTCATAGGCGATCTGCGCCACCTTCTGCTCTTCCGGCTTGGTGAACACCGGCTGCACATCCTGCCCCGCCAACTTCGTGCTGCCCGTCGTATCTGTGGGCTTGATGCCTAACTGGGTCGCAAGTTGCGTCTGCGAAACGATGGTCGCGGTCTTCTGACCGAAGTCGTCGTTATCAAGCACCACCGTTTTCAAGTGGATGGCAGAATCAGGACGGTTCGCCTCGTCGATGATCTCTTGGAATTTGTCGTGCGCGACGATGTTCAATCTATCCACTGCCGTCACGCCAGTACGCTTGCCATAGGGCAGACGCAAACCACGCCCGATAGACTGCTCGATCAGAATGCGCGCATTCGCCGCACGTAACGGCACGATGGTGTAGAGGTTGGTCACATCCCAGCCTTCTTTCAGCATGTTGACGTGGATCACGATCTCGGTCGGCTCATCGGTGTTCTCCACCTTCAGCAGCCGCTCGATCATCTTCTCTTCTTCTGCGCCACTCTGACTCGAATCAACCTGAATGACCTTGTCCTTGTAACGTCCCTCGAAAAACTCATGCGACTGAATCAAAGTCAGCAAAGCTCCCGCATGGGTCGTGTCGCGCGCGATGACCAACACAAAAGGCTTAACGATCTTGTTATTCGTTTCGCGCGCGTAGGTCTCCAGCTCAACCTTCACACTCTCGTGCAGGCGCACACAGTCTTCCAGCTTCATGCGCTCAATCGCTTCCGGCGACATTCCCGCCGGATTGAAATTCTTGCGCGTCACCACGGCGGGCTCTTTCACAAAGCCATCTTCCATCGCCTTGCCCAAGGGGTAATCGAGAATCACATTCTTGAACTGAACCGCAGCCCCCTTCGCACCCTCCACAAACGGCGTAGCCGTCAGCTCCAATCCCAGAATCGGCTTCAGCTCATTGATCGCCTTGATACCGGCACGCGCGCGGTAACGATGCGACTCATCCATCAGCAACACCAAATCGGGCAGCCCAGCCAGATAATCAAAATAACTTTCGCCGATGTATTCCGACAGACGCTTGATGCGTGGCGCTTTGCCACCGCGAACTTCTGAATTGATTTTTGAGATGTTGAAAATGTTGATACGTATCCCACCAAATAAGGTGGCACTGGTTGGGTCGTGCTGGTCGTAGTTATCGCCCGTAATGATGACAGGCGCATCAATCGCAAACTCAGAGATGCCCTTGAACACATACTTGGGATGCGTGCGGTCGCTGAAATCGGCGATCAGCTTGTTGTAGATGGTCAGGTTTGGTGCCAACACAAAGAAGTTGTTGATACCGTGCGCCAAATGCAAATAGCTAATGAATGCCCCCATCAAGCGCGTCTTACCCACACCCGTTGCCAGCGCAAAACACAAAGACGGAAACTCACGCTCAAAATCAGTCACCGATGGAAACTCGCTACGGATAATCTCAAGTGCGGCAGCAATGTCAGCGCCTTTGCTCGGCGGTACGATCTCGGTGAGGCGATCCAGAATCTCTAACGAGCGGCGCTGCGGCGCACGCAAACTCAAGCGCCCTGCGATGGCGTTCACATGACGGTTCATGGCTGTTGATTTCCTGAATCGAGTTCTTCCATTTCGCGCTTGATCTCGGCACGCAAGACATCCTCGCTGGGCAACTGGAACTGGTAACGGCTGGCAAAAATCTGCTTTGCCTTGTCATCCAAAACATATCGCACCATCGCCTCGTTTTTATCCGCGCAGAGAATCAGTCCGATGGTCGGCTGATCGTCCGACCCCGCAATCTCGCGGTCGTAATAATTAACATACATCTGCATCTGCCCCAAGTCGCCGTGAGTCAACTTCTCCACCTTGAGGTCGATCACAACATAGCACTTCAGCTTTGCGTGGTAGAAAACCAAGTCGGGATAGAAATGGTCGCCCTCCAATGTCAGCCGCACCTGTCTGCCAATAAAGGCGAAGCCGCTCCCCAACTCAAGCAGAAAATCCTGCAAGCGAGAAATCAGCGCCTCCTCTACACGCGACTCAACCAAGCGATGTGATTCAGGAAGATCAAGAAACTCCAGCACATAAGGATCCTTGATTACATCCTTCGGCAGGGCTGGAACAAAGCCTTCGTTTGCCAATGCCATGACCCCGATCTTGTCGCGGCTCTTGAGCAGGCGGTCGAACAGGAAGGTGTTGATCTGCCGTTCCAGTTGTCGCGCCGACCAACCATTGCGGATGGCTTCGATCTCATAAAAGTCGCGGGCTTCACGGCGCTCCACCTTCAGCAAGGTTCGATAATGGGTCCACGACAGGCCGGTATGCAAACGCCCGGGCTGCCAGTCGGCCTCGGCGGCCAATGCGGAAAAGTCACGTAGCGAGTGACCAATCTCGTCCGCGCTTCCTTGCACCGATTTAACACGCACCGCGTGTTGAATCTCCACCAACTCAGGATAACCAAGGTAAAAGGCACGCATATATTGCAGCGCGCTAACCGAAAAACCACTGCCGTAATCCTTCTCCAGTGCCTCGGACAACGATTTCAACAATCTGCGGCTGTAATCCGCCCGCGCCTTACCGCCCTGCTCCGCCTCGACAATCCGCCGGCCGATCAGCCAATTAGCCTGTACCAACGCTGAATTAACCGATCGTGTCGCCTGCAGGCGTGCCGATTCCCAAATGCCCCGAATCGCCGCAAGCAGCTCGACCGCACCCGCATCAACTTTAGCCACGGCATCAGTCGCTGGTTTTTTTGACTTCACCGCCTTTGGCTTCGTTGTCATGCCTCATCCTCCTCAAACAACCCGCCCTGTGCAGCATTTACGCCACGCCCTTTTGCTTTTGTCCCCTCTCCCCCCGGGAGAGGGCTAGGGTGAGGGATTGCTTTCGGCAAATTCTCAATCTGCAACGAATAATCATCATGCCCCCACTCGCAGCGCGACAGCACCTGCTTGGGGATCTTCTTCACCGTGAGATTCGGATACTCGCCCTTGCCACGGAATGCGGTACACAACACCAACAAACTGCGCTCCGCCCCCACTTCATCGGAAAGCTGCTGCAACTGCTCGTGATTCAGGTTCGCAGTAGTGACGTAGATAAAATCCCGTTCGGTGGAATGCCCATGTTTCCAGTAATGCGCATCGCTGGGCGCATAGGTGAACCCCTCCAGCTTGCACAAGGCTTGCGCCAGCATCTCCGCGTTGTATTCCTTGTTGATCACCCACTGCCCGTAAGCATCCTGCCGCAACAGGCTGGGTGCGAGTTTGTAATAACGGAAGCCGCCGCCACCTTGCCAGTTCACCGCCTCGGAAATGCCGCCCTTATCTTCGCCATCAATCACTTTTTGCAGGCGCGGGATGATGTGCGTGTGGCAATGCTCACCCAACTCAATCATGATCCAGCGACGACCCATCTTGTGCGCGACTGCGCCGGTAGTGCCAGAACCGGCGAAGGAATCTAGGACGAGGTCATCGGGGTTGGTAGCTAGCTCTAGGATTCGTTTGAGCAGCTTCTCCGGTTTTGGAGTCGCGAAAGAGTCCTCTGGATTGATTGCCTTCACCTCTTCGCGAGCCTCATGATTGTTGCCTACTTCAGTATGCAACCAGATCGTAGGTGCTGGAGGTGCTGACATTTTCAATTCGTTAAGGAAAGTCTTCCTTGAAGGATTTGCAGTGCCATCGCTCCCAAACCAAATCTCATCGTTTTCGTCCATTTGCCGGAGCGAGTCTGCTGGAAACCTAGGAGAAGTTCCTCTCGGCGGTGTCCAGACAACACCATTCTTAAATCGAAAAGAAAATGCTTGCTCTTTTTCAGAGCCAGTTCGTTTTGCATATAACGGTGTAGCTTTCCACGGGCCCTTGGGGTGGTTGTCTGGATTTCGATACCTGTTGTCCATTTCGGCGGTACGTTCAAGCCTATTAGGCCGCCAAAGTTCTTTGTTTACGGCGTAAATCAAAACGTGATCGTGGTTTTCTGCGAGCCACTTGGCATCATTCGATATGGTATATTTTTTTTGCCAGACCGCATTTGAAACAAAATTCGCCCGCCCAAACACCTCATCACACATCACCTTCAAATAGTGGCATTCGTTGTCATCAATCGTGATCCACAACGAACCATCCTCCGACAACAAGCGCCGGATAATCTCCAGCCGGTCGCGCATCAGCGACAGCCAGATCGAATGCTCCACCCCGTCGTCGTAATGCGTGAACGCGCTGCCGGTGTTGTACGGCGGATCAATAAACACGCACTTCACCTTCCCCGCAAACTCCGCCTCCA
>CAZRZH010000174.1:0-4919 GCA_964604485.1 uncultured Sideroxydans sp.
CCGCGAAGGCGGCCGTACCGTCGGCGCGGGTGTGGTTGCAAAGGTGATCGAGTAAGAAAAAGAAAAGATTGAAAGGCGGGGCGGAGAGGGTTTGACTTCTCTGTTTCACCTTCTCTCTTCACGAGTTTAGGCCAGTAGCTCAATTGGTAGAGTATCGGTCTCCAAAACCGAGGGTTGGGGGTTCGAGACCCTCCTGGCCTGCCAGTTTGTAAAGTAGAAACGGACAGTTCGCACATGGCTGACAAGATAAAATTGCTGGTTACCTTCCTGCTGGTTGTGGCGGGTGTGGTTGGCTATTACGCGTTGCAAGACAATGCTGCTGTGTTGCGTGTTGCATCAGTACTTTCTGGTGTACTTGCGGGTGCCGCCATGTTCTGGACAACGGAGCAGGGTAAGCAATTCTTCGGCTTTGCCAAAGATTCGGTGGCCGAAGCCAAGCGCGTGGTTTGGCCGACACGCAAAGAAACGATACAGACCACTGCTGTAGTGATTCTGTTTGCCATTGTGATGGCGTTGTTCTTGTGGGCGGTAGATGCGAGTCTGTTGTTGGTCGTCAACACATTGATGGGACGGAGCGAGTAAATGGCCAAACGTTGGTATGTGGTGCATACGTACTCGCAGTTCGAAAAAAGCGTGCAGCGTGCTTTGCTGGAACGTATTGAACGCACTGGGGTGCAGGACCTGTTCGGCCAGATTCTAGTGCCGGTCGAAGAGGTTGTGGAATTGAAAGCGGGTCAGAAGACCATCAGCGAACGCAAATTCTTCCCCGGATATCTGCTGGTCGAGATGGAGATGACCGATGAGACATGGCACCTGGTGAAAAACACCCCCAAGGTCACCGGTTTCCTCGGCGGTTCGGCAATGAAGCCGTCCCCGATCAGCCAAAAAGAAGTCGACACTATCATGCAGCAGATGCAGGCCGGGGTTGAGAAGCCGCGTCCCAAAGTGTTGTTTGAAGTGGGCGAGGCGGTGCGCGTTAAAGAAGGTCCATTCACAGACTTCAACGGCATGGTTGAGGATGTCAATTACGACAAGAGCAAGTTGCGGGTTGCGGTGACCATTTTCGGTCGTTCAACGCCGGTGGAATTGAATTTCGGGCAAGTCGAAAAAGCCTGATAAAAATAGCGCCGAGCAATCGGGGCTGAAAGATTTTTTAACGGGGAGCATATCGGAGTGGTTGCGGTATGCGTTTAACCCACTAAGTAAGGAGTAGCGACGTGGCAAAGAAAATCATCGGCTTTATCAAGCTGCAAGTCCCGGCCGGCAAGGCCAACCCAAGTCCTCCAATCGGCCCGGCACTCGGCCAGCGCGGTTTGAACATCATGGAATTCTGCAAGGCGTTCAACGCGCAGACCCAAGGCGTCGAACCGGGTTTGCCTATCCCGGTGGTGATCACCGCGTTTGCGGACAAGAGCTTCACTTTCGTGATGAAGACACCGCCCGCGACCATTCTGATCAAGAAGGCCGCCGGTGTGCAAAAGGGCAGCAAGACACCACATTCCGACAAGGTCGGCAAGTTGACACGCAAACAAGCGGAAGACATCGCCAAAGCCAAACAGCCCGACCTGACGGCGGCTGACTTGGATGCCGCAGTACGCACCATCGCCGGTAGCGCGCGCAGCATGGGCATCACAGTTGAAGGGGTGAAATAACATGGCACTGTCCAAACGTTACAAAGCGCTGGCCGCTAAAGTGGATCGCAACAAACTGTATGCGCTGGATGAAGCACTCAAGTTGGTAAAAGAGACCGCCAAAGCCAAGTTCGACGAGTCGATCGACGTGGCAGTGAATCTTGGCGTCGATGCCAAAAAATCAGATCAATTGGTTCGCGGTTCGGTCGTGTTGCCCAAGGGCACCGGCAAGACTATGCGCGTGGCCGTGTTTGCGCAGGGAGCCAAGGCCGAAGAAGCCAAGGCAGCAGGAGCGGACATCGTTGGTTTCGACGACCTTGCAGAAACCATCAAAGCAGGCAAGATGGACTTTGACGTCGTGATTGCCTCACCTGATGCGATGCGCATCGTCGGTCAGTTGGGTCAGATCCTCGGCCCGCGCGGTTTGATGCCAAACCCAAAGGTTGGAACTGTGACGGCCGATGTGGCAGGTGCGGTCAAAAATGCCAAGGCGGGACAAGTGCAATATCGTACCGACAAGAACGGCATCATCCAGTGCACGATCGGTCGCGCTTCATTCGCACCGGAAGCATTGCGTGAAAACTTGCTGGCGTTGATCGACGCACTTAACAAAGCCAAGCCAGCCACTTCCAAAGGTGTATATCTGAAGAAAGTAGCCCTCTCCAGCACGATGGGAGTCGGTATCCGCGTCGAGCAGGCAAGTTTGGTCGTATAAGAAATTTTTGAATTTGGCGGCAGGGGTTCATCTTCTGCTGCCAATTGTTCTTTGACTGCTGGCGTGATTGGCAGATTATCAAAGACCGTTGGTGTCGAAGGTCGATAAGACCGGAGATCTAATTGACGCAAGTTGCGTCGGCCCACGTAGATGGTGTGCCCGCGAGCAGGTGGTTTTGTATTTGCCTGACTTGAGGACGCGGTCGTTAATCAGGGTGTATCAAACTTCGGTGCGATATCCCAAAGTGAGAATGGAGGAAGACTTTGAGTCTAAATCTGCAAGAAAAGCAAGCGGTCGTCGCGGAAGTCAGCGCACAAGTGGCGCAGGCTCAGACCATCGTTTTGGCTGAGTACCGTGGCATCGCAGTCGCTGACATCACCAAGTTGCGTGCCAATGCGCGCAACTCGGGTGTGTACATTCGCGTGTTGAAGAACACGCTGGCGCGTCGCGCGGTGCAGGGTACGCAGTTTGAAGCGTTGGCGGACAAGATGGTGGGGCCGTTGGTTTACGGTATCAGTGCCGACCCCATCGCTGCCGCGAAAGTGGTGCATGAGTTCGCCAGAACCAATGACAAGCTGGTGATTAAAGCCGGTGCATACAACGGCAAGATGCTGGACAAAGCGGGTGTTTCCGCATTGGCCACCATTCCTTCCAGGGAAGTGCTGTTGGCGCAACTGCTGGGACTGTTGCAATCACCTGTGTCCGGTTTGGCGCGTGTACTTGCGGCAGTGGTGGAACAAAAAACCGCGACCGCTTAATTTATTTCGAACATTTAATTTAGGAAAAACAAAATGGCATTTGATAAAGACGCATTTTTGGCCTCGTTGGACAATATGTCCGTGCTTGAACTGAGCGAGTTGGTGAAGGCAGTAGAAGAGAAATTCGGCGTGTCGGCCGCAGCAATGTCGGCACCTGCTGCCGGTGGTGGAGCTGCTCCTGCCGCTGCTGCAGAGCAAACGGAATTCACCGTGGTATTGAAGGCAGCAGGTGAAGCCAAGGTGAACGTGATCAAGGTGGTACGTGCTATCACCGGTCTGGGTTTGAAAGAAGCCAAGGATCTGGTTGATGGAGCACCGAAGCCCGTGAAGGAAGGTGTCAACAAGGCGGATGCCGATGCAATCCTGAAACAGCTGATCGAAGCTGGCGCAACTGCTGAAATCAAGTAAGCAGTGTGCCGTGTGAAAGGCTGACGGAGTACCCGTCAGCCTTTTGCCGCTTCTAAAAAAGAAATTTGAATTTGCGGTTTTTCCGAACCAGAAGCCAACGGTTAGCAAGCGTCGACAATGCTTTCTGCCCCTTGTCTTTTCCAACTGTCGTGGAGATTTTATGAGCTACTCTTTCACCGAAAAAAAACGTATTCGTAAGAGTTTTGCAAAACGCAAAGGCGCTTTGCCGGTGCCATTTTTGTTGTCCACTCAATTGGAATCTTACAGCGCATTCCTGCAGGCTTGGGCTCAACCCGAGCAGCGCAAGAATGATGGTCTGCAAGCCGCATTCAATTCGATCTTCCCGATCGAGAGCCACAACAAATTTGCACGTCTTGAGTTCGTCAGTTATCAATTGGGCTTGCCGCCGTTCGATGTGCGCGAGTGCCAGCAGCGCGGCCTGACGTATGCGTCTCCGTTGCGTTCTCGTGTGCGATTGACCATTCTTGACAAAGAAGCCTCGAAACCCACCGTGAAAGAGGTGAAAGAGCAGGAAGTCTACATGGGCGAGATTCCGCTGATGACCAACACCGGCTCGTTCGTTATCAACGGAACCGAGCGTGTCATCGTGTCACAGTTGCACCGTTCTCCCGGTGTGTTCTTCGAACATGACCGCGGCAAGACACACGCCTCGGGAAAATTGCTGTTCTCTGCACGGGTGATTCCGTATCGCGGATCCTGGCTGGATTTCGAATTTGACGCCAAGGACTACGTCTATTTCCGTATCGACCGCCGTCGCAAGATGCCGGTGACCATCCTGTTGAAGTCGCTGGGTTTCACGCCGGAACAGATTCTGGCCGCCTTCTTCAGCAACGACACTTTCCATTTCGGCAAGAAAGGCATTCAGTTCGAAGTTGTACCCGAGCGTTTGCGTGGTGAAATCGCCCGCTTTGATATCGAAGGCAAGGGCAAACTCATCGTCGCCAAGGACAAACGTATTACCGTGCGTCACATCCGTGAGATGCAGGAAGCGGGCATCGACAAACTCACCGTTGCCGACGATTTCCTGATTGGCCGTGTGCTTTCGCAAAATCTGGTGGACAAAGAGAGCGGCGAGATCGTCGCCAGCGCCAACGACGAGATCACCGAGACATTGCTGGTGAAAATCCAGGAAGCGGGCATCAGCAAGATCCACACGCTGTACACCAACGACCTGGATCAGGGCGCTTTCATGTCGCAAACGTTGCGCACCGATGAGACGACCGACCAATGGACGGCACGCGTGGCGATCTATCGCATGATGCGTCCCGGCGAACCCCCTACCGAAGAAGCGGTGGAAGGTTTGTTCAACGGGCTGTTCTTCAATGAAGAGCGTTATGACTTGTCCAGCGTTGGGCGCATGAAATTCAACCGCCGTGTGGGACGTAC